>NZ_CP071503.1:0-300120 GCF_017354945.1 Shewanella avicenniae | reverse complement strand
CACCGTGCATCTGCCAACAAAAGTCATCTACCCCGATAACGGCGTCAGCCACTTTCGCGGCGTTGCCGACAACTGGCTGATCAGCAAAATGCATACACGGCTGTTTTTCGGCATGTTATGGCGCAAGTTAACCGGTCAGCGTTTTGCGCGCGCCGCCAAAGCCAGCAGCAATCAGCAGCATTGGTCAAGCATCAGCGAACGCGGCAGCTTGCTCGGGCTAAAGATTTTGCTCGGCTGCTACCGTCTTGGCGGACATTGGTTGGCACGACTGATCATGTACCCTGTGATTGGCTATTTCTTTATTAGTGGTAAACATGCACGCCAGGCCTCCATGGATTTTTTGCGCCGGGTAAAACAGTTGCGGCCGCAACATCCACAGCTAATCCAACAACTCAGTTGGCGCGATGGTCTGAAACACTTCATCAGTTTTGGTAACGCAGCGCTGGATCGGGTTGATGCGTGGTGTGACCGCATTA
Organism: Shewanella avicenniae; assembly: GCF_017354945.1. Classification (NCBI taxonomy): domain Bacteria; kingdom Pseudomonadati; phylum Pseudomonadota; class Gammaproteobacteria; order Alteromonadales; family Shewanellaceae; genus Shewanella; species Shewanella avicenniae. The sequence continues at coordinate 299,644 of NZ_CP071503.1, read as the reverse complement.
CCCTGAGCCAAGTGGATTTTCCGGGTAAAGACCAACTTGCAGCCCAACTTGAGCGCGGCCGTGGCGCGGTGTTGTTAGTGTCTCATATTGGCAACATTGAGCTGTGCCGCGCCATCTCCATCCATCAACGCCAGATCAAGGTGAACGTGATGGTGATGAGTGATAACAGCGCTAATTTCAATAAGCTGATCAAGCAGCTTAACCCCGATAGCCAACTCGATCTGCTGCAAGTGTCGGAGTTAAACCCGGCGACCGCCATGTTGCTGCAGCAAAAGATAGACAACGGCGAACTGGTGGTGATTGCCGCCGATCGCACTTCGCGCCACAGCATTGGCCGTGTGCAATATCAACCATTTTTAGGCCAACCTGCCGCCTTTCCTGAAGGGCCATTTATTCTGGCAGGTTTGTTAGATTGCCCTGTGTATACCCTGTTTTGTATTCGCGAACATGGCCGCTATATCGTTGAAGTACAGCCGTTTGATACGCCATTAGCCGGGCCTCGCGCTGAACGTGCAGCAAGGTTACAGCAAGCCAGTCGCGTTTATGCTGAACGTTTAGAGCAAATGGCGCTGCGCGCGCCACTGCAATGGTTTAATTTTTATGACTTTTGGCGCCAAGACAGTGCGCTTAGCCGTGAGGAAGATGCATGAGCCGTGTTGCTGACCCGATTATTGTTGGCCAACAACCACTAACCATTGCCCAAGTGGCGGCGGTTGCCGCCGGTGCGCAGGTGCAGCTCAATGATGCGCCCGACTACATCGCCAGCATTGAGCGGGGCGCCCAATTTATTGATAGCCTGCTTGCTGAAGAGGGGGTGGTCTATGGTGTTACCACCGGCTATGGCGACTCCTGCACCGTTGCGGTGAATGAAGCCTTAGTCGCAGAGCTGCCGCTGCATCTGACCCGCTTTCATGGCTGCGGTATGGGGCAATACCTAACTGAGCAGCAAGCACGCGCCGTGATGGTGTGCCGCTTAAATTCGCTGGCATTGGGGAAATCTGGGGTCAGTTATCGCTTATTGCAACGCCTTGCGGAACTGCTTAATCGCAACATAGTGCCACTCATTCCCGAAGAGGGTTCGGTGGGTGCCAGTGGCGATCTCACCCCGCTGTCTTACCTTGCAGCAGTACTGCAAGGCGAACGACAAGTGCTGTTTAATGGCGAACAACAAGATGCTGCGACCGTGTTTCAGCAGTTAGATATCACACCATTAGTGCTACGCCCGAAAGAGGGATTAGCGCTGATGAACGGCACTGCGGTCATGACCGCACTGGCCTGCTTGGCCTTTCAACGGGCGGATTATTTAGCGCGCCTTTGTGCCCGCATTACCGCGCTGGCGTCGATTACGTTGCAAGGCAACAGCCATCATTTTGATGAAATCCTGTTTAATGCCAAACCGCATCCGGGGCAGATGCAAGTGGCCAAATGGATCCGCGACGACCTGCAACACCATACCCATCCGCGCAACAGTGAGCGCTTGCAGGATCGATATTCGATTCGCTGCGCACCGCACATCATCGGGGTTCTGGTGGATGCTCAGCCGTTTATGCGGCAGTTTATTGAAATCGAATTAAACAGCGCCAACGACAATCCGATTGTCGATGCTGAAGGTGAGCATATTCTGCATGGCGGCCATTTTTACGGTGGTCATATCGCCTTTGTGATGGATTCGCTGAAAAACGCGGTGGCGAACTTGGCTGATCTATTGGATCGGCAGATGGCGTTAATGATGGACCCTAAATTCAACCACGGGCTGCCGGCCAATCTATCGGGCAGCGAAGGGCCTCGACGAGTGATTAACCACGGCTTTAAAGCGGTGCAAATCGGTTGTTCTGCATGGACCGCCGAAGCGCTAAAACTGACCATGCCCGCCAGCGTGTTCTCACGCTCAACGGAATGCCACAACCAAGATAAAGTGAGCATGGGCACCATTGCTGCACGGGATGCACTGCGCGTGCTCACTCTGACCGAGCAAGTCGCCAGCGCCGCTTTGTTAGCCGTGAGCCAAGGGGTGCGATTGCGAGTACGGCAACAACAGTTGAGTTACGAGAGTTTGAGCCCGGCGCTTAACAGTCTACTCACCCAGTTAGCCGAACAACTGCCGCTCGTCGACGAAGACCGACCGTTAGAGCAGACACTGCGTGATACATTGGCCAAAATCCAACAAGCGGTATGGGAGGTACCTCAGTGAAAGCCATATTGCAGGTAGCAGTTGAAATGGAAGTGCCCTTTTTTGATGTCGACTCAATGGGGATCACTTGGCATGGCAATTATCTCAAATATTTTGAAGTCGCCCGCTGTAAGCTGTTGGAACAGATCAATTATGGCTACCGGCAGATGCAAGCGTCTGGCTATATGTGGCCGATTGTCGATACCCAAGTCAAATATGTAAAACCGACTACCTTTGAGCAAAAAATTCGCGTCGAAGCCAGCTTGGTCGAGTGGGAAAATCGACTAAAAATCCAATACCAGATTTTTGATTGCGCCAGCGGCGAACGCACCACCAAAGGCTACAGCATTCAGGCGGCGGTCGACATGCAAAGCAAAGAGCTGTGTTTTGAAACTCCAGCGGCATTTCGTGAGCGGTTACAGCCTTACTTGGAGGCGCAATGAGTCGCTGCAGTAGGGCAAACTCAGTAGTGCGCCAGTGGTTGGTTGAACGAACCACGCGACTGCTGCATCTCGGTGCAATGACATACCTGCTAACGGGCATGCTCAGCGCATTGCTGTTCAATATGGCAGTTGCCGACGACAGCCCTCTCATTCGCACCAACGCAGACGACTTTCAAGCGCTGTTTAGCGCACCCGCCACTCAAAATGAACTGAGCCAATTGATGCAATCGCTCGCACTTGGCAACGCCAGTCGCGGTGAATTTCAACAAACTCGCTGGCTCAAGGTGCTCAAACGCCCGCTGCAAAGCCAAGGCAAGTTCGTGTTTTCCGCTGCACAAGGTTTGTATTGGCAGCAGCTCAAACCATTTGCTACCACGCTGATATTGCAGCAAAACTCGCTGACCCAAATCGACAGTCAGGGCAACCGCAGCCAACAAGCCACCAGTGCAGCACCCGCAGAATTGAGTCAGTTAATGCCGCAATTGATGCGTGCCTTGCTCAGTGCGGACATCGACTTTCTGCAGCAGCATTTTAGCCTGCATTTGCAACACCCTAGCGACCAGAGCCATTGGCAGTTGGGGCTCGTCGCGCAAGATCCCCAACTTATGGCCTTGCTGCCACACATAGTACTGTCAGGTGACAGCGAGTTACGGCGGATTCTGCTGCTAGGGCAGCAACAAGACGTCAGTGAAATCGCACTGTTCAACGTGCAACAAGGTACGCTGACGACAGCAGAACAAGCGCTGTTTCCCCCTGTTGGAGCGCAGAATTAATGCTGCGGCTGCGGCTGAGTTTTGCACTTTGGCTGATGCTGCTCAGCAGTATCAGCGCCGTGGGTATTTGGCAATGGCAGCAAGGCGCACGCATTGAAACAGATATTCTGGCGATGCTGCCCACTATCAGCCAAGACCCGCTTATCAAACGTGCTCAAGAGCGGGTTGAACAGCAGTTTGCCAATCGCATCTACCTCGCCTTGGTCGCGGACAATCAAACTGCCGCGGTAAATGCCGCCAAACCAGTGCTGGCCGCGCTCAAACAAAGCGCCGCGTTTGACAACGTCAGCAGTGCGCCGCAACAGTTGCAATCGCTGGCCAGTTTCTATTTTCCCTATCGCATGCAGTTGTTGACCGCAGAGCAGCAGCAACTATTGCAACAACAGGATGTTGATCAGTTAGTTGCTAAGGCGCAGCAGCAACTGTTTAACCCGTTTGGCGCGGCTAATAGCGCGCTGCTGGCGAATGACCCACTGTTGCTATTCCCCGACTGGTTGCACTCGTTGGCGGCTGGACAGCAATACCAGCAACAAGACGGCATTTTGCTGCGACCAACCACGACCGGTGTGGCGGCCATTATCAGCGCTCAAGGCGTTGGTTCAGCGTTTAATCCAGCGGCGCAGCAGCAACAGCTGCAGGCGTTAAACCATGCCTTAGCCACAGTATTGCCTGACATCACCGTGCTCAAGGCGGGCGCGTTGTTTCATGCGGCAGCAGCCACCGAGACCGCAACCCAAGAGATCAGTTGGATTGGCGGTATTTCCCTGCTCGGCGTGGTGCTGTTAGTGTTGTGGTGTTTTCGCTCGCTGATGCCACTGTCGATTGCGTTGCTAACCTTAGCCAGCAGCTTTGTGGTGGCCACCGCGGTAACCCTCAGCGTCTTCCACCAGCTACATCTGCTTACGCTGGTGTTTGGCACCAGCTTGGTCGGCATCGCCATCGACTACAGTTTTCACTTCTATTGCGAACGGCTGCAACATGCCAAAGATGATGGCGACACAGGAACAAATTCAGCACAGCGCAGTTTAACGCAGATCATGCCGACCTTGAGTTTGGCGTTGTTGAGCAGCGTGATTGCCTATGTGGCGCTGGCGTTCACGCCATTTCCGGGCATGCGCCAAGTGGCACTGTTTTGCGCCTCGGGTCTGATTTTTACTTGGCTGACACTGCTGCTGGCCTATCCGCTACTGGCCAATCAACCACTTGCCGCACACAGTCAGGCGTTAGCTTGGGCGCAGCGTTTAAGTCAGCAACTGCTGCAACGCCGACTACCATTGCAACTGTTGGCAATCATCGCCGTGGTGCTTGTCGCTGGCAATTTACGCTTAGTCAGCAACGACGATGTGCGCCAATTGCAGCAAAGCCCAGCCAGTGTCATCGAGCCAGAGCAGCAATTACGTCAGCTGTTAAGTGGTGGCACCGACAATCAGTTTTTATTGGTCAGTGGCGATACGCCAGAACAACTGCTGCAAAAGTTGGAGCGGTTAAGTAGCCAACTGCAGCAACTGGTTCAGCAGCAACAACTGGGCAGCTTTGTGTCGCTGTCGCGGTTTGTGCCGAGTGCGCAAACCCAACAGCTGCAACATCAACTGCAAGGGCAAATCTATCTGCAGCTGCCGCAAATCCTGCCGCAGTTGGACTTGGATGACAGCCTTGCAAATGCTTTGCTGCAGCAATATCGCACCAATCCAACCCTCACCATTGACGCGTGGCGCGCGACTGAAGCTGCGAAGCAAAGCGGTTTGGCGCAGTTATGGTTAGATAATCAACCCAGCTATGCGGCAATTGTGCTCTTGGGCGGGATTCAACATCTGCCTGCGCTGACTCAATTAGCAGCGCAGGATTCACAGCTGCAACTGGTGGATAAAGTCGCCGATATCTCCCGTACCATGGCACATTTCCGCGTATTGACCTTAGTGCTATTGGCCGCCACCTTAGCCGTTGCCGCACTGTTATTTATCGGGCGTTATGGCACAGCCCAAGGTGTTAAAATTGCATTAGTGCCGATATTGGCGGCGCTAATGACCTTGGGCAGCTTAGGCTGGCTCGGGGCAGAGTTGACCTTGTTCCACAGCTTGGCGCTGATCCTCGTATTTGGGATTGGTGTGGATTACAGCTTGTTTTTTGCTAACGCCAAGCAGCAAACCGCGGCAGTCTTGTTAGCCGTATTGCTGTCGGCGATCTCAACGCTGCTCGCATTTGGGCTGCTCGGGTTCAGCCAAACCCATGCCATCGCCGCCTTTGGCCAAACCTTGACCCTCGGAATTTTGTTTACCTTAGTGCTCGCACTGCAATTAGCTCTGCCGCACTCGGCTAAGGAGTCATGATGCATCGTTGGTTATTGATGTTCGCCTTCACCCTACTGGCAGGTTGCCAACAACTGCGACATGCACCGGCCAGCTGTGTGTCATTAACCGCTGAAGTATCACAATGTTTGGCGCCACTGCCGTGGCAGCAGTCCAACGCCTTGCCGCCGGATGACCTCGTGCAATTAGTGCGCTTTAACCGAGCCGAAAGCCAGCAAGAGCTGACGGTATCACTTAGTTTTACAACGCAAGCAATGACGGTTGTAGGATTGGCACCGCTGGGGCAAGCCCTGTTTAGCTTAACCTTTGACGGCCATAGCTTGAGCAGCGAGCAGAGTATGTTGCTCGGTAATCAGTTTCGTGCCGATTATCTCTTGGCAATGCTGCAGTTGGTCTATTGGCCAACTGAACTGTTGCAGGCATCGATTAACGGCGCTGAATTAACCGAAGTTCCCTGTGGCCAAAGCCAGTGTCGGCAGCTGCACCGAGATGGTAAACTCATCGCTCTAGTGACCTATCAGCAAGCAGATCATTGGCACAGTGAAGCGGTATTGCAATTACCAGCTGCCAACATCATGCTGACCATTACTCCCCTTTAGTGTGGGCTAACAAGAATAGACATGACGGATATGACCATTGCGATTACCCATGCCGGATTCTGTACGCCACTAGGCATAGAACCGCACACTATTTTGCAGGCGCTCCTCGGCGGTGACACCTCTCATATGGTGCAGCGTGACCATTTGCTGTTCGGGCGCAGTGCGTTAGTCGGCGAAGTCAGCGCCGAACTGCCCGCATTTCCCGATGGTTTCGCCCAATACGACTGCCGTAATAATGCTCTGATGCTCAAGGCATTAGCCGCAATAGCCAGTGCTGTTGAGACCGCAAAACAGCGTTACGGTACAGCGCGGATTGGGGTGGTGATTGGCACCAGCACCTCGGGCATCGCCAAAGGTGAGCAGGCGCTGAAATATCATCGTCAACATGGCCAGTTTCCTGATGATTACCACTATGTGCAGCAAGAACTGGGCAGCAGTGCGCTGTTTTTACGCGATTATTTGCAGTTAACCGGACCAGCTTACACGGTATCTACCGCTTGCTCTTCCAGCGCTAAAGTGTTTGCCAGTGGTCAACGTCTGCTCAATAGCGGCCTGTGCGATATGGTGATTGTGGGCGGCGTCGATAGTTTGAGCCAGCTGACGCTGAACGGCTTTGATGCCTTAGAGTCCATCGCCGATCAACGCTGTAACCCTTTCAGTCTGCATCGTTGCGGCATCAATATTGGTGAAGGTGCGGTACTGTTTACCCTTGAGCGTGGCACCGGCCCAGTAATGTTAGCGGGCTGCGGAGAATCTGCCGACGCACACCATATCTCAGCGCCACATCCGCAGGGCGATGGTGCCGTCAACGCCATGCAGCAAGCACTGACCCAAGCGGGGTTAGCTGCAAATCAGATTGATTATGTGAATCTGCACGGCACAGCGACCCAACAAAATGACACGATGGAATCTCGGGCGATGCTGCGCGTTTTTGGCGGCACACTGCCGCCATGCAGCTCAACCAAACCGCTTACTGGCCATACCCTTGGTGCCGCGGGCGCATTGGAAGCGGGATTTTGCTGGTTGCTGTTATCGGAATTTAACCACAGCAACGGCTTACCACTGCATTGTTGGGATGCTGAGTTCGATCCCGAGCTGCCCGCATTACCATTGGTGAGCCAGGATTATCAGCCCAAGCCGCTGCAGCATCTTATGAGTAACTCTTTTGCCTTTGGCGGCAGTAATGCCAGCCTGATCTTTAGTCGTGGTTTATCACATGAATAACAATTACACGGCGCGTAACATTTGCGATTTTATTCCGCATCGGCCGCCGATGGTGCTGATCGATCGCATTGAGCAGTACCGCGCTGACTTTTTAATTGCCAGCGTCGAAATCAGCGAGCAAACGCCCTTTGTCGATAGCGCCAGTAGGCATGTACCGAATTATGTCGGTATTGAATATATGGCGCAAACAGTGGCAGCCTTGGCGGGCATTGAAGCTGAGCAACGAGGTGAGCCTATCCGCACGGGCTTTCTGCTTGGCACTCGTAAGCTGAGTTTTTCACAGGCTGGCTATAACTTAGGGCAACGCTACCACATTAGCGTGCAACGGCTGTATCAAGAGGATTCCGGTCTCGCGGTATTTGATTGCAGCATTCATGATGCCCAGCAACAGCTGATTGCCAGCGCCAACGTTAATGTATTTCAACCTCAGCAAACCGATGCCTATTTGGCCGGTGAGCTGTCGCTTTAATCTGGAGAAGTTATGACTAAGCGAGTTTTAGTCACTGGCGCGAGTCGCGGTATTGGCAAAGCCATCGCACTGCGTTTAGCGCAGTCTGGCCATGATATTGCCCTGCATTACCGTTCACGTCAGGATGCCGCTGAGCAAACCGCTGCCGAAATCCAAGCCCTAGGGGTACAGGTTAGCCTGTTGCGTTTTGATGTTGCCGACCGCGCCGCTTGTCGTGCCGCAATTGAGCAAAATATCGCGGATCATGGCGCCTACTACGGGCTGGTGCTGAACGCGGGTATTGCCCAAGACACCGCCTTTCCTGCCATGACCGCTGACGAATGGGATAGCGTCATCCATACCAATCTCGATGGTTTTTATAACGTGGTACATCCTGCCTTGATGCCGATGATCCAAACCCGCCAAGGCGGCCGCATTGTCACCCTTTCATCCGTTTCAGGACTTGCGGGCAACCGTGGCCAAGTGAATTACAGCGCGTCAAAAGCGGGGATTATCGGTGCCACCAAAGCGTTGGCGCTGGAAGTGGCAAAACGCAAAATCACCGTCAACTGCATTGCGCCCGGCATTATCGACACTGAGATGGTGGAAAATTTTACCGACGAATTAGTAAAGCAGATGGTGCCACTGCGGCGCATGGGTAAACCTGAAGAGATTGCCGGTTTGGCCAACTTTTTACTGTCAGATGAAGCGGCTTATATCACCCGCCAAGTGATCTCAGTTAACGGTGGCATGTTATGAGCCGCCGCGTTGTCATCACCGGCATTGCCGGTGTCTCCTCGTTAGGCCATGACTGGCCGAGCGTGCAGGCCAGACTGCAAGCCAAACAAAATGCGGTACAGCGAATGCCCGAATGGGATCGCTATCAAGGGCTCAACACCCGCTTAGCCGCACCAGTGACCGACTTTGAATTGCCCAGCCATTATTCACGCAAAAAAGTACGGGCGATGGGACGCGTTGCGCAGATGGCCACTGTGGCCAGTGAGCGCGCACTGCAAGATGCGGGTTTGCTGGGCGACAGCTGTATTCAAGATGGCCGCATGGGCGTGGCTTATGGCTCGTCTGCTGGCAGTCCACAGCCGATTGTCGGCTTTGGCAACATGCTGCAACACGCCGATATGAGCGGCATTGACGCCACCAGCTATATTCGTATGATGAACCACACCACCGCGGTCAATATTGGCGTGTTTCTCGGGCTGAAAGGGCGAATCATGCCCACCAGCAGCGCATGTACGTCGGGGAGCCAAGGAATCGGCTACGCCTATGAAGCAATTAAATACGGCCAACAGCAACTGATGCTGGCCGGTGGCGCCGAGGAGCTATGTGCTACCGAAGCCGTGGTGTTCGACACCCTGTTTGCCACGTCCACCCGCAATGACGCACCCTCATTAACGCCGCGCCCCTTTGATCGCGACCGTGATGGTTTGGTGATCGGTGAAGGCGCCTGTACCCTCGTGTTGGAAGAACTCGAACACGCCAAAGCTCGCGGCGCGAATATCTATGCTGAAATTGTCGGTTTTGGAACGAACTCTGACGGCGCCCACATTACTCAACCGAATGCCAGCACCATGGAGCAAGCGATTCGACTCGCGCTGCAAGATGCCAACTTAGCGGCAGAAGCTATCGGTTATGTGAATGCACATGGTACGGCAACCGACCGCGGCGATGCAGCTGAATCGGCCGCCACCCATGCGGTATTTGGTCAGCAAACACCGATCTCATCGCTCAAGAGTTACACCGGCCATACCTTAGGTGCCTGCGGGGCATTAGAAGCTTGGTGGAGCATTGAGATGATGCGCCACAACTGGTTCGCGCCGACGCTTAATCTCGACAACCTTGCCGATGATTGTGCCGAGCTCGATTATCTCACCGGCGATGGGCGCAACTTAGCCACGGAATGGGTGATGAGTAATAACTTTGCTTTTGGTGGCATTAACACCTCACTCATCTTCCGCCGCTGGCCTTAAACATAAGGCGCATTGACTGCGCCTTTTGCTGCGACCAAAGGCTAATTTCTGAACAGCTGGCGACATCCTATGATGCATCTCCCTACCTAGGATTATTCATGGAGTGCTTATGTTGTTGCCACTACTGTCACGACTATCCAATCCTATCAGCAGTGAAACCTGTTGGGAGTTAATCACTCAAGGTGCTCGAGTGATTGATGTGCGCTCTGCCATTGAATATGCCGTCATGCATCTGCCACAAGCGGAAAATGTGCCGTTAGAAACCTTTAAATCTTGGATGCCTGTGCAAGATAAATCCGAAGTGATCGTGCTGTATTGCGGCGCGGGGATCCGCTCAAGACAAGCCTGTGAACAGCTAAAAGCCAATGGTTTTGATTGCGTGATTAACGGCGGGTCACTGAACGATTTGATGAGCACCATTCCAGCCGACTGCGCAAAAAACTTTAGCCTTTCAATTCATTAGGCATAAAAAAGCCCCGAAGGGTACGGGGCAAAACACCATTAGGCGAGTAGGGGACTCATCTACGCGCCTATTGATCTTAGGTGAGATGAAAAACAAACGATTAGCAGGTTACTTGCCTTAGATAGCAAGCGCATCGATAGCCAGTTTGGCGTCAGCGATGCCTTTCTCTTTCAGCTCTGGGCTGATGTTCAAGCCTTCGGCATAAACCACTTCAACGGCATCAATACCGATAAAGCTCAAGAAACGTTTCAGGTAAGGCACTACAAAGTCTTCGTCAGTGTCTTTATGCAGACCACCAAAGGTTGCCACGATAACCGCTTTTTTACCGGTGATCAGGCCTTCTGCGCCCGCTGCAGTGTAGCGGAATGTCACGCCAGCACGAGCAACCAAGTCAACCCAAGTTTTCAGCTGTGCCGGAATGGTGAAGTTGTACATTGGCGCCGCAATCACGATGGTGTCGTTGTCTTTCAGCTCTTGGATCAGCTTGTCAGACAGTGCCAACGCTTGTTGTTGACGTGGGTTTAGGTTGTCACCACCACGCATACCGCCAGCTAACTCGCCATCTAAAATTGGCAGTGGTTCAGCAGCAACATCACGTACTGCAATCTCAGCACCCTGCTCTTTCCAAGAAGCGGCCAAGTAATCTAACAACAGACCTGATTGAGAATATTCACCGAGGATACTGGATTTCACTAACAATACGTTGCTCATAATTCACTCCAATGCGATTAAGTTAATTCGGTACAGGGGGATTGGCCACTGAATGAAGCTAGTCTAACTTCAGTTTAATCGGACTTATAGCGCAATAAACAAGCTAATGTATTCGAATTTTTAGAAATGACGAGCAACTAAGTGGCGGTATTGGTGGTTAATTGACCTGCAATGAGAAAGTCACCGGGCCATCGTTGACCAAGGCCACTTTCATGTCTGCGGCAAATTGGCCTGTTTCGGTGGTCATGCCGGCTTGGCGACAATAACTCACGAAATGTTGGTAGAGGGCATTGGCCTGTGCATGACCAGCACCGTTGGAAAAACTGGGACGCAAGCCACGGCTGGTGTCTGCCGCTAAGGTAAATTGCGACACCACTAACAACTGGCCATCCACCTGCTGCACATTAAGATTCATCTTGTCGTTCTCATCGCCAAAGATGCGGTACTTCATCACCTTGGCAGCCAACTTCTCGGCAATCTCCGCCGTATCAGTTTGCTCAACCCCCAGCAACACCAACAATCCACGGCCAATTTCACCAATAATAGCATTGTCCACCGTCACGCTGGCTTCACTGACTCTTTGGATTAGGGCAATCAACGGGGTTCTCCTAACTGCAACTGAGCGGCAGCGCTGGCAATCATGCGAGCGCAACCGCTATACACGGCGGTGTGCATCTTAACGTCATCAATGGAATGAAATCCACCCGACACATGGGTGTAGCTGAAACTGTCTTTGGCGACCGGCGCCAGAAACTCTCGTAATAAATGGTCTGGGCAGACCCAATCTTGACTGCCTTGGATGATTTCAGTGTGTGCTGGCCACTTACCGCGCCCTGCTTTCATCAAGGTATAGGCGTCAAAGTAACGGTTGATGGCGTAATGGCTTTCAATACGCGCGGTAGCTTCTTCACGTTTCATTGGTTCGACGGGTAAAGGTACGCCCCAAGGTTGCGCCAGTACCCGCTCCCATCGATTCCACGCAGCAATACATTGTTGCATGCGGTTACCGCCATTGAGCGCGCGATAGTAACGCGCCATCAGCGTATTAAACGACAAGTTATCCGCTTTAGCTGTACCAACAAAGCCTAAGTAATCGATAGGAAAACGCTTCGCTGCGCCATTGCCACCGTAGAGCCAATCGCGCCCTTGATCGGACGGAATAAACAGCCCCCAATAAACTTGCGCTAAGACCCGCTTGGGACACAATCCTGAATAAATTAAGCCGAGGGTTGCACCAAACGAGCCCCCCGCCAAACACCAAGCCTCAATCTTGAGCCACTGGCGGATCCGTTCAATATCGGTCAACAGTGCCAATAGATTGTTATCTTGCAGGCCGCCGTGGGGTAATGAGTCACCGGAACCGCGCTGATCCAATAAAATCAGCCGAGTTTTGCTGAGATCGAACAGCTGCCCCTCATTGGCGGAACAGCCTGCCCCCGGCCCGCCGTGCAAATACAACACGGGCACACCATCGGGATTACCATACTGAGTCAAATGCAGTATGTGGCCTTCATCTGTGTCTAGCCAAGTTTCGGCGAACGGCTCAGTTAGCGCCATCTTGCTCCTCAGCTAAGGCTGGACGTTGTTTTTCGCCCAGAAACTCTGGCATCGCCGCAGTGATTTCCGCCCCAAGAAGCACAATCATCCAAGAGAGATACACCCACACAAACAAAATCGGCACCGTTGCCATGGCACCATAAATGGCTTCGTAGGACGGAAAGTTAGTCACGTAAAAGGCGAAGGCTTTTTTGCCTGCCTCAAACAGTAACGCCGCCACAACGGCGCCTAATAGCGCATGCAAAAATTGCACTTTTTGAATGGGAACCACAGTGTAGAGCAGCAAAAATGCCGCCACTGAAAAGATAAATGGCAAACGCGCCACAAAGAAGGCGCCAATGCCATAGGTGTCCGCATCATTAAACACCTGCAAGGACACCACATAAGAGGTAGCTGCAAGACTGGCCCCCATCAAAATCGGCCCAAGCGTCAAAATCATCCAATACATGGAAAACGACAACACTTTGGGGCGTTTCGCTGTGGTGCGCCAAATATAATTAAGTGCCTTATCAATCGCGCTGATCAACAGCAGCGCAACCACCATCAGCGCGCCAATCCCGATGGCAGTACCTTTGGAGGCATTGCCAACAAACTGGTTGATATAGACCTGCACCGTATCACCGGCTGCGGGCAGAAAGTTTTCGTAAATGAAAGACTCAATCTGCGTGCGTACCCCTTTAAACACTGGGAAGGCAGACAGCGTTGACATCATCACTGCCACCATAGGCACCAGCGACAGTAAGGTCACGTACGCCAAGTGTCCGGCGCGGATGTTGATCTGGTCGCGCTGCAACCGCAGCCGCAGATGACGAACAAAGCGCCAACTGGCGAAAAGAAACGGGCGTAATTTACTGAAATCAATATTATCGTGCACTTTGCAGCATTGTCCTTTGTGCCTAATGTCGATATCTGCGTACAATAACATTCTGTTGACAAAGGTGATACTGGTACGTCAAGTTCGAATGCTGCCAAAGAGGAGAATTTCATGTCACAACAAGGATCTGCCGGTAACGTGATTGCCGCTATCTGCAACGTTTTTATTCCGGGATTGGGCCAACTGGTACAAGGCCGTATTCTGGCCGCTATTCTTTTTTTCGTCATTACTGTTGCTGGGTATGCCACGTGGTGGCTGGTCGTTCCTGCCATTATCGCGGGGATTGCCCACCTATGGAGCATTATCGATGCGGCGAAATTCCGCGCCGCCTAACAGGGAGTTCACATGAAAAAGATAGTTACCGCCCTCTGCATCAGTTGCATGCTGATGCTGACCGGCTGTCAATCCGCCTACTATGGCGCGATGGAGAAAGTCGGCATTCACAAACGCGATATTATGGTGGATCGGGTTAAAGCCGCGAAAGAATCACAGCAAGACGCGCAAAAGCAATTCAGCTCAGCTCTCGAAGAGATGCAAGCCTTACTCAATCATGATGGTGGTGAGCTGGAAGCCGCTTATGACAAAGCCAAAGATGAGTATGACGCAGCGTCAACTGCGGCGAGCGATGTGAGTGGCCGTATCGATAAAGTGGAATCAGTGGCGGAAGCGCTATTTGATGAGTGGCAAGACGAAATCGGCGAAATCAGCAAAGCCACACTGCGCCAAAAAAGCCAGAACAAACTGAACCAAACCCAACGCGCCTATCAGCAGATGGTGAAAAGCATGCGCCGCGCCGAAAGCAAAATGGCGCCCGTGTTAACCGCCATGAAAGACAATATGCTTTATCTGAAGCACAACCTTAATGCCCAGACCATTGCCTCAATCAAAGGCGAATTTAGCAGCTTGCAAGCGGATATTTCTAGCTTGATTAACGAGATGAATCGCTCGATTGCCGAATCGAACAAATTCATCTCATCGATGGAGCAGTAAACCGTTAGCTTTGCGCGGGTGACGCAGCCTGTTTCACCCGCTGTTTATCTTGATACATGGCACTATCCGCAAACTGCAGTAACTGATTGATTGACGAAGCATCGGTCGGATAGCGCGCTGAGCCCATGGCCAAGGAGACGTTGAGCGGATGTTGCTGCCACATCACTGGGGTTTGGCAGGCATATTGGCGAATTTTTTCCTGTACCCGTTGCAGATCCTCTGAGTCCTTCAAACGCGAGATAATAAGCAAAAATTCATCGCCGCCTAAACGGGTCACCAAATCCGTTCCTCGCAGCTGTTGCTTGAGGCGCTGTGCCACCTGCTGTAAAAAAAGATCGCCCGCGGCATGGCCAAAATTATCGTTAATCTTTTTAAAATCATTGAGATCAACACTAATTATCCCAAAGCGACCGCGGCTAGCTGCCAACTGGCGCAGCGCCATCATGGCTTGGCGGCGATTGCCCACCTTAGTCAACACATCTTCATAAGAGTAACGGTGCACACTATTAAAATACTGATACAGCAGCAGCGCACTCACCACAGTCAGCGCAATTAAGCTGTAGCCAAATAGTCGCACCAGTTGTTGGCCGCGTTTCTGCAGCGGTGGTTGTTTTGCTGCGCCCATGGCGAGTTGCCAATGACCTGAGAAGAAATTAATCACCTCTAATGCTAACGGCTCATCAAATGCGGTGCCGTCGCCCCAAAAGTAGTCGCTTGGATTGCCGCGATCATCAACCCGTCGCAATGCCAGCGAATATTGCTGCGCTAATGCAGTAATGCCACTGTCGGCCAGCATGTTGGGCCAATCAAACACCACGCTGCAACCGCCCCAATAGACGAGGTTATGAGGTGGGTCGGCAAACACTGGCAGACGTAAGATCAAACCTTCACCGCCCTGAATTAGGGTTAATGGCCCAATAATCTGCATGGTTTGGGTTAGTCGTGCCCGTTCAACCCCTTGCCATTGATTGGGCAAGCTGCGGTAATCTAAACCAATCACCGCCGCATTGGAGGCTAACGGGTGCACAAAGCGAATGACATCATTAGGTGCTACTGTGATGTTACGAATATAACGACTATCCGCGGTCATTTTTTCAGCAATTTGGCGCCACTGTGGTTCAGTGGAATCAGGGCTAACCGAAATGAACGTGGCAAGACTGCCAGCCTCAATCACTTTTAGGCTCAATAACGATTCCAGATGATAGCGCACCAGTTGTAGCTGTTGCTGTGCCGCTAAATGCGCCTCTGTATCGATGTTGTCGTTCAACTGTTGCTGCACATATTCAACAACAACGGTCACCAGCAAAATAAAACAGGTCAGGCAGAGCAGCAAAAGATATTTGATTGCAGAGAAGTTCATCACCACCACATAAACACCTTACGCCAGTCGAAGCGGGCGAGTCAGTGAGCACGACGACCGCCAGATCAACACGTAATGCTTGTACTACGTGTTTACCTGAGTATAGAAGTTGGCACTCTCCGCAGCGAAGCTGATGTGAATAGTTTTAGCAAAGCGGCACAGAATGTGGCCCAATTAGCTTACATGAATGACATTGAGTAGCGTGGCGCGCACGGCTTTTTGAAACACTCCCACCGCTTAGGCAGTTCGGCGATGATGGCGATGCTTATCTTGATACATGGCGCTGTCTGCACGATGAAACAACTCTTCTAAGTCCTCACCATCGTCTGGATAGATGGCGACACCGATACTCAAGCTGACCACCAAGGTTACCCCCTGATGCTCAAACGGCGTACCGCAGACTTGCTCACGAATTTTATCCACAATGGCTTGCAAATCTTGTTGTCGCGTTATCCGTGGCAGCACCAATAAAAACTCATCGCCCCCCACACGCGCCAGCGCATCATAACTGCGCAACGAACTTTCCAAGCGATGCGCCACTTCTACCAGCAATGCATCGCCCACCGGATGACCAAAGCTGTCATTGACCATTTTGAACTGGTTTAAATCTATATTGATAATCGCAAATCGGCTGCGGCGACTGATCAATTTCTTTAGCACTTGGGTGATAAAACGGCGATTGCCAAGCTTGGTTAGCACATCCTGATAGGAATAACGTTGCGCATTACGATAGGCATTCAACACCACCATGATGCTGATAAAAATCAGAACTGACAGCGAATAACCAAACAGCCGAACTAACTGATATTTGGTGCCTAACGCCACCAGCTGTGATTCATCGGCTTTGATGGCAATGGTCCAGCGACCACTGATCATACTGATATTTTCGGTGAGCAACGGCGTTCTAAAGGTATCCAGCTTGCCGTAAAACACCGGACCCAAATCACCGGTGCCATCAACGCCGCGAATAGCTAACTGCACACCGGCAGGAAATGCTAATGCGCCTGAGTCTTCCAGCAGCTGTTCCCAATCCAATACCACGCTGGCGACGCCCCAATATTGGCTGTTTTGCGGCGGGTCGGTAAAAATGGGCATACGCGCGATCACCCCCATGCCGCCTTGCACTAACGCTAATGGGCCAGCAACAAAGATCTGTTTAGTTTGACGCGCGACCTCCACGGTGCGCAGTTGATTGGGGTACTGCCGATAATCCAAGCCAAATGCTTGCTCATTGCCTGCTTGCGGATAAACAAAGGAAACCACGTTATTCGGGGCAACGGCGATATTGCGAATATGTGGTGCGTTCGCTAGCAGTTGTTCTGCCATTGGTAGCCATTGCTGGGCGGAAGAGTTAGGCGCGACGGCGATATAAGAAACGATTCCGGTGGTGCGAAATATTTCTGAAGTGACCATCGCTTCCAAGCGTGAGCGAACCAGTGCCAGTTGTTGAGTGAGAGAATAAGTGCGTTCAGCAACCACGTCGCGGCTATAGCTCTTTTGCAGATACTCAACCAGATAAAAAGCGGTGCTGATGTAGACAACTACAAACACCCCAAACAACAGATCCGCTCCAGCACGACGCAAACTCTTCATCAGCGAACTCACACTCCTTGGATACGCTTTCGATAACCGACATTCTTAGCCTTTAGGCGATAAGTCGCTCAATTATGACCGATCCAAACGACAAGCTAAACTTAATCTTGTGATGTGCCGCACGGTTACAAACATGCACCCGTCCAGATAGGGATCTGGAGCACAAAACACTTTTATCGCTGGAAACGGTTCTGCGACTCTGGGTTCAAAATAGTCACATTCCTTTTGCATGTTTACATTGTATGACCATTACCGAATCTCTGACCTTGATGTTGGCGCTGCTGTATGGTGCCAGTCAGCTTTGGTGGGCTGGAAAGCATTACGGCTTTGTCGCTACCCTTGGCTCTATCGCCGTGGCGCTTGCCATTGCAGCCAGCAGCACTTTATTGATCGCAACCTTAGTTGCCGCCGTGGGCTTGAGCCTAGTTTATTGGCGCAAACCGGCTTGGATTACAGGCGAGGTGCGAATAAACCAACTGCGCGATGGTTTTCAACATCTGCTGTTTTTAGCGCTATTGTTGGTAGCGCTGCAATACACGATCAACACCTTGATGCTAAAGGCGGGCATGACGCCTTGGTTAGCACGCCCCAATGTAGTCGATGCCTTTTTGCCGATTGCCGGCGGCATTGAGTTAAAAGGCATCAGCGCCGGCATTTGGGATCAAAACCATCCTGCCGCCGCGGTGATGCTCGCAGTCGTATTGCTCACAGGATTAATCTGCAAACGCGCATTTTGTGGTTGGGCGTGCCCGATTGGCTTAGTGGGCGACAAGCTTTATCGGCTGCGCAAGCGGCTAATAAAAGAGGAATTGATGCCGCCAGCATGGCTTGATTGGCCATTACGAATGGTGAAATACCTGCTGTTAGCTGCGTTTATCTATCTGGTCTGTTTTAGTATGCCGACCATGGCAATACCCGGTTATCTCAACGGCAACTACCACAAAATTGCCGATGTAAAGATGGCACTGTTTTTCATCACCCCAGGATTAGTTACTTTAGCTGCGTTTGCATTAATTTTGCTGATTGTGGCGTGGCGTAGACAGGGCTTTTGCCGCTATCTGTGTCCTTACGGCGCCATTTTAGGATTGTTGAGTTTTGCCAGCCCGCTGAAAATCCGCCGCAACCGTGAGCACTGCCTGATTGAAAGCCGTGGCATGAAGTGCGACAAGTGTACTCGCGCCTGCCCCGCCAACATTATTGTGCACACCAAAACCACGGTTCGAAGCGATGAATGCCAGGCCTGTATGCGTTGTGTTGCCGCCTGCCCGAAAAAACAGGCGCTCGGTTTTGGCATCAGCAGCAACCGCAGCATTAGCGCACGTTCAGTGATGTTGCTGACGCTGACGCTGTTGTTTGTGCTGCCGTTTGCGGCCTATCTAGCCGGTTACTGGGATAGTCAAACCCCTGAGATGATCCGTATGCAACTGATCCAAATGGTAAATCGCATCGGCCACTAAGCTTGGTGTAGAAATACACCCTGTCGCCATTGCTATTAGGTGTTGCATAGCAGTACCTAATTCAATGGCGTCAGACACTTGCCCCCATCCTGACCCTGTGATATTTCTGACTGCAGTTTGCATATGCTATTAATTTGGAGTGTTGATGGGACGGCCGAAAATCCCCCGTATCATCTGTGGTCAACCCGCCGATCGCTGTTTTAAGCCCAACGGAATTCCGATGACACAGCTAGAGCAAGTGTTACTGCATCCTGATGAATTTGAGGCATTACGCTTAGTTGACTTACAAGGCATGCAACAACAGCAAGCCGCAGTAGAGATGCAAGTATCGCGGCAAACCTTAGCGAATCTGGTGAAATCTGGTCGGAAAAAGATGGTCGACTGCCTCGCCAACGGCAAAGCACTGATGACCCATAAAAGTTAAACGTTCCCCAATAACTGTGTCTTTGATGTCTCAATCGATAACCGTTTTTCAGCTGGGATAAAAAAACCCCAGCATGCTGGGGTTTTTCATCGAAGGTAAACGATTAAGCGCGGTTAGCGCGTTTACGGTCGTTTTCAGTCAGATGCTTTTTACGCAAACGAATGCTCTTCGGCGTGACTTCAACCAATTCATCGTTATCGATAAATTCCAACGCTTGTTCCAGAGTTAACTGGATGTGTGGCGTCAGGGTTTGTGCTTCGTCAGTACCTGATGCACGAACGTTGGTCAGCTGCTTACCTTTCAGACAGTTTACTGTCAGGTCGTTAGAGCGGCTGTGAATACCCACGATTTGACCTTCATACACTTCCGCTGCGTGACCCACGAACAGACGACCGCGGTCCTGCAGGTTAAACAGTGAGTAAGTCAGTGCCTTACCGGTTGCGTTAGAGATCAATACACCATTTGCGCGTTGACCAATGTCGCCTTCCTTCACTGGACCATAATGGTCAAATGTGTGGTATAGCAGACCGGTACCTGAAGTCGCGGTTAAGAAGTCAGTTTGGAAACCAATCAGACCACGGCTAGGAATCACAAAGTCGATACGGACACGACCTTTGCCATCTGGGTTCATGTCACGCATGTCTGCTTTACGCATACCCAGTTTTTCAATCACTGTGCCTTGGTGCTCTTCTTCCACGTCAACAGTCAACTGTTCAAATGGTTCACACTTAACACCGTCGATCTCTTTCACGATAACTTCTGGACGTGATACCGCAAGCTCGTAGCCTTCACGACGCATGTTTTCGATCAGAATCGACAAGTGCAGTTCACCGCGACCAGATACTTTGAAACGGTCTGGGCTGTCAGTTTCTTCAACGCGCAATGCAACGTTGTGAACCAATTCAGTTTGCAGACGTTCCAGAATGTTACGTGAAGTAACGTACTTACCTTCTTTACCAGCAAACGGAGAGGTGTTTACTTGGAAGGTCATGGTCATGGTTGGCTCATCAACGCTTAGTGGTGGCAGTGCATCTACAGCACCCACAGCACAAACAGTATCAGAGATTTTCAGTTCACCGAGACCAGTGATCGCCACGATGTCACCGGCATTGCCTTCATCAGTTTCGATACGTTCCAGACCGAGGTAACCCAATACTTGGCCAACTTTACCGTTACGAGTTTTACCGTCAGCACCAACCACAGTCACCTGTTGGTTCGGTTTTACGGTACCACGCTTGATACGGCCAACACCGATAACACCTACGTAAGAGCTGTAGTCCAACTGCGAAATCTGCATTTGGAACGTGCCGTTCGCATCTGCATCCGGTGGCGATACTTTTTCGATGATGGTTTCAAACAGTGGTGTCATATCACCGCCCTGATTTTCAGGGTCCATTGTCGCGAAACCATTCAACGCAGAGGTGTAAACAATTGGGAAGTCCAGCTGTTCATCAGTTGCACCCAAGTTGTCGAACAGATCGAATACTTGATCGATAACCCAGTCAGGACGAGCACCTGGACGGTCAATCTTGTTAATGACAACGATAGGCTTAAGGCCTTGTGCGAACGCTTTTTTGGTTACGAAACGAGTTTGTGGCATTGGGCCATCAACCGCGTCAACCAGCAGCAATACGCAGTCCACCATAGACATAACACGCTCTACTTCGCCGCCGAAGTCCGCGTGTCCTGGGGTGTCTACGATGTTAATACGGTAATCATTCCAGCGAATCGCAGTGTTTTTCGCCAGAATGGTAATTCCACGCTCTTTTTCCAAGTCATTGGAATCCATAACGCGCTCAGCCATTTCACCTCTGGTTTCCAGGGTGCCAGATTGAGACAGCAGTTTGTCAACCAGAGTAGTTTTACCGTGGTCGACGTGCGCGATAATCGCAATATTTCTTAACTTCTTAATTTCACTTGACATTTTATCTTGACGCCTATTGTTGCACCGAGCCAAATTGGGGGCTAAGTGCGATTACTTCGAGCGAGGAACCCGTGTGGTTGTAGAGTTTCTTGAAGAAAGCGCGCGATTATACACTGCGGAATGCTGCATTGATATGACTTTGTCTATTGCTTAGCCAATTAATTGCTGTTAGAACTCATTTACTGTGGGACAATTTGACGAGATTTTTAGCTTAAGCGATAACAATTGCGTGAGCACGCGCTACAATAATTCTTTTATAAAACAGCATGATGAATCTTTTCTTGAATTTCAGTCATCAAGCCGCTAGCTTGTAACAGATACTTTTCTGTTGTACTTCATGGATGATGCATGAATGAATAGCCCTCGGCTACAGGCTCTATCTCGTCTCGATACTTCTACATTACTCTACCGTAGCCTTTCATCCGGGTTGTTTATGAACCTGATCGCGGCCACCTGCTTAGTCTTAGGGTTTGCACGGGAAGAAGTACAAAATGCTAAGCTCGCTTGGTTTGCCGCCATTGTGCTCATCACAGTAATCCGCTTGATAGATTTACTGCGTTGGAATCAACAAAAAGAGCTACATGGGTCTAGAAAGCACCGCCTTTTTTGTGTGGGTGTTGTAGTTAACGCTTGCCTGTGGAGTTTTTATACCCTCTACTTTTATCGTGGCGCTGATATATACGAACTGTCGGCGATGACCATCATAGTACTGATGATGGCCTCCGGCGCTTCCTTTAGTTTGTGTGCTAACCGCCGAGCAGCTATTGCATACCCCATTATCTTGATCGTCCCCTATTCGCTGCTGTTAATCAGCGAAGGCGAGCAATTGCAGTTTATTAGCGGTTTTGTCGGGCTAGCGTTTTGCCTAACCACTGTGGTGAATAGCCAGCGTGCACACCAGTTCACCATTGATGCCATCCATTTCAAAAATGAAAATAAGCTGCTGCTCGAAGATATGGAGCAGCAAGTGCAGCAACGGACACAAAAGATTTACGAGCTGTCCAATCTTGACCCACTCACCGGCTTGTTAAATCGCAGCGCTTTTTTGGTGCAACTGAATGACGCGCTTGTCCGCAAACAATCCAAGGTGCAAAACAATTTCGCGCTGTTATTTCTCGATTTGGATCATTTTAAAGATATTAATGACAACATCGGCCATCGTACCGGAGATCAGGTGTTGATTGAGGTGGCCAAACGGATCAGTGATTTTTGCTACGATGCCAAAAGTATCTGCCGCTGGGGCGGCGATGAATTTCTTAT
Organism: Shewanella avicenniae; assembly: GCF_017354945.1. Lineage (NCBI taxonomy): Bacteria > Pseudomonadati > Pseudomonadota > Gammaproteobacteria > Alteromonadales > Shewanellaceae > Shewanella > Shewanella avicenniae. Next base: position 277,083 of record NZ_CP071503.1, on the reverse strand, counting down.
CGCAGTGCCGTTTCGTGAGTTATGGCAGCTTGCGGAATACGCCCAACAGCTGATCGCCATGATCGGCAAACCCTACCCGTTGAACGACGGTGAACTCAATGTCAGCGCCTCGGTTGGTATTGCTCTCTATCCACAACACGGGGAAGAAGCTGAGCAGTTAATTCAACATGCTGATATCGCCATGTATGAACGCAAGCATAGCGATCCGGGAGGCGTTACCTTTTATAACGATACCCTCGCAGAGAAACTGGGGCGCGAAGTATGGCTGCGCAACAAATTGGCGCGGGCGATTGAGCATCAAGAGCTGTTTTTGATGTATCAACCATTAATCTCCACCAAAACTGGGCGTCCCGTGTCGCTTGAAGCCCTGCTGCGTTGGCGAGTAGATGGCAATTTGATACCACCCGATGAATTCATTCCCATCGCCGAGCAGAACGGCCTGATAAAGTCGATTGGCGCTTGGGTGTTGCAGCAAGCGTTTATTGCCTCGAAAAAACTCAACGAAACCCATCCAGGGATGATCATGGGGATCAACGTCTCACTGCTGCAGTTTCAAGATGAACATTTCACTCAAATGATTAGCTCATTGCTGCACAGCGTTGATGCGCAACCTGAATACATCAATTTAGAAATCACAGAGTCCGCCTTTAGCTTAGAGAAGCATCTGCTACTGACCAAAATCAAACAGCTGCAAGAGATGGGCTTTATGGTGTCAATTGATGACTTCGGCACCGGCTATTCCTCGCTCGCCTCCATTTTGGAGTTGACCACCAACGCCATCAAGATTGATAAATCCTTTGTCGATAATCTCGATACCAAGGGCGAGATTATCATCGAAGCCGTAATTCAAATCGCCAACCGACTCGGTCAGCACGTGGTAGCTGAAGGGGTTGAATATCAATGGCAAGCAGACACCCTCAAGCAGATGGGTGTACATTTGATCCAAGGCTATCTCTACGCGAAACCGATGACATGGCCTAACTTACTGCAATATCTAGATGAGGCTCACAGCTAACCGCAATCAAGCTGCTTGCTGTTTCGGCGCAAATATCAGCCGTTTTCGGAGCATTAATCACCAATCTGGGGCAATGATAGGTAATACAATTCAAACTACGCTGCCATTTTCACCCTAAAATGGCGCTGTTCGCCCTCGCTCGAATGCATAGCTTTTGCGTGCTGCCGTTTCAGCCGAAAAAACTTTGATCTATATCCCATAAAATTGAAAAGGCAGTTTTGATCCAGAATCCACAATGAATTTTAACTTACGTTGCCGATCCTGTTGATTTAGTAACCGCGCCATTCTACTCTAGCCAACGGGGGGATGACAGGGACACTGGCGTTTTGATGGAACATCACTCAGCCGGAAAAATAGCCCAACACCGCATTCTTCGCACCATTTAGATGCATCATTGCACCAAAGAAGTGCAAATAAGGTTGATAAACCTGCCCCAAATTTGAACATGCCCTTGTATTTCAGCGTGTTAAAAAGCTGGCACGATTCTGGCTCATAGTAGAGCTAGAAATTGAAGATAGCGCCAGTCGTTAGACTTACACCATGTAAACTATGGGCCGAATCTATACCCTATCCGGAGGCTTTAGAATGTCAGTTGAATCGGTACTGAAACAACTTAAAGAGTTGGAAGTAAAATTTGTTGACCTGCGTTTTTGCGATACCAAAGGTAAAGAACAGCACGTATCTGTACCTGCACACCAAGTAGACGCCGACTTCTTCGAAGATGGCAAAATGTTTGACGGCTCTTCAATCGCTGGCTGGAAAGGCATTAACGAATCAGACATGGTGCTGATGCCTGACGTAAACACTTTTGTTCTGGACCCATTCTTCGAAGAAACCACTGCGATCATCCGTTGTGACATCCTCGAACCAGCAACTATGTCTGGCTACGAGCGTGATCCACGTTCTATCGCTAAAAAAGCAGAAGAATACCTGAAATCTACTGGTATTGCTGACACCGTATTGATTGGCCCAGAGCCAGAATTCTTCCTGTTTGACGATGTACGCTTCGGCTCAGACATGTCAGGCAACTTTTACAAAATTGGCGCTAAAGAAGCTGCGTGGAGCTCTTCTAACGAATACGAAGATGGCAACACCGGTCACCGTCCAATGGTGAAAGGCGGTTACTTCCCAGTACCACCAGTTGATTCTTCACAAGATTGGCGTAGTGCAACCTGTCTGGTATTGGAAGAGATGGGTCAAGTGGTTGAAGCTCACCACCACGAAGTGGCAACTGCTGGTCAAAACGAAATCGCAACTCGTTTTAACACCCTGACTGCTAAAGCAGACGAAATCCTGACCCTGAAATATGTTGTACACAACATGGCTCACGCATATGGTAAAACTGCTACCTTCATGCCAAAACCTATCATGGGTGACAACGGTTCAGGTATGCACGTTCACCAATCGCTGGCGAAAGACGGTGTGAACCTGTTCGCTGGTGACAAATATGCTGGTCTGTCAGAAACTTGTTTGTACTACATCGGTGGTATCATCAAGCACGCTCGCGCGCTGAACGCATTCACCAACCCAAGCACCAACTCATACAAGCGTCTGGTTCCTCACTTCGAAGCGCCAGTAATGTTGGCTTACTCTGCACGTAACCGTAGTGCTTCTATTCGTATCCCAGTGGTACCATCACCAAAAGCACGTCGTATCGAAACTCGCTTCCCAGATCCAATGGCTAACCCATACTTGGCGTTCTCTGCGCTGATGATGGCTGGTTTGGATGGTATCCAAAACAAGATCCACCCAGGCGATGCAATGGACAAAGACTTGTACGATCTGCCAGCTGAAGAAGCTGCAGCAATCCCACAAGTGGCAGAGTCTCTGGACGTAGCACTGGCTGCACTGGATGCAGACCGAGAGTTCCTGACCAAAGGCGGCGTTTTCACTGATGACTTCATCGATTCTTACATCGCACTGAAGACTGCAGAAGCTGAAAAAATCAACCGCACAGTTCACCCACTTGAGTTTGAACTGTACTACAGCCTGTAATCGATTGCCCTGCAATCGCCGGTGAGTCAAGCCACCGGTGACTATAAAAAGAAAAGAGCCCCAGATTTAGGTCTGGGGCTCTACTTTTGCAACGGCAAAAGCGGCAGCTCTGCCAATGAAAAACTGTGAGCAAGTTCAAATCTTCTTGGTGGTGACAATGTTCCGCAACCGCCAAGGCCTTACCATTGTGGTCCTTACTTTTTGCGCCCTCAGCATCTCTATTACATGTTTGCACAAAAACTTCATCGCTTAGCCCAGTGGCTGCCAGATCGCGCCGATCTGCCAGAAGGACTGCGCATTGGCCTACCTATAATGGTCGGGCTACTATTTTTTGCATTTATTGGAAATACCACCGCTGGGGTTAATGCGATGGTGTCGGCATGGTTAGTCGGCGTGCAAGGGCGTAACCTTGCCTATCCGAAGCGGCTCGAATTGCTCAGTAAATCTGCCACCGTATGCTGTGTTACCGCGGTGTTATCCTTACTCAGTCTATATCACCACTTAGTGGGCGTAGCATTGCTTTGTGCCATTGGTTTGCTGTACGGGCTGTGTTCTAACCAACGCCGTTACATTCAGCTGCTCACTTACAACGCCGGCTTTTCGCTTATCTGTGCGCTACATCTGCTAGATAGCGACAGTAGCTGGCAAATGGTGTTACTGTCCACCGCCGTAGGTAGCTGGCTGGCAATGATCTCTGCCGTTATCGCGGGGCCATGGCTCAGTGTCCGCCAAGGCCAACAGCTGCTGAGCAAGGTGCAAATCGCCTTTGGTTATTGGAGCGACATCCTGCATCACTCGGTGGCCAGTAATGTCGGCCAGCGCTTAGCAAGGCGCGAACAGCTCGACGACAGCATCGCAGTGTTATCACACTGGCTGCTAGAAATGCCCGATACGGAAGAAGTAGAGCAGATTGCGAAACAATTACGCACTGTACTGCAGCTGATTGAAGCGATGGAAGAGATTGGCCGCGTGCAGCAGATGACTAGCGATGAGACCAAATTTCAGCTGCAACAATACCTGCTGAAATTTGCCGAGCACTGGCGCACTTATCTCGCAGACGGGACCGAGCTGCCAGAAGTGCCGCTGATTGCCGAGTATCAGCAGATTTTGCAAACGGTCGCGCAGCAGATGCAACGCGCTCAAGACCTGGATAAACCGCTCGATGGTGATTGGCGCCAGCTGCTATCGTTAATCTGGCCATCGGATCACGAAAGCATTATGAGCCAATGGCGCTTAGCGCTAAAGAAAGGCTCACGGGAATGGCACCATGGCTTACGTATCCTGTTCACCTTGGCGATTTGCCAATTGGTGGTGGAGATTCTGCAACTGCCGCAAGGCTTTTGGGTCACCTTAACCGCCTTTATCGTGCTGATGGTTGCCCCCCTCGGCCAACTGCAAGCGCGGATCTGGGGGCGGCTCTATGGCACCTTGATTGGTTCGCTAGTGTCGCTGGGGCTGGTGTGGTATTTGGGCACTGGATTTTGGTTACTGCCCGCCACCTGCGTTGTGGTATTTCTGGCATTTGCTACCTATTACAAAGCGCGCTACGAAATCCACGTGTTTTGGGTGACCGTGCTGATGGTGTTTGCGATTACCTTGCTACTGCCTTCGGATCCCTTGATTGCGCTGTACCGCACCATTGATACGCTCACTGGCGCGCTGATCGCCTTCCTTGCCATGCACCTGTTTATTCCAAGTTGGACACGGCGCTGGATCGACAGCTATGTCGACAACTTTGTTACGCTCGAACATCAGTGGCTGCAACAATTGGCACAAGGACAACGCAATCGTGCGTTACGTTGGCAAGCCCACCGCGCGCTGCGGCAACTGGGGCAAGAAGTAAGCTACATGCGCCTCGAACCGAATATGTCGCAGCGCGAGTTAGCCGATTGGCAGAGTTTCCTCTGGCTTGGGTTGACACTTCACTGTACGCTGGTCGTTGTCGCACGTCAGCAGCAACGGGGCGATCTCAGCGCTGCAGCGCAACAGTTGGGCGCGTGGATGCCACTGTTCAGACAGCGGATGCATCCGCATTGGTCAATCATTGCGCCGATGCAGCTCGACACAGATCAACTCCATCAGTGGCTGATGCAAGATATTGCCGATCTTTATCAGTGGCTAAATTGGCAACGTCCTTTTTCACTTGCAAAGGAGCCGGACAGCCGTCAACACCCAACGGAATAGCAGTATGTACAACTTTCAATTCTACAACCCAACACGGTTGGTATTTGGCAAAGACAGCCTGAATGAGCTGAGTAAACTGATCGCGCCAAGCAGCAGAGTGCTGCTGATGTACGGTGGCCAGAGTGCCGAACGGAATGGCACCTTGGCTAAAGTGCGCCAGATATTAAGTCAATGCAAACTGCATGAATTCAGTGGCATTCAGGCGAATCCTGACTATGACCAACTTATGCCAGCCGTCACGCTTATTCGTCAGCATAACATCGATTTTTTGCTGGCGATCGGCGGAGGTTCTGTGATTGATGGTACGAAATTTGTCGCTGCAGCAGCCCGCTATGACGGTGACCCTTGGGAAATTCTTGAAACCTACGGTAAGCATATTCAGGCTGCTTTGCCTGTGGGCGTGGTACAGACCTTTCCGGCGACCAGCTCGGAGAATAACAACGGCAGCGTGATCAGCCGCTATAGTATTCAGGCCAAGCGTTCGTTTCGTAATCCGCATGTGTTTCCACAATTTGCCATTCTTGACCCAGAGATCTCCTACAGCTTACCGCCGCAGCAACTGGCCAATGGTGTGGTTGATGCCTTTATTCATGTGTGCGAGCAGTATCTGACCTTTCCAGTCAACGCTGATGTCCAAGACCGCTTTGCCGAAAGCTTACTCACCACGCTTAAAGATACTGGGCCCAAAGCCTTGGCGACACCGGAAAATTACGATGTACGCGCTAACCTAATGCTGGCCTGCACTTTGTGCCATAACGGTTTAATTTGCTCCGGTGTGCCCCAGGATTGGGCAACCCACAAAATCGGCCATGAGCTGACGGCCATCTTTGGCTTAGACCATGCGATAACGCTCGCCATCGTCCTGCCAGCGCTGTTGCAGATGTTCCGCGAGCAGAAGCACGCTAAGCTGCTGCAATATGCCGAGCGCGTGTGGCAGATCACCACAGGCACTGAGCAGCAGCGGGTCAACGCCGCCATTGAACGCACGCGGGCGTTCTTTGAACAGATGGGCATTCGCACCTATCTGCAGGATTACGGCATTAGCGCCGCAGAGCTACAGGCCGTGGTAGACAATCTTGAACGCAGCGGCATGACCGCACTGGGTGAGCACAAAAATATCAGTCTCGATATCAGCCGCCAAATCCTGCTCAATAGTGTCGCGCCAGACTAGGGACTGCTGAAAAACTGCGCTATATTGAACAACAACTTGCTATCGCTCTAGGGGCTCGATAATGCGTTACTTATGGATAATGTTGGCATTAATCACGATCAGTGCTCAGGCCGCCATCTACAAATGGGTGGATAAAGATGGCAAGGTACACTTTAGTGATCAGCCCCACCCGAATGCTGAAATTGTTGAGCTCAATGAAAAGACCCAAAACAGTGTCGCGCTGCCGCCAGCTAAGCCGCTCAATTTAGGCAACACCAGCGTCAAAACAGAGCAGGAAGCCACCCAGTATCAAGTGCAAATCACCTCCCCCGAGCATGATGCCACTATTCGCAGCAATCCTGGCGAGATGGTGGTGTCTGTAGCGGTATCCCCTAACCTCGCCAGTGGCCATTACCTGCAAGTCTACATTGACGGGGTTGCCACCACCGAAGCCCAAGCCAGTCCCGTATTTCAATTGCATGGAATTGAGCGCGGCCAGCACCAGATTGAAGCTAAGGTAATCCAACAAAACGGCAAAGTCCTTGCATCTAGCTCTGCTATTACCATTTATATGCACCAAGCTGGACTGATAAAACCGGCATTTGCGGCACCTAGCGTAAAAAAATAGAAATCTAATATTATAAAAATCAATACCATATATAGATTTCGACTAAAGTATATGTGCTAGAAGGCTGCTTGCGGGTTGCACCAGATTAGTGCACCATTACGGTGCAACTGATTCAGGAACGACAGATGGACACTAATACCCTGCTTAATCATCTGGTCACAGCAGTGTTGGTTATCGACAGCGATCTTCAAGCAAACTATGCCAATGCGGCGGCAGAGCAATTGCTAGGGGTGTCGAGCCACAAGCTTATCGAGCAACCGCTGACAGACCTTATTCAGTCTTTGGCCATTGACGCTAAAGTGCTGCGCAGTGCTATTCAAGAGCATCAGGGGTTAACGGTGAATACCACTCAACTGATGACCCTTGATGGGCAGCATCACACAGTGGATTTAACCCTGGTACCACTCGATGTTACTGAGCGCGGTGCCCGCAGTATTTTGGAATTTCGTCAGGTAGATCAACAACGCCGTATTCATCAACAACTGACCTTAGATGCGCAACAGCAAGCAGCCCAGTTTTTGGTACGCAACCTCGCCCATGAAATTAAAAATCCCCTGGGTGGGTTACGCGGGGCTGCGCAATTGCTTTCACGCGAGTTAGCCGATGCGCAGCTAAAAGAATTTACCACCTTAATTATTGAGCAAGCCGATCGGTTGCGCAGCTTGGTTGACCGCCTGCTCGGGCCGCAAAAGCCGTCGCAACATAAGGTACTCAACATCCATATGGTGATTCAGAAGGTGATTAACCTGCTGAATTTAACCCTGCCGAACCATATACATCTGCGGCAGGATTATGATCCGTCGATCCCCGATCTACCAATCGATGAAGATCAGATGCAACAAGCGATATTGAACATAGTGCAAAACGCGGTACAAGCGCTGGAGCAGCGCAGCTCGGGGGACATTTTGATCCGCACCCGTACCGCACATCAGGTGACCATCGGCGCCGTACGCCACAAGTTAGCCTTGGTGCTATCCATCATCGATGATGGCCCAGGGATTGCGCCAGAATTGGTGGACACCCTGTTTTATCCGATGGTGACAGGCAGAAAAGACGGTAATGGTTTGGGATTGTCGATCGCACATAACATCGCGCGTTTGCACGGTGGCCGCATCGATTGCAATTCAGCCCCAGGTCATACCGAATTCACTATCACCCTACCAATTAATCGTGAGCAGGAAGCATCACAGGGCTAACAGAGAGGAAGCAAAATGAGTGAACAAGTGTGGATTCTCGATGACGACAGCTCTATCCGTTGGGTATTAGAGCGCGCGTTACGAGGCGCCAAAATTAGCTGCGCCACTTTTGCCGCAGCAGAATCCCTTTGGGATGCTTTACAGATTTCACAACCGCGCGTCATTGTGTCCGACATTCGCATGCCGGGCACCGATGGCTTGACCTTACTGGAACGCATTAATAGCCATTTCCCGCATATTCCAGTGATTATCATGACGGCACATTCAGATCTCGACAGCGCCGTCAGTGCTTATCAGGCTGGTGCATTTGAGTACCTGCCTAAACCGTTTGATATTGATGAAGCGATAACCTTAGTCGATCGCGCCTTGACTCATGCAACTGAACATTCTCCCAAAATTGATGAATCTCAGGTTAAAGCTCCTGAAATCATTGGTGAAGCGCCAGCAATGCAAGAGGTGTTTCGCGCCATTGGTCGTCTGTCACGCTCGTCAATCAGTGTGCTGATCAACGGCCAATCCGGTACGGGTAAAGAGTTGGTTGCCGGTGCATTACATAAACACAGCCCGCGCCGCGAGCAGCCATTTATCGCCTTGAACATGGCGGCAATTCCAAAAGATTTGATTGAATCTGAGCTATTCGGCCACGAAAAAGGCGCGTTTACCGGTGCCGCCAACGTGCGCCAAGGGCGGTTCGAACAAGCCAACGGTGGCACGCTATTTTTGGACGAAATCGGCGATATGCCGCTCGACGTGCAAACCCGTTTACTGCGGGTGTTGGCCGATGGTCAATTTTATCGGGTAGGCGGTCATCTGCCCGTGCGGGTCGATGTAAGGATCATTGCCGCGACGCACCAAGATTTAGAAACACTGGTGCAAAAAGGCCAATTCCGAGAAGACTTATTCCATCGTCTCAACGTGATTCGCATCCACTTGCCACCGTTGTCGCAACGCCGTGAAGATATTCCCCAGTTGGTGCGCCACTTTTTGGCATCTGCGGCCAAAGAGATTGGTGTAGAAGCCAAAGTGCTGACCAAAGAAACTGCGGTGAAACTGCAGCAACTGCCGTGGCCCGGCAACGTACGCCAGTTAGAAAACACCTGTCGTTGGTTGACGGTCATGGCTTCAGGGCAAGAGATTTTGCCGCAAGACCTCCCCCCTGAGTTGTTTAAAGAGCCAAGCACACCTGCGGTGGCAGGCAACAACAGCTTGGATTGGCAAAGTGCGCTACGCTTGTGGCTCGATCAGCGTTTGTCGTTGGGCGAAAGTAACCTGCTGACGGAAATCCAACCAGCGTTTGAGCGCATCTTGTTGGAAACCGCCCTTGAACATACCCAAGGCCACAAGCAGGAAGCGGCCAAACGTTTGGGTTGGGGGCGCAACACGCTCACGCGTAAATTGAAAGAGTTATCGATGGATTAAGCCTGCGGCGCTCAAACGTCTAACAGCAAAAGGGATGCTCAATGGCATCCCTTTGTTATTTGGCGTAAACCTGCTCAAGCTGTCGCAGTTGCTGGCACTTCATCTTCAGGATCTTGGTGAATAATCACCTCCGCATGCGGAAATGCCTTGGCAATACGATTTTCAGCGTCAACTGCGATTCGGTGCGCTTGTCTCAGGGGCAGATCGCCATTGAGTTCCAAATGGAGCTGAATAAACAGGGTTTGCCCTGACTGACGAGTCCTCAGATCATGCACGCCGTAAACTTGCTCGCACTCAGTGGCAATATCGATAATCTGCTGCCGCGTTGCTTCGTCGAGCTCTCGGTCAAGCAAGGCTTGTATCGAGCGATAGCCCAAATCAACCGCTTGGTAACCGATGTACAGCGCAATCAAAATCGCAAACAGGCCATCAGCCCACCATAAGCCATAACCCGCCAACACCAGCGCAAACAGCACTGCGGCGTTTAAAAACAGATCTGACTTATAGTGCAGCGAATCCGCTTCCACCACGCTGCTATCGGTCGCATCCAGCGCCTTTTTCTGCACCATAACCAACGCTAGCGTTAGCACGATAGCGACTATCGAGACGACAATCCCCACGGTGGCATGCTGTACTGGCTCAGGCACTAACAGGCGATCACCGCCGTGCAGCAACAGGAAAAAGGCACTTCCCAGAATAAACGCCGCTTGCGCCAACGAGGCTAGATGCTCTGCTTTACCATGACCATAGCGATGGTCATCATCGGCCGGAACTAAGGCATAGCGCACCGCAAAAAAGTTCACCAAAGATGCCATCACATCAGCAACCGAATCAGTCACTGACGCCAACATACTGGCCGAACCTGACCACAGCCAAGCCGCTAATTTAATGACAATCAGCGTTGATGCTGTTGCAACTGCGGCTCGGCTGGCGAGCTTCACCCAAAACGCATAATCTTTCTGTGGCACGTCGAACGCTCTCTCGTTACATCAATGCTCGACATGTTAACAAATATTATGGTTTTTGTGCCGCTTTTGGTCCACGTTTCACCTGCGAACATTGCTGCATTTGTTGTTTCTGTTCGTCAGTTAACAGTTGCAGCACGTCATGGCGTAATTTCATCCGCTCCAGCTGATGCGCTTCACGCTGCTTATCGCGTGCCACCAGCAGTTTTTTCGCCTTGGCTTCATCAAAGGTTTTCTCCGCCATCAGCGCTTGCATCGCGTCACGTTGCTTGCTGCGCTCTTCGCTCATTTTGGCAAAGTGGGCGTCTTTGAGTTTACTGATCGCCGCTTGCTGTTCGTCGGTCAACTCGATGCCACGCAGCGACATAAAATCACCACGGCCTTCACCGCGCATACCGTGTGGGCCGTTAAAGTGCTGGCCTTTGAAGTGCTGATCACGATAGGCGTCGCCGTCAAAGCCTTTGCCCATCATGCCTTTATGAAAGCCTTGTCCTTGCATCTGTGGGCATTGACAAGGCACCGCAGGTGCATCATCTTCAGGTGCCGCAATCGCGGCTGCAGCCCATAAACTGCTTGCAGTCATCAGTGCCAATAACCCTGCTTTAAATTGCTGTGTCATAGTGTTCTCCTTTTGCAAAGCAGTGAGTTCAATATCTAGTCTAATCCTCCCTACGTAAGGAAAGTCATCGGCAAGGTAAATCACTGTAAAAGTTGATAGCCAAGATGAAAAAACGATTCTTTACTTAGACTTACAAACGCTAACGGCAGTTGACCCTAAAGCGGGTATACTCCTATGCTGTAGCTATTAGCGAATATTGAGAGCCACGAAAATGAGTCGAATTTTATTGATTGATGATGATCTTGGACTAGCCGAACTGCTAGCGCAGTTGCTAGAACTCGAAGGCTTTGAATTAACGCTGGCGCACGATGGTCAAACCGGCCTCGATCTCGCCTTAGCAAAAGACTTCGACATCATTTTGCTGGACGTCATGCTGCCCAAACTGAGCGGTTTTGCAGTACTGAAGGAGTTACGGGCGAAGAAGCACACGCCGGTACTGATGCTCACAGCCCGCGGTGATGAGATCGATCGCGTCGTCGGGCTAGAAATTGGCGCCGATGACTACTTGCCGAAACCGTTTAACGACCGCGAGCTGCTGGCACGAATTCGCGCCATTATTCGCCGCGCCAATCTCGCGCCACAAGACGCGCACCAAACCGCCGCGGTAGAATTTGGCGATCTCAAACTCGATCCTGCCCGCCAAGAGGCCTTTTGTAATGAACAACTGCTGATGTTGACCGGCACCGAATTTGGCCTGTTGCATGCGTTAGCACAACAAGCGGGAGAGCTGGTATCCAAAGAGGAACTCAGCGAAACCGTATTGGGCAAAAAGCTGATGCCATTCGACCGCAGCCTAGATATGCACCTGTCTAATTTGCGTAAGAAATTGCCCGAACGCAGCGATGGTCGCCCTCGGGTGAAAACCATTCGTGGCAAAGGCTATATCTGGATCCCCTAATGTCCGCATTTTTCTTGCCAAATCGCTTGTTTATCAAATTGCTACTCGGCTTTTGGCTTTGCAGTAGCTTGATTATTGCCTGCGTTGGCGCACTGCCGCTGCTGCAACAGTTGCATGAAGAGTTCGATATGCCATTGCCGATAAAAGAGTCGGTATTTAGCTATGCTGAACGGCTACAACAACATCCCGAGATGGTGCATCAACGCTTTAATCCTTTTAAAGAGCGACATAGGTTTCGCCAAGAGATGCGCAAAGAGATGCGCCAAGCGTTTCGTGAGGGTGAAATCGATGACGCCAGTTTGCTCGAACCAGCCAGTAGCATGCTCGATGCGCGTCGTGCCGATTTAACCAAAGTGCCGTTTTACATTTTTGCCATCAATGCCAATGGCGAGGTGGTCAACGCCAAGCGGCAACCGTCAATGCTGGCTCAGGTCTATCAAGATTCGCTGGAACTCACTGAACCGCAAAGCGTGCACATCAACAATCAAGCCTATTTTGGCCCGGTGTTGGTGAGCCTGCCCGATGGTGAATATCGCTTGTTTGGGGCGCTGCATGTGCCGCGGCATATTCCGTGGTTTTTCTTCTTTATTGACCACAAGCTGCTGACGCTATTTTTGGCGATTATCACCTCGGGTTTACTCTGCGCCGTGTTAGCTTGGCATCTGGGTAAACCACTGCAATCGCTGCAATTCAGTGCCAATGCGCTGGCCAAAGGCGACTTGAGCAGCCGCGTGCCCACCAGCACCGCCAATCGCCATGATGAGCTGGGACAGCTGGCCAACGCCTTTAACTCGATGGCGGAAGCGGTGGAGCAGATGGTCAAAAGTCAGCAGCGCTTGATTGGCGATATCTCCCATGAACTGCGCACACCACTGACCCGACTGCAATTAGCGCTGGCACTGGCGCGGAAGAAAGGCAATGTCACCGAAGAAACTGACCGCATCGCCTATGAAGCGGATCAACTGGAACAGATGATTGCCGAGCTGCTGGAGCTGTCGCGGGTGAAACTCAAGCAACATGGCAATAAAGTCACCCTGCCGCTAGAGGAACTGCTGAGCCAAGTGCTCGACGACGGCGAGTTTGAAGCATCACAACGTGGTAAAGAGTTACACATTGATATTCCGGAGGATTTAGAATGTGCCGTACATCCTAAACCCTTGAGCCGCGCCATTGAGAACCTACTGCGCAATGCCATCCGTTACAGCCATAAAACCATCAATATTCGTGCGCAGCAGCTTGGTCAAGAGGTGTGCATCTTGATCGATGACGATGGTCAGGGCATTGATGAAGCGGAACTGGAAGCGATTTTTAAACCTTTCTATCGGCCTGAATCGGCGCGTGATCGTGAAAGTGGCGGTTGGGGCTTAGGATTGGCAATTACCGAAGCGGCCGTTGCCGCACACCATGGACGTATTAGCGCTCGCAATAAGCCTGAAGGTGGCTTAGAAGTCGCTATCGTCCTGCCGATCCGTTGATCGAGACCTGACAGCGAGGCCGCTTTGGTTTTATAATCGGCGGCCTCAATTGCAACGGCTATCATCCATGTTTCATATCGCGCTTTACGAACCCGAAATCGCGCCGAATACCGGCAACATTATTCGACTCTGTGCCAACAATGGCAGTCAGCTGCATCTAATCGAGCCTTTAGGGTTTGATTTGGAAGAAAAAAAGCTGCGTCGCGCTGGTCTCGATTATAGCGATCTAACGTCGGTGCAACGCTATCCCAACTTTGACGCCTTTCAAGCGGCGATGGCTGGCAGACGGATTTTTGCTTGTACCACCAAAGGCAGTCGGCCCCATACAGAAGCCAGCTACCAACCCGGTGATGTGCTGCTGTTTGGCCCTGAAACCCGCGGTTTGCCGATGGACATCATCGAAGCAACGCCAGCAGAGCAGCGTATTCGCATTCCAATGGTGCAAAGCAGCCGCAGTTTGAACCTGTCGAACTCGGTGGCGATCATCAGCTATGAAGCATGGCGCCAGCAAGATTTTGGTGGCGCACGCTAACTCGCTGCGTTGCTGAGCAAATGGCGGCGCTTACAACGCGCTGCCTCGCCCACTGTTTTATTACATCAGCGGCCGCAACAACATGCCCAATTTGGGGTGAACCACTCGTCGCTCCGCGGTAACCGCATAGAAGATTTCAAATACGTTGGGCAACAGCATATAACTCTTCAGTTCGCCTTTATCCAATTCATCTTTGACCACCACCTCTGGCATTACCGCTAACGCGCCGGTATCACGGGTCAACAAACGCAACATCGCCATATCGTCTGATTCAGCCACGATTTCAGGTTGTAGTTGATACTGCGCCGCAAAGGCATCAAACGCCGAACGTAATGGGTTTTCGCCATAGGGCAACACCCAGCGCTGCTTGCGGTAACGCGCATCAAATTTATTGGTCAGATCCAAGTTTGGCGGGCCGATAATCGCCACCGGTTGCCGGGCTAATACGCGGCTTTGCCAACTGGTTAAGGTGGAACTGCGGATCGGAATATTGGTGAGCGCCATGTCCAGTTGCAATTCAGACATGGCGTTAAGCAAACCGGTTTGACTCATCGACTGCAGCGAGAATTTGCAGTCATTTTGGTTAATCAGCGGCTGAATAAACTGCTCGATAAAGTTACGCGAGATGGTCGAGAGTATACCGATACGGATTGGCGCACTAGGCAAGGTCGTGCCACTACTTAGCAGTTGCTCTAACTCTTCACCGTTCTTAAAAATCTCCTCGGCGTAGCTGAGCGCGTGATAGCCACTTTCGGTCAATGACAGCTTGCGCCCTTCGCGAATAAACAGCTGTACATTGAGCGCTTGTTCTAACTGTTTGATTTGAGATGACAAGGCCGACTGGGAAATATGCAGCCGCTGGGCAGTTTGGGTCAAATTGCCCTGCCGCGCCACCTGCCAGAAGTAATACAGATGATGGTAGTTAAGTCGACTCATTGCCCCAATCCTCAGTTCACACGGCCAATTGATTCACTAAAAAAGAACGTTTTCTAATTTATTATATATTTTACTTAATTTGAACAAGCTCTCAAAATAGCAGCACATTCACCCAAGTGAGATTCGTCATGTTTTCGCTATTTTTAGTGACCCCTCTCAAACTGATGTTGCTCGGCCTCATCGCCATTCTCGGCTTTACCGTTGTGCGCTATAGCTGGGTAGCATTTGCGGGTGACACCGAGCGCGGCCGCTTTATTCGAGCATTGCTACTGACGATTTCAGCAGTGGTACTGGTGATTATCAGTAACCACTTACTGTTGTTTTGGGCGGCGTGGGTCAGTGTTAGCCTGAGCTTGCATCGCTTGATTCTGTTCTATCCAGAACGCCCGCGCGCGCAACTGGCCGCCCACAAAAAATTCCTGTTGGCTCGCTTAAGCGAATTGCTCTTAGCAGGTGCGTTTTTGGCGCTTTATCGCGAGTTTCATACCAGCGATATTCACGCCCTGCTGGTACAAGTTGCGCAGAGCGACGCTAGTATCAATCTCTCCATCGCCGCGGTACTGTTAGCCTTGGTGGCGTTGATTAAATGCGCCCAGTTGCCCATGCATGGTTGGCTGATCCAAGTAGTCGAAGCGCCTACCCCAGTGTCTGCCTTGCTGCATGCAGGGATTGTCAATCTGGGTGGCATTCTGCTGTTATTCTTCGCCCCAGTGTTGGCACTGAGTCAAGTTGCCAGCTGGCTGCTGATAGTGACTGCTGGGATCAGTACCGTGATTGCCGGTCTGGTCAGCACTACTCGGATAAGTATTAAAGTAAAACTGGCCTGGTCCACCAGTTCACAAATGGGCTTGATGTTAGTTGAAATCGCCCTTGGTTTATACGAAATGGCGTTGCTGCACCTGTTCGCGCACTCGTTCTACAAATCTTTTTCGTTCCTCAATAGCGGCAACACGGTGAATCACTATCTCGCCGCCAAATTGGCCGGCGAAGTCAAACCTCAACTACGAAATTGGAGCTTGGCGTTAGGGCTATCCATCGGCTTGATTGCGCTGGCACAGTGGCAATATGCCGTGATGACAAGCATGGCGGCGGCAGTGCTGATCTGGTTTGCCCTCGCAGCACTGATCGTGCCAAGCGTGAGCCGCTGGGATATCGCCAGTTTGCCACGCATCGCCCTTAGCCTTGGGGTTGCCTGTGCTCTGCTCACGCTTTACAGCTTCAGCAAACATCACTTAGCGCCCTTGATTGGCCAAGATACACCGCTGAATCTCTATGCTGACACGCTGGTCGCCTTACTGTTTTTCAGCTTGTTTGCGCTGTCGGTGGCGTTGCAATACTGGCCCCATGTGCGCTGGGTGAAAAGTCTATTTATCTGGCTTAACGCCGGTGCCTATGTGGATGAATGGGCAACGCGTTTAACTCTAAAACTGTGGCCAAGCAGCTCGCTGCTGGCATTGCAATCTGAACAAATTCACCTGAATGCCGAGGCAAAATTATGATGCTGAAACAAGAGTCATTGCCGTTTCTCACCATTGCAAAACAGGTTGCCGCATCCGTTGCGCCCGCATTCCCGCTCGACCAATCGGTGGCGGTTAACCCTTGGTGGCCGCAACGCCACGACAGCATTCAGCAAACCTTTGCCGAGCAAGCCGTACTGACCGGCGCCACGGGCTTAATGGGCAAAAGCTATTTTCGCGAGTTATGGGGCAAGCAGATTAAGCCGCAACACCTTGAGCAAGCGTTAAGCGAATTGCGTTCGCCGTTGACGGTGGCACAGCTGGCGCAGGATATTCAGGCCGGTAATCATCACGTTACTGTGCGCTGGCAAACACTGGCCATGCTGATGGATAACGCCATTCCCTCCGCGCAAGGTCATAGCTGGGCGCAGGAGATTGTGCAGCAGGTGAGTCAATTTATCGCCCTGTATCACCAATACCCAGAGCGTTTTGATGCCGATGGCAAAAACGGTGAGCACCTTTATCAAAGCTGGTTGGAAGTTGTCGCTCGCGATAAGGGAATTAAGACCTTACTCGGGGTTGACCTGCTGCAGTATTTTCGCGCATTGCCACACCATATCGAAGATTTGATGCAACAGATTGGCCACCAATGGCAAAGCTGTTGGGGCAACCAAGCGGGCAGCTATGCCTTTATGCGCGCCTCGCTGCAGCAACTCTCGGGTTGGGCGGGCTGGCAGGCGTGGCTCGACTGGCAAGCAGGCTTAGCCAAGCTGACGATTGATGTGCCACATACTCTAGGCTTAACCGCAATTTTGTTGGCGTGGGATACGGTACTGATCCAATGGCTCAGCCAACGCCAACCGCAGATTGCCGCGGAGCTAAAAAGCACCATTGCGCAACAAGCGAGTCATATCAGTGCATATTATCAACTGGCGAAACAACAGCTTGCACCGTTGTGGATTTGGCAACGGGCGCTGGAGCTCAGCGTGCAAACGCCGTGGATTAAGCAGTTAAAGTCTGTCACGCCAGCTACCGAGCTGCCACGACCTGAACTACAGGCAATTTTCTGCATTGATGTGCGCTCAGAGCCGATGCGCCGCGCGCTGGAATCGCAAAGTGACAAAGTCGAAACCTTAGGATTTGCTGGCTTCTTCGGTGTACCGATTGCCTATCAAACCTATGATGGCAGTGTACTGCGGCCACAATTGCCCGGTTTATTGGC
This sequence comes from Shewanella avicenniae, assembly GCF_017354945.1. Taxonomy (NCBI): domain Bacteria; kingdom Pseudomonadati; phylum Pseudomonadota; class Gammaproteobacteria; order Alteromonadales; family Shewanellaceae; genus Shewanella; species Shewanella avicenniae. The sequence continues at coordinate 259,392 of NZ_CP071503.1, read as the reverse complement.
GCCAGCATTAATTGCCAGGCAGACCCACAAACGCCCTGAACGAATTTTACGACTGACCAAACTCGGCTGGCAAAATAGCTTAGAAAAACCGTCGTCCAACCTCGGCATGGTGGAAGCAGGCGGGCTTTTGAAATTGGTGAGCCTGTTTAAACGCGCCATTCTGCAGCAAGGCACAGCCAACCCAGTTAACCAAGATATGCGCCCCAACGCCGAATGGCAGTTAAGCCGCGAACAACAGCCACTGAGTCTCAATGAAAAAGCTGAGCTGGCTGCAGGCATTATCAAAGCGATGGGGATTGCCAAGCGCCTTGGTAAAACGATTTTACTCACTGGGCATGGTAGCCAAACCTGTAACAACCACACCGCCTCATCACTCGATTGCGGTGCCTGCGGCGGCCAAACCGGCGAGGTCAACGTGAAAGTGTTAGCCTCGTTACTGAACGATGCTGCCATCCGCGCGCTGATGCCGCAATATGGTGTAACTGTGCCTTCTGATAGCCAGTTTTATGCGGCGATGCATAACACCACGACCGACGAACTGACGGTATTTGATGCGCCGACTGCGCCGTGGCAAGAATGGCTATATGCTGCCAGCCAACAAGCACGTATGAACCGCAGTGCCCAATTTGATGCGCCACATATCAACGCCGCCGAAGCGACACGGTTCTTTAAGCAACGGGCTAATAACTGGGCGCAAATGCGACCGGAATGGGGCTTATGCAATAACGCCGCGGTATTTATCGCGCCGCGAGCACTGACGCGCAAACTCGACTTTGGTGGTCGCGCCTTCCTACATGAATATCATGTCAGTGAAGATCCAGAATTTAGCCAATTGGCAAAAATCATGACCGCCCCTTTGCTGGTGATGAACTGGATTAATCTGCAGTATTTTGCCTCAGTCACCACCCCGGAAAAATACGGCAGCGGTAACAAGTTGCTGCACAATGTAGTGGGCGGCCACATCGGCGTGTTTGAAGGTAACGGCGGCGATCTACGCATTGGCTTGTCACAGCAATCGGTACATGACGGCAAGCAGTATCGCCATCAACCGCTGCGACTCAGCGCTTACATTCAAGCGCCACAGACAGCCATTGCCGCCATTATCGAGCGCTATCAAGATGTGGCATCGCTGGTGAATAACGGCTGGCTGTTTATCTATCAAATCGACCAGCACCAGCAAGTGTGGCAATACCAACACGGCGAGTGGTTAGCGCGTTAAAGCTGCTGCGCTACAAACAACAAAGGGCTGCACTTGCAGCCCTGTTCAACTTGATGCCAATTAACCTTGTTTAAACGGTTGTGGCAATGGTGTGCTCTCGTTTGACGGCGGCAAAATAGGCAACACTATCTGCGGTTGCTCACCGGTCAGCGTTTTCAAAAACTCCACCATTTGCGCGGTTTCTTGCTCGGTCAACTGCTGCCCCATCTGCAGATCCGACATGGTGTTGACCGCTTCTGCCAGTGACCAAACACTGCCGTCATGGAAGTAGGGGTAGGTCAGCTCAATATTGCGCAGGGTTGGCACTTTGAACACCATTTTGTCTGACTCTTTGCCCGTCACCGCTTTGCGGCCTTCTGCTGGATTATCAGTATGATACGGCTTCACCAAGCCCATCTTCATGTACGATGTGCCGCCCACCGCGGGGCCGTTATGGCACGCCACGCAGCCATGAGATTTAAACAATTCATAACCGGTTTTAGCATCGGCAGAGATTGCCTGTTGATCGCCAGCAAGATACTTATCAAACGGGCTATTTGGGGTGACCAAGGTCTTTTCAAATGCGGCAATGGCATCGGTGATCTTGTCGATATCAACAGTTTCAGTGCCATAAACTTTGGCAAATTTTTGTCGATAGGCCGGCATGGATGCGATGGTTTTCACCGCTAACTCGTGGGTAAAGCCCATCTCTTTCGGGTTCGCGATCGGGCCACCCGCTTGCTCTTGCAGGTCTTTTGCACGGCCATCCCAAAACTGCGCCAGCATAAAATCCGCATTCAACACGGTAGGCGCATTGATTGGCCCCTCTTGCCAGTTATGACCAATCGAGGTAGGAATGGCATCCACGCCGCCCATCGACAAGTTATGGCAGGAGTTACAGGAGATAAAGCCAGACTTTGACAACCGAGGCTCAAAGTAGAGCATTTTGCCCAACTCGACTTTTTCAGGCTCGGTGATTTTAGCGGGTTGGATAATTTGGATCGGTTCTGCCGCGGCAGAAAACCCTACCCACAGCGCCGAGATTGCAAGCATTAACACAGACGTTTTCATTCATCATCTCTCTTAAATAAACTTACTTCCTGTAAGGTTAAAGGCGATATTAACCTGCATGAAATAAAACGCTAAACGATAAGTAGCGATTGATTCTATCGTTGATTTAGATAAGCTTTTTGTGATTTACCCAGCAGACAAGCAAACTTTTGTGCGGCAGATTGGATTAGCACCGTAGTTAACCAAGCGAATATCCAATCCAAAGATCCTATTGGTCAGTGACTTGCTAGTCTGGCCGATACCACCATTTGGGGTCAATGGCCTTAAAGCCGTCGGTGAGATTGGGGTTTTCAATGTGCAGCTGAATGCGGTGGGCTAAGTCGGCGCGTTCAAAGGCATCGCGCGACAGCGGGTGAGATTTCAGTAGCGCCAGCAAGCTGCCATCAGCCAAGGCCTTGTCCATACCCTCTTCAATGGCATGTTTTAGCTGTTTATCTTCATGTCGCACCGAGAAGAAGCGCCCAAAGGGATAGATCAGCGCCAATCTGGGTTCAACCATCAACTGTTTGCTGTCGCCCGACAGACGATCAATAAACCGATACACACCTTGAGCTTCTAATGGCAGCGCCTCAAACCGTTTCATCCGCGCCATGTGCAACAGATTCATCAGTTGGCCATTGGTCATTACCCGAAAGCCGGCATGTTTGAGAATATCGGTATCGAACCACGAATCGCCCTGCCCTAAGGTAAAAGCTTTTAACTCATCTAAGGTGTTCACCTTGGCAAAGGCTTCGGCATTATCGCGATGGATAATCAGCAAGCGCCAGCCCGTAAGCCCCATATCAAGCGGCTTGTAGATGGGTTCAAAACGGGTCATGGTTCGAATAGAAAAACCGCCGTCGACCACATCTATCTCGCCCTGCTCTAACATCATCAGAATCCGCTTGGCCGAGGCTAACCGCGGTTCTAACACCAACTGAAAATCGTCTGAGGTTTTGGACAATGCCAACTTCAACACTGCAAACCCCAAGGCCGATTCGCCCAACCCCATCGCATTGGGATAACGGATATCACGAGCAGCAGCGCCACTGCAAATGGCGAGTGTGATAAGTAAGATTAACGGCTTGAGCATGTCCATATCCGGTTGAGTGTGCGTGCTAAGTGTAGTGTGCCATCGACGGAAGATCCTCAAGCTCAGTTAAAAGCCGAGAGACCAACGCTTTAATGTCTTCATTTTCAATTTGTTAATTAGCACTAAGCAGCGTTCAAAAAGCATTAAGCCGAGTACGGCGGCACAGCCATTATTTCGTACATTTGGCTGTTGCCTTTGTGACAAGCTGCACTTTTTACGTCAATTCAATAAAACTAAAGCAACCTATTTTCAGTTAGTTATAAATGTTCCGCCTTGGCATTGCATTTGCTGACCTATTAACTATTTATGCTGTGTTCGGCAACCAAGCTACTCAGCACAAGCCTTATCCAGCAGCCACGAGGATGGTCATGATGAATGAAAAAGTGAGCAATAATATTGAGCGATACTACTCGGAAAACGCCGAAGGCGACCGTATGGCGCTTGGCGATGCCATGCTAGATCGGGTGCTATCTCATATTCGCAATGGCAATGAAGCCAATGCCTTGTGGCGGCACTTCGAGAAAAAAGCACAGGAAATGCGCGCTGGTATTGGCCCTGTGAAAGACCCACTATTTTTACTGCACAGCAATGTGTACTACCTGCGCGACCTGCTCGAAGATGCCAACGATTATGAGGCGATCGAGCTGTTAGACGATATGGAACGAGACTTTTTCTAAGGCGTGTTGGCAAACATGACGGCGACATCTAAAAAAACGCCAGCAAGGCTGCTGGCGTTAGAGTGATGTCAATCAAGCACACAGCTTAGCCATCAAAGCCCACGTCTTTGATATCCACTTGGGTCACGTCACCGTATTTCGCCGCAATTGGCGCGATGTGGGCGGCGTTACCAATCAGCACAAACTGCAGTTTGTCTTTCGGGAAATACTGCGCAATCAAGCGTTGTGTCTCGGCCACAGTTAAGCCATCCACCCGCTTTTGAAAGTCGTTGATATAAGACGCATCAAAGCCGTACAGGTACATGTCACCCAACAAGCCGGCCAAGCTGCCGCTGGTTTCGTACTTTGGTGGGAACTGACCTTTTACGTAGGCTTTTGCTGACGCCAAGGTGGTTTCATCAATGCCTTTGGTCCACAAACGTTGGTAGGTTTGCAGCGCTAAGTCTACCGCCTGCTCAGTGGTGGCTTCTTTGGTGAAGGTACTGATTTGGAACAAACCCGTATTTTTGTAGCTCACGAAACCGGAGCGCGCACCGTAAGTTAAGCCGCTGTTGACCCGCAGTTCGTCATTCAACCATGAGGTGAAACGACCGCCTAAAATGGTATTCACCACCGAAAGGCCAACCATATCGGCGTTGTTGCGCGGCACACCTAAGCCACCGATCAAAAAGGTGGTTTCAATCGCATCCGATTTATTCACCAACAGCACGCGGTTTTTCGCTGGGCCATAAACCGGTTTCATCGGCACCGCAGTGTCGCCCATTGAATCGCCTTGCCACTTGCCAAATAGCGCGGTTAGTTTTTGCTTCATCTCCGCAGGGTTAAAGTCACCCACAACCGCGATGGCGGTGTTGCCCGGTTGGTAGTTTTGGCGATGGAAGGTTTGCACTTGTGCCAAGCTGATTTTCGCGACTGAATCGCTATCCGCCGCATTACCGTAGGGATTGTCGGCAAACATCTGCTTGGCAAAGTAACGACTGATCACCGATTTCGGGCTCTCTTTCGCTTGCGACAACTGCGCGATGGTGCGCTGCTTCAGCTTGTCATACTCGCTCGCATCAAATGCAGGACGCAGAATCACATCCGCCAGCAAACCGAGCATGCTGTCGGCGTCTTTATTCATAAAATCAGCACTGAAATAGCTGCCATCTTTACCGGCATCACCGTTAAGGCTGGCGCCGAGAAAATCGATCTCTTGTTCCAGTTGCTGTTTGCTTTTGCCACCAGCGCCAAGCAATGACGCTTGCGCCGTCAGTTCCGCCATACCAGCGATGCTGTCATCGATAGCGCCCGCTCGAATCACCGCTTGCACAGTGACCAATGGCACTTCTTTTTGCGGCATCAGCATCAGGGTTAAGCCGTTGGCTAAGGTCACGGTTTCATAGGCTGGCAAGGCAAATTTACCGGTATCTTGCGATACCACCACTTGCTGTGCCTTGGGCTCGCCAGTCAATTGGCAGCCAGACAAACCCACGATCGCAGTAATAGTCAGTGCTAACGCTTTCAGGGAAGTTGCGTGTTTCATTTATCTGACTCCTCTTGAGCGGCTAACACACCAACAGTTCGGTTAGAACGTTTGAGATAGGTTTGTGCAACCCGTTGAATATCGGCGATGGTCACCTTGTCGTAGGCTTTAGGCGCATCAAACAACTTTTGGTAGCTGCCAAAGAATAACTCGTAAGTGCCGACCGTATTTGATTTGCCATTGATGGTTTCCATCTCACGATAGAAATTCATCAGCTTGATATTTTTCGCTTTATCCAACTCTTGTTGGGTCACGCCGTCTTTGGCAATCAGATCCACTTGCGCAATCAAGGCATCGGTTAGGGTATTGGCGCTCACCTCTGGCGCAGCCACGCCCATTACGTAAAACAGGTTCGGGTCAAATGCCATTGGCATGTAAGCCACAACACCCAAGGCCAGCTGCTCATCAACCAAAGCGCGGGATAAGCGCGAGCTGTTGCCATCGCCCAGAATCGACGTCAGCAGATCTAAGGCGTAATAATCTGGGTCTTTGGTGGCCGGTACGTGGAAGGCTAACATCACGTTTGGCGTGCTGGCCGACTCTTTCTTCACAAAAATCCGGCGCTCGCCTTTTTGCTCAGGTTCTACGGTGCGAATCGCTGCTGGCGGAGCTTGAGCGGGGATCGGCTCAAAATATTGCGCGGCAAGTTGCTTCACTTGGGCTTCGGTCACATCACCGGAAATCACCACCACTGCGTTGTTCGGCGCATAGTAGGTTTTGTGGTAATCCACCAAGTCTTGCTGCGTCCAAGCTTGAATATCTGACTCGTGACCAATCACTGGCCAGCTGTAAGGATGGGCTAAAAACGCCACCCCTTTGACTTGCTGTTGCAGCGCACTCCAGTTGGAGTTTTCTAAGCCAGTGGTGCGTTCAGATGCCACCACGCCACGTTCGCTGGCAACCATTTTCGGGTCGATATCAAGATGAGCGATACGGTCAGCTTCCAGATCGAAAATAGTTTCCAAGGCGTTTGATGGGAACCAATCGGTATATACGGTCACGTTTTCAGTGGTGTAAGCGTTGTTGGCGCCACCAGCGGCTTCCATAGTGCGGTCAAACATTTTCGGACCGAATTTTTTCGAGCCGTTAAACATCATGTGTTCGAAGAAGTGCGAAATACCAGTAATACCAGGATGTTCGTTACGTGAACCCACTTTCCAGAACAGGTACATGTTGGCGTTAGGAATAGAGCTGTCAGGCAGCACCATAATCTTCATGCCGTTGTTCAGGGTAAAGCTTTTAATATCACTGGCATCCGTTGCTTGCGCGGCCAAAGGGCTTGCCAGCGCAGCCGCGGCCAGTAACGCAATAAGCGTCTTTTTCATCGTGTATTCCTTGAAAAGATGACCAAGTCTGCGGCTTATCTTGGTAGGTGAGACTTGATTAGGCAACCGTTTAGCAGCGCTCTGGGGCAAGAATTTTGTAACGCAAATTGTTTCATGTGAAGAATTGTGCCCGTTTTTTCGCTTAAACGGGCAAAAACGAGACTTTCGCGGGCACCACAAACATCGCCACTCGTGCAACAAACGCAGCGAGGCTTGCAACAAATATGGCTACTCGGTTTTGCGTTTGATGACTTTCATCTGCGGCTTTTCCATCTTCTGTGGCTTGTTGGCCGCCTCTTTGGCTTCTTGCAGATATTGAGCTTCGCGCTGCTTGCGTTCATCAAACTGTTGATGGGCTTTTTGCTGTTGCTGTGCTTGCCACGGGCTTGCGGACTGCCGCTTGAGCACATCTTGCTCACGTGCTTGGGTTTGTTCAGCGGCTTGCTTGGCTTTAAGCAGTTGCAAACGCTCCGTTTGCTTGACCTGTTTTGCGGCTTTATCACTCACATCGCGGCCGACTTGTTCCAGTTCGGCGGCGCTAACGCCGACAGCGAAAACAAGCCCTATTGACAGTATCCAATATCGATTCATTTAGCGTTCCTTTTACAAAAGAATCAATAGATTCAAAGCACAATCACACAAATCGTGTGGCAGTTCGTTGATAATCGTATTTTTCTACATTAAATCAAATTTTTGATTGAGATAGCCCTGAAATCTGGTTATTTTTTGCTAGTTATATTTTAACCCATTTTCACTCAGCTTGAGCTCGCCCTACTTGGGGGCTATAACGGAGATCCCCCTGATGGCGCACTGGGCCAAAGTACTACAGCGACTAGAAATAGATAGTGCGATGCAGTCACAATGGGACTGGTGGCATGAACATGCCGAAGATATCCCATTAGCCCTGTTCTACGACCTCAAATTTGTGGCCGCCAATGACGCCGCCTTAGCCTACTTTGGCTGTTTAAGTAACGAGATCATCGACACTGCCATTTACGATTTTTCGCCCCGGCTGCAACTCGACGGCCACAGCAGTATCGAACAGGCGCGCAAGCTATTTGAAGAAGCCGAACTGGCTCCGCAAACCCAACAGTGGTTGCACTTGCATCGTAACGGCAAAGAGCTTCCCACCCGATTGTCGCTCTATCCGGTGAGTTTAGACAACAAACCGATGATCCTCGCCCGCTTTGAGCCGCTTAACCGCCGCGCTCGCCCAAGACAAGAGCAAGAACGCAACCGCGAGTTTGATGCAATTCCGCGCAGTGTGTTAGCCAATATTTTGGAAGAAAGCGCCGAAGCAGTTGCCATTACCGATGAACAGCACCATATCATCGCAGTCAATAAAGCGCTGTGCCGCTTAACCGGTTATAGCCCGGCGCAACTGGTGGGTGAATCACTGTCATTGCTGGATGTTGCAGGAGATATCCACCTAAAGGAGTGCCAACTGGCGCTCGCTGAGCGCGATTTTTGGCAAGGCGAAGTCCTGCGCCAACGTGCCGATGGCAAACAGTTTCCCGCGTGGCAAAACAGTCGTCGGTTCAACAACGAACAAGGCGGCAATTACCTCGTTACCATCTTTAGCGATATCAGCAGCCGTAAGCAGCTCGAAGCTCGCCTCACCACTCAGGCGATGTACGACTCACTCACTGGCCTGCCAAATCGGCGCCACATGAAGCAGCTGTTACGCGCAGCACTCGATGAACACGCCCAACGCACCGATGCACGCTTAGGCGCCTTGATGTTTATGGATCTTAACGGCTTTAAGCATGTGAACGACTGCTTTGGCCACTCCATGGGCGACATGATTTTGCAGATGGTAGCAGCGCGGTTAGAAGCCGGTTGTATTGAAAAAGCCGACATTGCCCGTATGGGCGGCGATGAATTTACCCTGATCATCACCGACTGCCATGATAAAAAAGAGGTACTGCGGTTTGCCGAACAGATCATGACGCTGTTTGATACGCCGTTTGAACTACAAGGGCAGAAGTTTTACCTCGGCACCAGTATCGGCATCAGCCTATTTGGCCAAGAACCGATCAGCGCCACTGTGTTGCTCAGCCAAGCCGATACCGCCATGTATGTGGCCAAGCAAAGCGCCGATCACATCATGTTTTACGATACCAGCATGAGTGAAGAGGCTGAGCATCGGCTCAAGCTGTTGGGCGATCTGCGCCATGCCCTCAGTCTGGGGCAGTTTAGCCTGTATTATCAGCCCATTGTGAATCTTTCTGACGGCACACTCTTGGGCGCAGAAGCGCTGCTGCGCTGGCAAAAGACCCGCCATGAGCTGCTGGAAGCGGTCGACTTTGTGCCGCTGTTGGAAGAAGCCGGTCTGATTGTCACGGTGGGCAATTGGGTGCTTGAGCAAGCCTGTATTCAAGCAGCACGCTGGCGCGAACAACAATCACCGGACTTTGTTATTTCGGTCAACGTCTCGCCGTTGCAGCTTGAGCATCTCGATTTTATTGGGCAGATTGAAAAGGTGCTGTTGAACACCAAACTGCCGCCAGCCGCCTTGATGCTGGAAATCACCGAGTCAGCACTGCTGCACCATCCGCAACAAGCGCGCGCCACCTTAGCCAAAATTCGCCAAATGGGGATTAAAGTCGCCATTGATGACTTTGGCACTGGGTTCTCATCCTTGAGTCGCTTGGGCAATATGCCAATCGATAGTCTAAAAATTGATGGCGAGTTTGCCCGCGAGCTTTACCATCGTCGTGGCCAACAGTTGTGCCAAGCGATTGTGCAGCTCAGCCAAGCACTGGAATTACACTTCGTTGCCGAAGGCATTGAAACCAATAAGCAAAAAGAGATGTTATTGGCAATGGGCGAAGGCTCAGCGCAAGGTTTCCTGTTTGGCTACCCGCTGCATCCAAACGAATTTGCTATGGCGCATTTCCATCCAGCGGCCAGCACCCAAATCTGCAATTAGCCCGCATTAGTAACGCTTGCGCACCTCGGCTGGCATCCGTGCCAGTCGCTGCGCGACAAGTTCATCCAACAAGGCCAAACAGGGCAAAATATCCAAACTCGGTTGCAACTGCTGCAACGCAAACACCGCGGCTTCTAAGGTCGACAAACTGTCGCTGCGCTTCGCTTTGCGGATCCGATACTGACTGCCATTGTCACACGACAAACTAAGCCGCGGCAGTTGTAGCAGCCACGGATTTAAACACAGCATCCGATGCACTTTGCGCCAAGTACCATCCAATAACAGCAGCGTATCAATCGCTTGGGCGAAGGTTTGCGTCACTGTCACTTCGGCTTGAGCATCATCTGGCGGATAGACCAAGGCACACTGAGTGGCCAGCAGTTGCTGCCGCAACGCAGCAAAATCCGCCGCAGTTTCTCCGACGATCACTTGAGTTTGCGGGATCGCCAACTGCAGTAATCTGACACTATTTTTGGTGTGGCTCACCTCGGAAGGATGTTGCAGCACCACCAGTTGTTGCGGCACGGCAATCGGCTTTACCGCCGCGCAAACACAGGCTGACTGCGGGTAACCGCAATGATGGCAATAGGTGCGTTTTGACAAATCGCTCGGCATTAATGGCATTTTTGTGATGAACAGACAATTAGCAGTCACTGAAACAGGGTAGTTTAATAGAACTTTAAGCTTTGGTGTCCATATTCAAGGATACCCGCAACAGTTAACCCGAGAGAAGCTTATGCAACGCTATTCGATTTGGCAAAATCAGTCATCATTGTGGACGTTCGCGCTCGGGCTGCTGTTTAGTCTGCTGTTTTTGGGATTTTTACTGTTAGCCTTGCCAGTCATCCTGCTGATTGGCTTAACCTTGTTCGCTATTTCTTTCTTTATTGGCCGCCAACGCGTGAGTGGTTTTGCACAGCAGATGTGGCAGAGCTATCGGCCACGCCAATCCCAAAGCGACATCTACCGTAACTCACCCCACGTTGAACGCGATGGTCAGTGGCGCAGCAACGGCCGGGTATTTGACCATCAAGATTAACGCATGGTTATTGCGCTTCTGCCTCGCTCAACAACTCTAGCGCTCGACTGAGCGACTTGCGCTCCGCTGCATTATCGCTCACCGCCAACACATTTTGCGTTTGCTGCTTTAGCGAGGCAATGAGTGGCGTGACCACCGCCAGTTCGTTGCTGTTCGCTCGCCCTTTCGCCATTTTCAGCCACGCTGCGGCTTCTACCACATCGATACGGCCAAAACTGCCATCTGTCAGCGCAATCGCCAACTCAATCATGGCTGCTGAGCGCTGCTCATAACGGATCACTTCTCGCAGATAATGCTCCGCTTGCGACAGATCACTGCCGAAGGATTGCTCCTCATTCAGCATGTGCTGTGCCCGCGCCAACATGGCATCTAATTGGCCTTGTTCAGCGGCTTCCGCCAACCATTGTTCACTAGCGACGATATCAAGCTCACAGCCTTCACCCCGCGCCAACATTAATGACAGATGATACTGCGCATGCGGATAACCACTTTGCGCCGCTTGCTTAATCCACTGAAATGCTTGAGTAAGCTGCTGTTGCTGATAGAACAACACGCCAAGATTGGCCATCGCTTCGGTTTGATCTTGCACCGCTGCGGCATGCAGATAATGCTCGGCTTTGGCTAAATCAACTGGGAAACAGTGACTACCGACCAGATAGAAATAGCCCAGCAACGCCATTGCATCGGTCACCTGCTGCTCGGCCGCGGCAGCAATCAACTGCTCACCACGCTCCGGCTGTGGCGCATCACGATAACCGTGCAGCAAAGCCACGCCATATTCAAACTTAGCACTGGCTTCGGTTTCACTGGCTTGCTCAAACCAATAGGCCGCCTTGGCTAACAGACGGTTGGCATCGTCGAGCTCGCCCTCACCCTCAGTTTTCTGAATCAAGGCGCGGTTTTTAAAGGCGACCCCCAGCAGATACTGCGCATGATGATCATCTTGCATTACCGCACGGTAGCTTAATTCGCGGCTGTCGAGCTCGCGTGCCTCGGCCAGTTGATACTCAGGCGCTTCACTGCCAATGAGCCGCGGATAGGCCATAGCCACCACACTCAGCAAGCCGCTTAATGATTTATGCGCCAGCTTGGCCAGCGCTTCATTGGAGAGGTGATATTTTTCTGGGTGAGCGCCACGGTTACCGTCTGCGCGTAACCGGTGCAGCGCACGGGTCAAACGCACGTCTATCAGGCGCTGCCGGTTTAACTGCTCGATACGGTCATACAGATTGGGACTATCAAACTGCAGTTGATGCGGCGCGGCCAGCAATGCTGTGAGTCGATGGGTAAAACTGCGGACATGCAGCAACGCTTGGGTAGGCACATCATGCACATAGCGCTTGGTGTTACGATATTCGTCGCCGAGCTCAGGCGCAAGATTCGCAACAAACTGCACGTCATCAAGCATCGGCGCGCTCCGTTATGCCTGATTCAACGAGCGATTGACCCGATACAAGCGGAACAAGGCCACGTTGACATACAAGCTGAAGAATCCAATCACGGTTTTAAGCACCAGATTGAAGATAAAGGGTGCGTCAGGCATGGCACTGGCCAGCAAAGACTCCACCATCATAAATGGCAGATACAACAGCAATACCGCGATGGTTTTACCGGTAAACGCTTGGCTGAACATAAAGCTTTCGCGAATCGCTTGCAGTGGCGAGAGGCGCTCAACCACCAGCATAAAATTCACATACGCAAGCCGCGCCCCGAGGTAAGCACTGATGCCTAAGCCAATCACCACCGCCGGGCCAAAAGCACTGAGCAGCATAGTGGGTGCCGCGATGGCTAACCCTGACAACACTCCAGCCAATAACAGCCCCGGAATGTAAGGTAAACTGTGTTTGATCAGCGCCGGTGCCGGTGGCTGATGCCCCGCGGTGCGCAGTTCCATGAACAAGGTCAGCGCAGCAATCAACAGGGTAAACAGCAGCAAAATGGTCATCACCACGGCAACTTGGGTACCGTTAAACTCAGGCGCTTGCTGATCCATCTGCTCAATTGTGTTACCTAACCACAGCTGCAAGCCGATCTCTATCGCTAGAATGGGTACGGCAAAGGAGGCCAGTTGCCACAGGTGATTACGGAAAAAATAATAGGCTTCAGTCAGGATGGAGGAGAGCGACATTCAACTTCCCAGCAGTGGTTAAAGGTAAATTTTGGACGAGCCCAAGAATACCGAAAATCCGTGGTTATTGCATCGCTGAAATTGATTAGCGTGGCGGCCTAACAGGAAATTCGTGCATCGACAATCCAAGTATGCCTAGAATATTAGCCACTTTTGGATAAATGGAGTTTCCCCAATGAAAGCCTCTGTTGTATTACTGGCCGCACTGACTGTACCGATGGCGGCCAATGCTGGCCTGTTAGATACCCTGTCATCGAAGCTGAAACAAACCACTACGCAAGCGCCAACCCAAGCGCAAACCACGGCAACCACTGACGCCGTTTCTGGCGATCTGGTCAGCAGCGTCATGTCGCAACTGAACCTGAATCAGCAGCAAGCGGAAGGTGGTTTAGGCAGTTTGTTGACCATGGCAAAGTCGAGCATGAACACCACAGACTTTGGCCAAATTTCTAATGCCATTCCTAATGTTGATAGCTTGCTGGCAGCGGCGCCGAGCCTCGACAGCAATTCAGGCATGAGCGGTTTACTCTCTAAAGCCGGTAGCCTCGGTAGCTCACTGCAAGGTAGCGCCATGGTGTACGACGCTTTTTCTAAACTGGGGATTTCAAAGGAGTTAGCCGCCCCGATGGTGCAGATTTTGAAAAACTATCTGCAATCACAAAGTGGTGAAGGCACTGCGGCCCTGTTAGGCCAAGGCTTAAGTGCATTAATGTAATTTAATGGAACTCTGACGCGGTGTTGTGTTTCTAAACCTCACCGAGTTGCGATGGAAGAACCGCTATGATCGCCAAATTAAAGCAGTTTTTAAGCGAACTACAAGCGACACCCGACCCTGAAACCGAAGCGCGGCAGCTCAAGTTAGCCGCCGCCTGTATGCTTATGGAAGTGGTCTTTGCTGACGAGCAGATGTCTAACGCAGAAGCGGCGTTATTGCCGTCGTTGTTGCAAAAGACTTTGGATATCGATGCCACAGAAGCGCAAACCTTAGTGGATGAGGCAACACAGCGTGGCCAACACGCAACCTCGTTATTTGAATTTACCTCGGTGATTAACGATAACTTTTCAGTGGCACAGAAGCAGCAATTAGTATTGGCCATGTGGCAAATTGCCTATGCCGATGGCGAGCTATGTCGCTATGAAGATCAGATTATTCGTCGCTGTGCCGATCTGCTCTACTTAAAGCACTCAGAGCTGATCCAATTGAGAAATCAGGCAATGCCGCACTAGCATTGCCTGAACTTTGGTACGACAGCGGTAGCAGGGATCAAACTATCCCAGTTGCTGCGCCATCTCTTCACCTGAACCCACTAGCGATTCCAATTTCAGCGCTAAGCCATCTAACTGCAACCGCAAACCATACTCATCAAAGATTTGGGCCAACCAACTGGTACGCTCCTGCTCAGGGCCTGCGGGCCAGTTGTCGATAATCAGTTTCGCCAAAAACACTATTTTGCCGTAAGGCGAGCGTTTTTCAGCGAGTACTGGATTGTTTTGGTAGCGTAAACCTTCCACCAACTCATCAGAGAAGCGCCACTCGGCCGCAAGAGTGGCCGCAACCTCCGCTGGCTCTGTGCCAATCAAATGTAAGCAAAGCTGACGTAAATCTGCCCCCTGAGCAACAGCCGCTTGCACCTGTTGCCATTTCGCGGGTTCCATCAAGGCCAACAGTAGTTCACCCACGTTGTGTAACAAGCCGCAGGTAAAGCCAGTATCAGCACGCAATTTGGCGCGCTTGGCGAGCTCTTGCGCAAAGAATGCCACTTCAAACGAACGCCCCCAAAACTCGATAGGGTTGACCCCTGCAGGCACTTTAATGGAGGAGGAGATTGCTGAGGCGGTCACCAGAATTTTTACTGGCTGCTGACCTAAGCGGATCACCGCCTCGTCAATCGAGCCAATTTCACGGCTGCGACCAAAGCGCGCAGAGTTGGCCATGCGCAACACTTTGGCGCTGATCAGCGCGTCACAAGAGACCTTTTTCGCCAGCAATTCCATTTCCACGTTGTCATCATTGACCGCATCCAGCAGGTCACTAATGGCTTTTGGTAATCTTGGTAGCTGATCTATTCGACTGATAATTTCCGCACTTCCCATTACTGTTCTCCAATGGCAGGGTCTGAAATTAACTATAGGTCAGCTTTTTTACGCTGTTTAAAAATAACTCACTAACAAGGATGTTGCGTGGGGGCGCGGCGTTGTTTAATCCGTTGTTGCCACCACAGCAAAACCAACAGCACCACCAACAAAACTATGGCGTAGATCATCGCACTACCAAGCGAATAGGCCAGCAACAAACACACAGTGCTACTGAATAAAGCTAATGGCCGAGCCGATTTATCAAGCAGCTTGAGCGCCGCTAACATCGACAACAGATAGATACCGACAAACACACCGTTCGCCCATGAGAGCAGCTGCTCCAAGCTGACATCAGCAACATAGTTGATCACGATGACGCCTGCCATCACCAGTAAGACTATGGCCAACGCGCGCACCGGCACTTGATATTGATTCCGCTGTTTAAACCAACCGGGCAAAATACCCTGCTCACTAAAACTGCACAGCAAACGCGCAACACTGGCGCTGTAAACGTTAACCGTTGCCAGCCCAGACGCAATCCCCAATCCGCCAATCACTGCCGCACCATAACCCCCAAGCAAGGTATCAAACGCGCCCATCATCGCCACTGGCGCATCGGTGTCGGTTTGCAACAGCAACCAACTACACGCCAAATAGATAGCGCCCACCAGCACAGTGCCGGTCATCATCGCCGGCACCAGATCTTGCGCAGGACGACGAAAATCCGCCGACAGATGGGTCATCGCCTCAATCCCGAGAAAACTCCAAAAGGCGATACCAAACGCCTTGAGCATGGTCGGGATTTCAACATCGGCGCGTTGCAAACCGCCATCAAGCGCCGGATGGATAATGCCAGATAGACACATGGCGATAACCACCGCCGCCATCGCCAAGGTCAGCAGCAATTGCGCTTTAGCAGACACTTGAATACCGCGCAAATTGACCACCAACAGCAACAGCAATACTGCCAGCTCGCAACTCACTTCTACCCAACCGGAAATCGGCACCAAGGCGTTGATAAACTGCATGGTCATCAGAATAGCGGCGGGCGCGCCAATCGGTACAATCAACAGAAAACACAGTCCGATGGCTCGCCCAAGTAAGCGGCCAAATGCCTGTTCGACAAAATAAGCTGGGCCAGCCGCATGGGCGTATTTGCTGCCAAGGCGCGCAAACACTAGGGCGATGGGAATAATGGCCAAGGTTAATAAGCCCCAGGCCAATAGCGCCCCTGCGCCCGCGATATCAATGGTCATCTGCGGCAGAATAAATACACCTGTGCCCAAGAGCGTGGTGGCCATAAGTCCGGCGCCCTGCCAGCGGCCGATGGTTCCTGAAGTTGCAGTCATTTGATACATTAAGTGCGATAACAATTACCGGCAGTATAACGGTTTCGCGCAGCGCGATCCGTGTGAATTTGCCGTGAATATTGCGCTTCACGCCGACGATTTGTCGGCCTTAGCTAACTTGCCAGTGGATGCTGATTGCAAATGGATAAATTTGATCAAGCGATTATTGCCGCGCTCCGCCAAAACGCGCGTAGCAGCGTTTCGACCATAGCGGACGAAGTGGGTTTGTCTCGCAGCGCCGTGTCGGAACGGATCAAAAAGTTGGAACAAACTGGCGTTATTCGTGGCTATCAAGTGATGTTGAGTGAATCGCAAAAAGACGGCGTCAGTGCCTATTTCGAGATCCAACACCAATGCAAGAGCTGCGCTGAAATCGCCCATCTATTCCGCGCCTTGCCAGAAGTACTCACCTGTCATGGCATTTCTGGCGAGATGGATTTATTGGTGTTTGTCAAAACCCCAACCATGCAGCGGCTTCATCAAATTCGCGAGCAGATCGACGCCCATCCTGCCATTAGCAAAATCAAAACCCATGTGGTGATGAGCGAGTGGATTGTTTAAGCCGCGTCGCTTTCTTTAAGTTTGCGAATATCGGTCAGCGGCGGCGCACCAAATTGACGCCGATATTCACGGCTGAACTGTGATGGGCTTTCATAGCCAACCTGAAAACTGGTCGACATCGCATCGAGGTTTTCGGTCAGCATCAACCGCCGCGCTTCGCTGAGGCGTAACTTCTTCTGAAACTGCAACGGTGTCATCGAGGTGATGGCGCGAAAGTGGGTATAAAACGCCGACTTGCTCATACCGGAATCTGCCGCCAATTCGCCAATATTCAACGGTTGTGAATAATGACGTTTGAGCCAGTTAATCGCATGAGTGATTTGATGGCTGTGGCTTTCAGTCGCCACAATCTGACTGATACGTGCGCCCTGCTCGCTGTTCAACAGCCGAAAATAGATTTCCCGTTTAATCATCGGCCCAAGCACCTTGATGCTGTCGGGTTCATTCAGTAATGACACCAAGCGAATAAAGGCATCCATTAACGCGGGGGAAATTTTGCCCAGCGACAAGCCAGCATGTGGTTGTTTATTGTGATTAAAGCTAAATTCACCAGCGCTGATCAGCTGTGAAATCTCGGCCAGATCCAGATCGAGCGACAAGCCCAAATAGGGTTTCGCTTCACTGGCCTCGATAATATTGGCCACCACGGGTAACTCGACTGACGAGACCAAGCAATGCAGCGGATCATACACATAGCTTTGTTCGCCGAGCACCACCTGCTTGCTGCCTTGGGCAATCAAACAGATGCAAGAGCGGTGGGTATAACTTACTGGCGGTGTGGGTGTACTCCAGCGGCCAAGAAACAGTCCATCAATTGGCGTCTCAATGTTGTGCCGATCCACGCTGTGCTGCGCAATCAGGTTTGCCAGTGTGTGCGCACTGTCATTATGGGCAGTAAATGCGAGTGTTTCAGTTGCCATCTGTTCAGTCACCCAACTCTAAAATCACGTTCAACACCAACCATAGCCACGGCGAATCACCGCTGCTACGCCAGCTTAGTATGACATCAGTGTCCAATATTCCCCAAGCCGATGTAAAGATTATTAAGCAATCCATTGACCATGCTTCATTCAGTTACAATTCTGTTATCGTTCGGTGATTTTTAACTGAACTTGAGATTAATAAATTTTAATTGTTATAAAACATTGGATTAATTCAATATATGAAAATTATCGTTCCCTTAAACTAAACCCCACCAGCAAAACAAACATTCTTACCAGCTGGAAATTTAGGCAAGTATTCGCCATCAATAGGCTAACGCTGTCGTCGTGAACGCAGTATAGTGATACCTCTGACAAGACTTCACTCAGGCTGTCTCCATGACAGCGTTTACCACGCAGTAAAAGGAAATTTTATGAAGATGCCTAAGTTGCTTAGCAGTTTGATTTTGCTATTCATTACCATATTCAGCGTAACGGAGGCGCACGCCATGAAATCTGATTTTACCCCAAGAGAACAAGCGATTATTCCTATTGCCGCTCACACAGCCAACGGGGAAATTGAACAGCTGCAAGCGAGCTTAAATGCTGGCCTAGATGCAGGGCTGACCGTTAATGAAATTAAAGAAGTGTTGGTACAAATGTATGCCTACACCGGTTTTCCACGCAGCTTAAATGCGCTCGGCACCTTTATGAAAGTGCTCGAAGAACGTAAAAGCAAAGGGATTAACGATACTGAAGGCACAGCCGGCACCCCAATCCCGACGGGTAAATCTAGCCTAGAAATTGGTGGCGCCAACCAAACCAAATTGATCGGTCAAGAAGTGAAAGGCGCGCTGTTTGATTTCGCTCCTGCCATTGATGAATACCTTAAAGCGCACCTGTTCGGTGATATTTTTGAGCGTGGTGTGTTGTCATGGCAAGACCGTGAAATTGCCACCATTGCCGCACTGGCGAACGTGAAAGGCCTGAACAGCCAATTGGGCTCCCACTACTTTATCAGCATGAACAACGGCATTACGCCAGCACAACTGAAAACCTTCGTTGAGCAGATGCGTAAAGCTTGTGGTGACGACGTTGCCAATAATGCTGCCGCAGTATTGGATCAGGTACTGGCCGCAATCGCTAAAAAATAACCGGTCTGGCGCCACGAATAACAACAGCTCCTGCGGGAGCTGTTGTTTTTGGGCGATTACCGCAAATCAAAAAGGCCGCGAGCGCGACCTTCAAGGTTCAATCCATATTTACTGACGCGCGTTCTACTGACTACACACCGCGCAATTTGGCTGCTTGGGCAGCTTCATCTCGCGAAACTCCATAGTCATCGCATCAACCATCAAAATCCGGCCATACAGCGGTTTGCCCATGCCAGTGATCACCTTGATAGCTTCCGTCGCTTCGAGGCAGCCCATCATGCCAACCACGGGGGCGAGAATCCCCGCTTCAACGCAGCTTAACTGCTGCTCACCAAACAAGCTGGAGAAACAGTGATAACAAGGTTGTTCGGCTTGATAGTTGAATACAGTGATTAAGCCTTCCATGCGGATCGCCGCCGCCGAGACTAACGGCACCTTGTGATTAAAGCAGGCCTGATTTAGCTGGTTGCGTACCATCAGGTTGTCGGTGCAATCCACCACGATAGTGTGCTGCGCCACTAAGGCATCGATCTCGGGGTCATCAAGTACCGCGTTAATAGTGTCGATGCTCAAATGAGGATTATGCTGCAGCAAACTGGCTTTGGCAGAATCCACCTTGGCCTGACCGACATTCGCGTCGGTATGCAGCACTTGCCGTTGCAAGTTAGACACATCA
Organism: Shewanella avicenniae; assembly: GCF_017354945.1. Lineage (NCBI taxonomy): Bacteria > Pseudomonadati > Pseudomonadota > Gammaproteobacteria > Alteromonadales > Shewanellaceae > Shewanella > Shewanella avicenniae. The sequence continues at coordinate 239,689 of NZ_CP071503.1, read as the reverse complement.
ACCGTATCAAAATCTACCAAGGTAAGGTGGCCGATGCCCGCAACGGTCAGATACAAGGCCGCAGTACATCCTAGACCACCGGCACCGATCATCAATACTCGCGCCTGTTTGAGCAACTCCTGCCCGTCAATGTCCATTCCTTTGAGGGAGATCTGACGGCTGTAGCGCATCAGTTCACTGTCAGACAGGATCTCATCCATTCGCTTTTACCTTTGGCGATTAACACAATACGGAGGTGAAGGGTTCAACCGTCACCACACTGCCTGCGGCAACACTGCCCTGCATCTGCTCCAATACGATAAAGCAGTTGGCAGAATGCATCGAACTGAGTTGCGACGAGTCTTGTGAACCTGTGGTACAAACACTCAAACTGCCGTCCGCTGCGCGGCTTAAAATGCCCCGTTGATATTCAACACGGCCAGGCTTTTTGCCAATGGCGCTGGTGAGGGTGGCTTGCAGTTGCAACGGCGTTACCGCCTGCATTCCTTGCAGTTTATGCAGAATTGGCAACACCAATTTGTAGAAAGTCACCATGGTCGACACTGGGTTACCCGGTAAGCCGCAGAAAATCGCGTTACCAATATGCCCCATTGCAAACGGTTTGCCCGGCTTCATCGCCAGCTTCCAGAAGGTGATTTTGCCCTCTTCATCCAACACTTGCTTGGTAAAGTCGGCTTCCCCCACAGAGACGCCGCCCGAGGTCAGCACCATATCTGCCCGCGCTGCTGCTTCACGGAAGGCATCACGAATCGATTCGCGGTCGTCTTTAATCACGCCGAGATCAATCCACTCCACACCTAAACGCTCTAATAGCCCTTTGATGGCATAGCGGTTGGAATCATAAATCTGCCCCGGTTGCAGCTCACTGCCCAGTGGCCGCAACTCATCACCGGTGCTAAAAAAGGCCACTTTAACTCGACGATAGACACTGACCGCCGGTAAACCGATTGTGGCGATAACGCCCATTTCGGCGGCGCGGATCAAGCTGCCCGCGGTCAGCACTTTTTGACCCATCGCCAATTCACCGGCACGAAGACGCACGTTTTCACCACGTTGCTTACAGGGATCAAGGGTGATGAGGTCACCGTCAACTTGTGCATATTCCTGCATCTGCACCGTATCATAGCCTGCCGGCACTTCAGCACCAGTCATGATGCGAATACAACTGCCCGGCTCAAATTCGCCGCTAAACGGATGCCCTGCAAACGAGCGGCCAATCAATTTTAACGTGCCCGCTTCAGGCAGATCAGCAAAGCGGTAGGCGTAACCATCCATACCTGAGTTATCAAACGGCGGCATTTCAATGCTGCTGGTGAGATCTTCAGCCAGTACGCGACCGAGAGCATCAGCCAGCGCCACCGCTTCTGTGTCTTCAATCGGCGTCACTTGTTGTAACAGTTTTGGCAGGGCTTCATCTGGATGAAGCAAAGTCGGTTGAGCGCAAGGGTCCTGTGGTTTGGACATAAACAACCTCAGTGTGCTTGAAGGACGAATTGCGGGCTATTATGCCACGCTGAACGGAAACGCGCATACAACCCGAGGAATTTGTTCGTTTGGGATCAGGTTTGTTTCTAACCTGATGTCGTGCAAGCCAATGTGAGCGAGGGCGACTAAAACCTCAATCGCCCTCAATAACAGCCTATCTGCAGCTGACGAATATCAAATAGCCATCAGCCAATGACAATCAACCAATAACAATCAACAAAGCTAAACAGCGGCAGCCAATAGCGATTGGCGGTAAGCCACAATATCTTCAATGCTCAGTACCGGCATATTGTGGCGTTCACCAAAGGCGATAATGCCGGGCAGACGCGCCATCGTGCCATCTTCATTGGTAACTTCACACAGTACGCCAGCAGGTTTGAGCCCCGCCAGTTTCATCAAATCGATGGTGGCTTCAGTATGACCACGGCGAGCAAATACACCGTTGGCTTGAGCGCGCAGTGGGAACACATGGCCTGGACGGGCTAAGTCGTCGGGTTTGGCGTTATCAGCAATCGCGGTTTTGATGGTGGAGACCCGATCGGTGGCAGAAACGCCAGTCGTCACCCCATGTTTGGCTTCAATGCTTACGGTAAACGGGGTGCCAAATTGGCTGGAGTTATCTTGTACCATCGGGGCTAAGTTGAGTTGGTTGGCGCGTTCATCGGTTAAACACAAACAAACAATGCCGCTGCCTTCGCGGATTAACAGTGCCATTTGGCTGGTCGTCAGGGTTTCGGCGGCAAAAATCATATCGCCTTCGTTTTCGCGGTCTTCATCGTCGACCACCAGCACCCCATTACCGTCACGTAATGCGGCAAGCGCGTTTTCTACCCGTTCAAGCGGGTTACCAAAAGCTGTAAGTAGAGACTGATTCATGGTAAAAGTCCTTATAAAATACATGGTTTTTACAGAATCAGGGCTAAAAAGAGATGGCACGATGCCGCGACAAAATCGCAGCACCTTGATCGTGCAAGGCTCAAGCAGCACTTGCGTATCAATGGTCATATTCTCTCTCATCCGGACTGAACCAATCAAAGATTGGCAACACCGTCGGCTCTGGAATAATCAACAAGAATTGATGGCACCAGATCTGCTGTCCTCGGCAACGCCGAGCGCTCGCGGGCTTTTATGCGGTTTTTTGACCGCATAATTTACCGCCGGTGGGGAATTGCACCCCGCCCTGAGAATAGTGGCTGATAGCTCAGCTCGATGAAGATCATGCGCCTTAAGCAGATAAATAACAACAGCTTGAATCACAATTATTACGCAACACTTGCGATGCAGTAGCGCTTCTTGTCACTATAGAGATTAATGGCCTGATGTCTGGTTCAAGAGGCCTAATTGCTAACGGTCAAACGCCAACATCATCGGCACTGATAGCGGAAAGGAACTCATGAAACAGATACGCCCCTTTGGACTGATAGCCTTATCTTTATGGCTGTGTGGATGTGCAAATACCATGAAAGCAGAGCAACCGGTTGTCCCACCTGTGGCCAACAAAATTCCCCATCAGCTGACGATTCACGGCGTGACCCGTACTGATGACTACTATTGGCTGCGTGATGATAGCCGTTCAGATCCTAAGGTGCTGGAGTACCTGAAGCAGGAAAACAACTACACCGCAGAAAAGCTCAAACCTTTTAATGGGCTGAAAGCGAAGCTGTTTGACGAGATGACCGCACGGCTCAATCCGGCCGAAAGTTCAGCGCCTTATAAGTGGCATAGCCATTGGTATTCACGTCGCTATGAAGCCGGTAAAGAATACCCCTTATTAGAACGGGCAGATTCACTCAATGGCCCGGCGCAACTGCTTCTCGACAGTAATGAGCGCGCCCAAGGCCACGAGTTTTACACCTTAGGCGATGTCACTCTCAGCCCAAATGAACAGCTGATGGCCTTTGCTGAAGATACCCTCAGTCGCCGCATCTACACAGTGCAGATTAAAGACCTGAACTCCGGCAAGTTGCTGGACGACGTGCTGCAAAATGTCGATGGAGCCGGCTTGGCATGGAGCAAAGATAATCGCTATCTGTTCTACATCGCCAAAGATCCGCAAACCTTACTCGGCTATCAAGTGTTCCGCCACAAGTTGGGCACACCGCAAACCCAAGACCAACTGGTGTATGAAGAAAAAGATGATACCTATTACATCAGCCTTGGCAGCAGTTTAGATGAAAGCCGCATCGTACTGTCCTGTGAAAGTACCACCACCAGCGAAGTGCTGGTGCTCGATAGCAGCGCGCCGCTCGGCAATTTTCAGGTAGTCACCCCTCGTGAAGAAGGAATTGAATATCAAATCGTTAAGCACGGGAATGACTACTATATTTTAACCAACTGGCAGGCGGACAACTTCCGCTTGATGAAGGTCAACACCGCGTATGCCAGCGACAAGCGCAAGTGGCAAGAGGTGATCCCGCACAATCCTGATGTGCTGCTTGAAGAAGTGCTGGTGCTGGATAACTTCCTCATTCTGCAAACGCGCGAAAATGGCCTCACCCATGTGGTGGTCTACCCTGCCGCGAACCCGAACAATGGTTATGAACTGCGGTTTGACGATCCAGCGTATGTGGTCGGCCTTGGCGTGAACCTCAATCAACATGCGCGCGAGTTGCGCGTGCGCTACTCCAGCCCTACCACGCCAGACTCAACCTATCTGTACGATTTAGACCAGCCGGGCAAACGCACGCTGATCAAACAACGCCAAGTGCTGGGCGGCTTTGATCGCCGCAATTATCAAAGCGAGCGGCTGCGGATTACCGCCCGCGATGGCACGTTAGTCCCGGTCACTCTGGTGTATCGCAAAGATAAATTCCGCCACGATGGCACTAACCCACTCTATGTCTACGGTTATGGTTCTTACGGCATCGTCATCGACCCCGACTTTGATGATGCAGTCATCAGTTTGCTCGACCGCGGTGTGGTGTACGCGATTGCTCATGTGCGTGGCAGCGAAACCCTTGGCCGGGCGTGGTATGAAGACGGCAAGCTGCTGCACAAGCAAAACACCTTCAATGACTTTGAAGATGTCACCCGTGGCTTAGTGGCTGAGAAATACGCTGCGGCAGGCAAAGTTGTGGCAGCAGGTGGCAGTGCCGGTGGCTTGTTGATGGGCGCAGTCGCCAACCAAGCGCCCGAGCTGTATCTCGCCATCGCTGCCCATGTACCATTTGTGGATGTGGTGACCACCATGCTGGATGAGTCAATTCCGCTCACCACCAATGAGTATGACGAGTGGGGTAATCCAAATCAGCAAAGCTATTTTGATTACATGCTGAGTTACTCTCCATACGACAATGTTAAGCGCCAAGCCTACCCCAACTTGTTGGTGACTAGTGGCCTGCACGACTCACAAGTGCAGTACTTTGAACCGGCCAAGTGGGTAGCGAAACTGCGCGATTACAAAACCGATGACAATCTGCTGCTACTCAATATGGATATGGAAGCAGGCCACGGCGGCAAGAGTGGCCGTTATCGCCGTTATGAAGATACCGCGTTGGAATATGCCTTCTTCTTAAAACTGTTGGGCATTAATGACTGAAGCGGTAAACACGGTTGAGGTGGCTGATAACAATGCAGGCAAGAGTGACAGCATGGCGTCTCAGTCCGTCAGCCAAACGACCCAAGTATGGTATCTGTATATGATCCGCTGCCGCGATGGCGAGTTATATACCGGAGTAACGACCGATGTGGCGCGGCGCGTTAGCGAGCATCAAGCCGGTGGCGCCAAGGCGGCAAAATATCTGCGTGGCCGAGCGCCGCTGCAGTTAGCCTATCAAGAATGTATTGGTGATAAACGCACCGCCCATCAACGTGAGTGGCAGGTGAAACAGCTGACGCGGGCACAAAAGCTCTCATTAATTGCAGCGCAGCAAGCCAATTGTTAAAAATTGGCCAAACGTTAGAAAGCAGCCAAGCGATAGAAAACAGCAAGCGAAGCTAAGAAAAATGCAGCAACTCGGCAGAGAGCCAGAAAAGGTGCAGGGCTCAAATTGAGCCCTGCGGTCGGGAAGCCTTGGCACTTGCTTGCGTTCAGGAACAAGCACCAAGTCCCACCGAGTAAAGCAGAAATCAGGCCAAAATTTAATTTACTGATTTTAAACAATTTATCCATTAGCAGTTGGTCAGCAACGAGCAAATCCACCACTAAATCAACCCTTTCGCTAACGGCGATAGCCAAATCCACCACTTAGCAGCATCACTTGGCCAAATCGAAAAAATAAAAAGGCAGCCCGCACGCGGACTGCCAAGGAGCATCAACTCACAATGATGGAATTTACTTTACTACTTACCTAAGTACTTACTTAGCTGCTTACTCAGCCGCTTTACAGCTGAAGCTCGCCGCATCTTCGATGCTGCCAGTACCGTTGTAAGTTGCGATTTCTGGGTATGGGCACAATGGGCGAGTACGTGTAGTCGACCAATCCGCAGGCAGTTCTGCGTTGTTTTCACGGGCGGAAGCCACAATTTCTTCTGGTGCTTTACCTTCTTCAACCCAAGTGACCAGCTTATCTAATGCATCGAACTTATCGGTTGCAGGGCCGTAACCACAGTGGTTCATGCCTGGCACCAAGTACAAGCGCGCAAACTCACCCGCTTCGTTGGTGTTAGCTTTTTGCAGATCGTTGTACCAGTTAATGGTGTCTTGTGCGTAGAACACAGGATCAGAGGTGCCATGTACGGCGATCAGTTTAGCGCCACGGTCACGCAGTGTGCCCATATCGCTTGGATCAACCGGTGGCATAAAGGTCATAGACGCTTCGGTGTAATCGCCATCTTCGGCATAAATGGTGGCGGCATCAGTATCGGCAGAGAAGTGAGTAACATAGTCGTACAGCTCTGCCGTCGTGCCATTTAACCAAGTTGGTGGCGTGGTAAATACACTTGACACTGACGGTACTGACAAGTGGAAAGCTGCGCCATAGAACCACGCCATAACATTGTTAGTACCTAAACCCGCATCGTACTGCATGTTGGTATATAAGGCTTCACCAGCGCTGTTGTGTGGACCAGCCATAAAGTCAGCCAGCACATCTTTTTGAGCCGTGGTCAGGCAAGTGCCATCACGTTCGCCGCTGCAGGTTGGTACATCACGTTGCAAATCAAAGGCGACTTGGCACGCTTCAATCGCGTTGACCATGCCGTCAGCTGCACCATCTAACGCATCACATTGTTGCAGAACAGCTTTCGATACCGCACCCAATTCTTGTCGGTTGATGGCTGTCGCCAACGAACCTTCAACATTGGATTCATCTACATTGTCGAGCAGGGTCAGGAATTTTTGAATACCCAGCACTTGCGATACCGCCGCTTGTGGCAGATGGAAACCTGGGTCACCCACTAAGAAACCATCATATAGGTCGGCATAACGAGTCGCGGCCACCATAGTGTGACGGCCACCGTTAGAGCAACCACCGAAGTAAGAGCGATCGGGAGCCTTACCATAAGCCGCTTCGATCAACGATTTCGCCATTGGTGTCAGTTCAGCAACGGCGTTGTAGCCATAGTCACGGCGTGCTTGAGGGTCTAAACCAAAAGCGGCACCATGGGCTGCAGAGTGACCTGCGTCAGAGCTGATAACAGCAAAACCTTTGTGCAGTGCGGTAGCGTCTGAGCCATTAGGGGTCATAAAGTTACCGGTTGCAGGCACAACTGAACCGTCCATACCGCCGTTGGCTTGGTAATAGAAGCGGCCATTCCAATCCACTGGCAGACGCATTTCGAACCCGATTTGGTAGTCTGCATCTTCAATGATGTTGCCTTTGTCATCAACACCACGGCCTTTACGAGGGTTCATGTAACCTGTGATTAAACAGTGAGCGGGCGCATTAAAGCCTGCAGAGACTTCACCAGCTGCTACAGTGGTCGCGCCAGTGATGTAAGTCTCATTGAATTTAAATTGCTCAGCTAGGTCTTCACAGCTTTTAATTGATGCAGGTTGCGCCGCAGTTAATACTGGCAAAGTTTTTTGTTCAACCGTTTTGTCATTATCGCTGTCATTACAGCCCCACATAGCAAGACATAATGGCGTAACAACAAATGGCAAAAGTAAATGTTTGTGTTTCATGACTATAGTCCTTTATCTGCTTATCTATTAATGCTATTTCCCCAGTCAACAGCATTATTATTGTTATGGGATAGTCAGCAGTCATTGAATGACTCGCCTCTCCCTTATCGATGTAATAGCAGGGACCATGCCAAGCATGGCTAATACTTTAACACACTGATTAATAACAAGATAAAATCAAAACAACTTTTATCAACATCGCTAATTGAGAATGTTAGTTTCAAACTGAAAAATATATTAAAGAGTTAAAGGTGATGTTTATCAAATTCAAAATAAACTAATTAAAAAATATATCTTATGATTAATTAAAAAAATCTTTTGCATAAAGATATAAAACTGAAAATTAAATTTAAAATGACAAGTCAACTTAAGTCTAAATAACAAATTAGCAACAAATAAATTGATAAAAATACAATGCTGATTATTCCTATGAAATATTTCATCGCCGGTAATTTAGCAGGGTTGTTGCAGGAAAATAAAAAAGGCAGCCTAATAATAGGCTGCCAAAGGGTTGTTCACTAGCAGAGAATCAATCAGAACAAACAGCGATTACTCAGGTACTTTACAGCTGAAGTTGGCTGCATCTTCAATGCTGCCCGTACCGTTGTAAGTTGCCACTTGTGGGTATGGACACAATGGGCGAGTACGTGAGGTTGACCAATCAGCTGGCAATTCGGCGTTATTAGCACGAACTGAAGCCACGATTTCTTCTGGCGCAGTGCCGTCTTCAACCCAGGTTACCAACTTATCTAACGCATCAAATTTGTCAGTGGTTGGACCGCGACCACAGTGGTTCATGCCAGGCACCAAGTACAAACGTGCAAATTCATCTGCTTGATTGCTGTGTTCAGCTTGCAGTGCGTTGTACCAGTTGATGGTGTCTTGCACTGAGAATACTGGGTCTGAAGTACCATGTACTGCCAGAATTTTTGCGCCGCGGGCACGCAGAGTGCTCATATCGCTTGGGTCAACCGGTGGCATAAAGTCCATACCTGCTTCGGTGAAACCGTTAGCGGCATCAGTGGCATAGATTTTTGGCGCATCGTTATCCATGCTGAAGTTCATGATAAAGTTATACGCATCAGCTTCAGTGTTACCCAGCACGGTTGCTGGCGTTGTGAAGATATAAGCGACGGCACCTGGGTCACGCATCATGGCCATGAAGTATTCCCAGTTGAAGTAATCATCTGTGCCCATACCAGCATCATATGGGAAGTTAGTGTAGATTTCTTCACCTGCGCTGTTATGCGCGCCAGCCGCAATGTTTGCCAGCACTTCTTTTTGTGCTTGGGTCAAACAAGTACCATCACGTTCCCCAGAACACACAGGGACATCGCGATCAAAGTCAAAGGCAATTTGGCAAGCTTCTAAGGCGTTGATCATGCCATCTGCTGCACCATCTAGCGCGTCACATTGTGCGACGACCGCCTTAGATACCACACCAAACTCTTCTTTAGTGATTGCACTTTGAATACTGGTGAGGATGTTGTTTTGGTCAACATGAACCAAAGATGCATACTGTTGAATACCGTACATTTGGTCAACAGCGGCTTTAGGCAGGTTAAAGCCTGGGTTACCCACCAAGAAGCCATCATATTGGTCGGCAAAACGGGTTGCGGCCACCATGGTGTGACGACCGCCGTTAGAGCAGCCACCGAAGTATGAGCGATCAGGTTGTTTGCCGTAAGCGGTTTCAATCAATGATTTAGCCATTGGCGTCAGTTCAGCAACCGCATTGTAGCCATAGTCTTGGCGCGCTTGTGGATCTAAACCAAACATTGGTGCAGGAATAGCGTGACCCGCGTCAGAGCTGATAACCGCAAAGCCTTTAGTGATCGCTGATGCATCTGTACCGTTAGGTGACATAAAGCGACCAACGGCATTAGACACACTACCATCCAAACCACCGTTAGCTTGATAGTAGAAACGACCATTCCAATCCACTGGCAGACGCATTTCGAAACCGATACGATAATTCGTGTCACCCGCAATACCACGACCGGTGCGATCATTCATATAACCGGTGATCACACAATGTGCTGGTGCAGTGTAAGATTCAGTAGCGTTGTAAGCGATTGGACCTGCAGCCACGGTGTGCGCGTCTGTAATGACGGTGTCGGCATATTTAAAGCTGGTGAGATCTTCACAGCTGTTTAGTGATGCTGGAGATGCCTCACCCAAAATTGGCAAAACTTCTTTTTCGGCTGTTTTATCGTTATCACTGTCGTTACAGCCCCACATTGCTAAACACAGTGGCGTTACAATAAATGGCAGTAATAGGTGTCTTGCTTTCATAACATTTACCTTACTATGTTAAATAATGTCGACTTATTTCCCCAAATCTATAAGTCACTTTGTAAAATTGAGATTTGACTCAACAAAAATTCTTATTTAAATATCGTTTAAATAAGAGTTCCCGCATCTAACTTAATTTCAAAATTTCAAAAAAATTGATACTTATCACTATATAAATCTGAAATATGCCAAAAAAGTTAATAAGACACACACATAACGGTATGTTTTTAAATCATTTTTTATAAACTAATATGTATGACATTAGAGGTATGATAGATAGCAGGCTTTACTTTTAAAACCATTTAATTGAATAACTGTGACGGGCATATATATTTTTATGACGCTAATAGCCGCTTATAAAAATTAAACTGCACATATTAGATATCACTATTTGATAATTAATTTAAATACAATAAACACCAAGCATCACATTATTTAAATAACTGTGATTCATTAATAACGCGCATTAAATAAAAGCATTTTAAAAAACAGTGATAATCTGCGCAAAAAAGCAGTTGGATTATGAGTTCAATGGGCGGTGCCACATCGACATTAACCATCAATGAGGGCGATTGACCGTCAGCCAGCGCGCGACAGTGTTGGGTCATTTAAGAGAGGAAAACAGCGAACAGGAAAACGCGAGGGGAACATCAGCAGCAGAAGACGGCCCCGCCCGGGAGCAGTGGGCGAAGCCATCAATCAGGAAATTACTTACCTAGTTTGAAGTTGTAGTAAACGAACAGACGTAAGTCGTCGATATCTTCGCCACCATCAACATCGACAATCGCGTAACGAACGCGAGTGCTCAGCCCTTTCATAACAGGGTCGAGTTTATAGGTCACAGAGAAGTCAGTTTCAGTGAAATCATGACCCATACCTGTTGGTACATCATAGTCGCCGTAGAACACGTAAGCGCTTAGTCCGTTGATACCCACTTTGCCAAAGTCATAGTTCAGTTGCGCGGCATATACGTCTTCTTTTGCACGAGTACATTGGTATACCTGTTGAATCACCACTTTTTCGTCGCCCCATGGGGTCAACAGTGAGTGATCACCGGTTTCCGCATAGAACAAGGTCAGATCCGCACCGGCGTATTTCACACCTAAGTGAGTACCCCATTGGTAGGTATCTAATTCATTAGCAGTTTCATCGCCGATTGAATTTTGTTTCAGGTAAGACGGAGTCAGGTACACTTCAGCATCGCCAACCGGCACAGACAGATCCAGTTTGGCATACACTTCGTTGAACACGTCAGACATGCGGTAATCCCACAGGTCAGCCGTGAGCTTAACAGCAGAACCTGTTGGTACTTTATAGGTCGCACCCAGCGCATAAACTGGCTTGTCGGCCACGTTAGCTTGAATACCCGCACGGGCTAATTCACCAGCAACGGCTTGATTCACTGACACAAAGCTTGTATCGCTCCAACCCATGCTGTCGGTGATATACAAGCCGGTCAGTTTCAGGTTGTCGATACTGTTGTTCACCACAGACACACCACGGAAAGTACGAGGGATCGCACGGATGTCATGTGGGTTCATCATTGGGGTACGCAGCTCTTGAGCACCAACAATAATATTGGTGTTATTCCAGTTACCCTCAACAAAGTATTCCTGCATGCGGTTCACATTTGAATGTTTGCCGCCTTCACGACCCAGCAGGCCATATACGCCTTGGTTTTCATCCACAAACATGCGGTTAGCAGAAGCAAAGCTGCCGCCAAACTTAATGCCGTTCAGTTCCGCTGTACGGTATTTGAAGATGCCACCAAAGGTGGTGTCGTGGTTAGTTTTGGTGTTGCCGTCGAAGCTACGAGTAAAGTCAAACATACGGAACTGACCAGTCAGGGTTCCGTTGCTGAACATATTGTCGATAGTGGTGGTTTCTTCGGCCATTGCTGGAACAGACATCGCTGCCAACAGGGCTAAGGTAAGATATGTTTTGTTCATAGTTGTAACTTCCGGTGCAAAGGTTCGTTCGAAACCTTCTAAGTGTTACTTGCTGCGTTAACCGCAGCCCCCAAAGAATCCGTCCTGAGGCGGGTTCATGGGTGTTGTGCTTAGCTGGTCAACCCAGAGATCCAACTAAGCAAAGCATTGGTAGTTAAGCGCCCGACCCAGCTCGGGCACCTAACCCCGCACTACGTATTATTTTTTAACGTAGAATTTTACTGCGCTCTCAGCCGCGATACGGCCAGAGTTAACGGCGAAACCTAAGGTGCCACCACCTAACATCAGGTCGTAGCTGTCGCCGTAGATACCGCCAGCATCGTTACCAGTCACGAACAGACCATCGATTGGCTCACCAGTGGTTTTGCTGATCGCTTGAGTGTGTTCGTTGATTTTCACACCGCCCAAGGTGCCCAGTGCACGAGGTTGCAGACGAGTTGCGTAGTAAGGTGGTTTAGCCACTGAACGCAGGTATACAGATTGCTTGTAGTACTCGTTGTCTTCGTGAGCTGCGGCCATTTCGTTGTTTTTATCAACAGAGGCTTGCAGTACTTTTGGATCCATACCCAGCTGTTTTGCCAGTTCAGGGATAGTGTTAGCTTTAACTACGTCACCCTTAGCAATCGCTTTATCCAGCTCTTTTGGCAGATCAGTCAGCTTAGTACCGGCGATAACCCATTCACCCAAAGGCATATGGATACCTTTGTCGATGAACATGTTTTTGGTGTTTTCGTCATAGATAGAGAAGGCTTTGCCACCCAGACGTTCCAGCGCGTTACCGGCGTATGGCCACAACACCACTGAAGATTCGTCGGTGTAACGAATACCTTTTGGATCAACCCAGAAGTAAGGTTGAACAGCAGCTGCGATCATTTGGTTGTTTGGCGCATAGCCAGGCAAACCTGGACGATAAGATTGCATTACGTGAATGCCTTCTTCAGCGGCACCAGCGTTCCACGCCATGTTGATACCGTCACCGTCTTTACCGATTTGACCGATAAATACCATGTCTGGATATGGCGAGTATTTTTCCATCATCTCTTTGTTGTTAGCGTAACCGCCTGTAGAGATGATCACTGCTTTAGCGTGAACAATGATCTCTTCGCCGTCTTTAGTTGTACCTTTAACGCCAACCACTTTACCGTTTTCGGTGATCAGTTCATGACCAGCAGTTTTCAGCAGCAATTGGCCGCCTAACTTGTCCAACTGTTCAGTAAAGGTTTTGATCATTGCCTTAGAGTGACCTTCGATCACGTGCCAAGTCAGTACGCCACCTGGGCCGCCTGGGCCGATGTATTCGAATTTCACGCCCATGTCTTTCAACCAGTCGATGGTTGAACCAGACTTGTTCACGAACGCAGAAACCAATGGCGCGTTAGCTTTCCAGTGGCTGTAGTCCATGATGGTTTTGAACGCTTGTTCTTTAGTAACAATGATGCCTTGACGGTGTTGCATGCTACTTTCGCAAGCGAAGATACCTTCAGCGAAGTTACCGGTACCACCGTTCTTAGCTTGTTTTTCCAGGGTAACCACTTTGGCGCCAAGCTGAGCAGCTTGCACGCTTGCAGCCATACCTGAAGCGCCAGCACCTACAACTACAACGTCAGTGTCCATGTTGATAGTTGCCCAAGCTGGCAGACTGAACATCGTAGCAGCCGTCAACGCGAGTGCGGTTTTGGCAAATGTTCTTTTTTTCATTGTTTTTACCTCTTTGAGGGGTTTTTACGGAGTAACAAAATCGAAACCATGGCATTCATTACAAACTGCCTTGGATGGTTTGTGCGCGTGGTGACACTCAGTACAGTCGAGTTCACCCATGTGGCCATCGATGTGTGGATTTACTTCTAGGTTGGCTTTGCCTTCGGTCAGTGCACGCACAGCTTCGTAGCTCTTATGGCAGCTCAAGCAGCCTTCCATCGTGCCCGCTTCTTTCATACCTTTGGTATGGCAAGACTTACAGGCAACTTGGTTTGCTTTATGGCTACCTTTTAATTCAACCGCATTAGCGTTAATTGCCATGGCTGACAGCGCTAAGGCAGAAATAGAAAGGAATTTGATTAATCTCGACATGGTTGTTTGCTTCGATAACTAAATAACATATGTTAAACGTATGACATTTAGCTTTTAACGTAAATTAGTTAAATAAGATTCTAAAAACGCAATCACAAAAAACTTGATTAGTGATTAGTGGATCACCTTTTTTTGACAGCTTAAATTAGTAACCGCTTGTTTTAGCAGGTCTTATGTAGCCAAAAGTGATTGAGATTTAGGTTAAATTAAATACATGGAGTGTGATTTCGATTACTACTTATTAGGCAGTGAATAGTGGTATAGTGGATGCACTTTTCCGTCTTCAGGATTTGTCTTTGGAAACTTTTAAACCGGTTAAGCAGATAAAAGCTTCTGACGAAGTTGCTCAACAACTGCGCACCGCAATTTTTGACGGCAGTTATCCAGCAGGCAGCAAATTACCTTCTGAGCGTGAACTCATCGAATCGTTTATGGTGAGTCGTACCGTTGTGCGCGAAGCAATTAAAGGTCTAGAAGCAAGCGGCCTAGTGGAAATCAAGCAAGGTGCTACTGGCGGCGCATTTGTCAAAGCAATCACCTTTGAACGCATGACATCCGCCTGTAATGACCTCTTTTTTATGGGTAAGCTGTCGTTCACTGAGTTGTGTGAAGCGCGTTTATTGATTGAGCCTATGGTGGCACGCTTAGCGGCAAGAAACTGCACTGAAAAAGATGCAGAACTGCTGATGGAAGCCCATCGTCACGAAAGCGATAACTTGGCCTACCCGCACACTGTGGTATTGCGCCAAAAGGTGCATCACGTATTAGCCGATATGACCGACAACCGCTTTCTTGCGGGGATTACTAAGTCTTTATTGCAAGTGTTGGCCAGCATCACCAATCAGTTTGAACCTGATACTAACGTGATTCACCCTGCAGGATTACACCTTGAAGTGATTAACGCAGTAATTGCCAATGATGAAGATGCAGCGGCACAAGCCATGTATCACCATCTGAAAGGGTTCCTTGAACGCTTGCAAACCATTGAAGCGGACTTCCGTAGCGCTAACGAAAAAGCCAGTTAAGCAAAGAGCGTCGTTCAATTCCGCATTAAGGGCATTTGGCTAACACCAAGTGCCCTTAACTTTTTGTCTTGTACCACTTTTTATCTTGTCCCAATCGGCAATTCAGTTTATTTCGACCATCTGCAGCCAATTTCGCAATCAACCCGCTGATTTAGCCGCTCAATACCACTAACTTGCACTGTTTTAGGCCATAGTTTCTGAATAAAAAGCAATGGCTTATCACTAATTATTTGCACCAATTCCCAACCAAAGACCGAGGCAGACATTTGTTATCAATTGGTAAATTTAGGTATAAAAAGTCGAACCGCCGTTGCTTTTTTCAACGCAATAATTACGACTAAAGTCGTCCCACCGATTCACAATTTGCTTACAAATTGCGCTAAAAATGCGACTTAGTGCTCAAAAATTGGTATTGGTCACATTGTTGAATGAAAAGTAACCGTTATATTTCAATGTTGAAACATTTAAGTTTCATCTAAAGAACTATGCGGTTAAAATGCCGCACAATCGCGGACTGCTTTCGTCCTCAAATAAGAAAAGTGGCCGCTTTACTGAGCGTCAAACCAAAAAGAGACCCTAATGATGAACAACTTCTCTAAGCTATTCCTGAGCATTCAGGCAGCTTTGCTTGCAACCTCTTCCTTAGCATATGCGGCCGACACCGAACAACAAGATGACGGTAAGCTTGAGCGTATTTTGGTCACCGCGCAAAAACGCGTCCAAAACGCACAAGAAGTACCGGTATCCATCTCTGCCCTGAAAGGCGACGCCTTAGAAGCGATGGGCGCATCAGGCCAAGACGTGCGTTACATGTCAGCCCGTATTCCGAGCTTGACCATCGAATCTTCATTTGGCCGTACCTTCCCACGTTTCTATATTCGTGGCTTGGGTAACACAGATTTCGATTTGAACGCTTCTCAACCTGTATCTTTGGTTTATGACGAAGTGGTTCAAGAAAACCCAATTCTGAAAGGGTTCCCTGTATTTGACGTTGAACGTGTTGAAGTACTGCGTGGCCCACAAGGCTCACTATTCGGCCGTAACACCACCGCCGGTATCATCAAGTTCGACTCTAAACGACCAACACAAGAATTCAGCGCTTACGCCAAAGCCTCTTACGGTACTTATGGCACCCAAAACCTCGAAGGTGCTATCGGTGGTGGCCTGACTGATACCCTGTCTGCCCGTCTGTCTGTATTAGATCAACAACGTGATGACTGGGTTGATAACAAAGCACCTGGCTTTGAACAAAACGACCAATTAGAAGGCTACCATGACCGCGCAGCGCGTCTGCAACTGTTGTGGCAACCGAACAGCCAATTCTCTGCATTGGCGAATGCTCACTACCGTGACTTAGACGGCACGCCACGCGTGTTCCGCGCTAACATCATCAAATCAGGCACTAACGATTTTGTTGACGGTTTCTCACGTGACACCGTTTACCAAGATGCGGCAAGCCGCGCTGAACAATCTGTTGAAGTTAAAGGCGGTAGCCTGAAGTTGGAATATGACTTCGGTACTCACACCCTGACCTCTATCTCAGGTTACGAATCTGCTGAAGCCTATTCTCGTGCAGACGTAGACGGCGGTTATGGCGCGTCTTATATGCCAACCATGGGTCCAGGTTTCATTCCATTCACTTCAGAATCAGCTGACGGATTGCCAAAGCATCACCAGTTCACTCAAGAACTGCGTTTGGCCAGTAATGAACTGGGTCGCTTAGACTATCAATTAGGTCTGTTCTATTTTGATGAAACCCTGAACATCGACAGCTTCAACTACGATGAAGCTGGCGCTGAAAACGGTTACGCCTATCAAAAGCAAGACACCACCGCATGGGCAGTATTTACCTCGTTTGACTTTGATGTCACTGACGATTTCAAAATGACTGCGGGTATCCGTTACTCACACGACGACAAAGACTTTGTTGCCCAACGTGAAGTATCACCTGCTGGCGCAGGCCCAACTGCAATGCTGTATCAAAACCCTTCTGATGGTCAAATCAGCTGGGACGTCAGCGGTGTTTACACCCTGAACGCAGATACCAACCTGTACGCTCGTGTGGCTAAAGGCTTCCGCGCCCCGTCAATCCAAGGTCGTCTGCTGTTCGGTGATGAAGTGACTGTTGCCGATTCAGAAACCATGATCAGCGGTGAAGTGGGTATCAAGTCTGACATCCTCGACAACCGTGGTCGCGTCAACTTTGACGTGTTCTACTACCAAGTAGATGACCAACAGCTGACTGCAGTAGGTGGTGGCGCCAACTACAACCGTTTGATCAACGCTGATAAATCAGTGGGTTATGGTTTAGAGCTGGATTCTCAATTTGCAATCACTAGCAACTTCTTAGTGACTGCTGGTATGAGCTACAACAAAACCGAAATCCAAGACAGCGGTTTAGCAATTGCAGCTTGTGGTAGCGGCTGTACCGTGACTGATCCATTGGATGCCACTGGCAACGCCATCATTGATGGTAACTCACTGCCACACGCGCCAAAATGGACCATCAACATGACCGCAGCGTACACCTATCCGCTGGAAACTGGTGAACTGTTTGCGTACACCGACTGGGCTTATCGTTCAAAAGTAAACTTCTTCCTGTATGAGTCTAAAGAATACTCTGACGACTACCTGCTGGAAGGTGGTTTGCGCGCCGGTTACCGCTGGACTGCTGGCAGCGTGGATTACGAAGTGGCTGCTTATGGCCGTAACATCACCAACGATGAAAGCATCACCGGTGGTATCGACTTCAACAACCTGACAGGCTTCGTGAATGATCCACGCGTTGTCGGTGTTGAACTGAAAGCAAGCTTCTTCTAAGCCTTAGTCTTTCGCTAACGCTGGAAACATCAACGCCCTGCATTGCAGGGCGTTTTTTTGTGTTAACGCTGACCGAGCGCTAACGGCTTAACTCGATTGAGCGAGTCGCTTGTTCAAGTATATTGGTCAGGGCGATCACGGTTTCTTCGGTGATAGGTGGCGTGGCCAAGGTGGTTTTCACCGCTTGCTGCAATTGGCTCATAGCCAACTCTATGGCGTCAGTATCAAGCACATCGACAAACTGAGGTTCGTGAATACGCCGCAGAATCTCTTCAATATGGTCAGCTTCCATACACAGATGCTGCTGTCCGACTTCCGTCACTTGAAACTGCTTATTGCCCTCGGCATCAGCACGTTCACCGGTACCACAAATAAACCCTGCGGCTTCCAATGAGGCTAATGCAGGATAAATCACGGCGGGGCTTGGTTGATAATTATCCCCCACCAATTTGGCAACTGCTTTTATCAATTCGTGCCCGTAGGCTGGGCCTTGCTGCAAAATGTGCATCACCAAGCATTTCATTTCACCACGCTGAAAAAGACGTTGTTGCGGCATAAAAATCCTCCTCAAACCGTAAGAGCCTCACCCTCACAGCAGGGTGACGCGCCACATTCCCTTTCGCATCACAACTAGCGTTAGCGCAATGATGAACCACACATCGAAATTTCGCCCGATAAAAACCTTTTCACGGCAGTAACACCAGTCATTATCTCTAGTTAATGCCGAAGCGTGGCTAAGTCAACTGTGTCGCCTTGGTTATGACACAAGGGTCGATTTTTAATTGTGGATACGAGGCGAATGCACCGAAAAAGCGCAAAAAAATCGCCGCGATAATGCGACGATTTTTCAATTAACGACTGCGATAAACCGGATATTTAGCGTACTGGTTATCGTAGTACGGGCTGCGTTCATAGAACCAACGTAAGCGCGCATTGCTATCCTTGGCAAACTGCGGATCTTTTAACGCTTGCTCGAAGGCGGCTTTGAGCTCGGGTTGCGTTGCCAACATCTGTTGCGCCATCGGCTCTACCGCATACGGCTCCATATACTCGGTGCGGCTAAAAATGCTGTTAAAAAAGCCCCATTGTAAAAAGGAATCGGCGGACTCTGGCTCAAGCAGCAGCATGGCGAGATCACCCAAGGGTTGATCAGTCGGGATCTCCATGGTGCCCACTGGCAAGGTCGTGGTCAGCTTCACCAGTTTTGCAGCCGCCTTCACCCGCTGCCGCCCTTCATAGGTTGTTGCCGTAAACTCAGCATCAGCCAATTGATATTGTTGCAGTTTCAGCGTTCGCGGGCTTGCCAACGGCGTCATCCGCACCCCTTGAATTTTCAAGCGTTCGATCACCATCTGCCATTGCGGTGGAATGTAGTAGTTGCTAGGGCGAGTCACTTCGATTGCCGGTTTGGTGGGCCCTTCTTGGATAAGATTAGGATAAAGCGTCGGCTCGCCATTCCAACGCACCACCTTATCGCCGGAAATGGCACTTTGCTCAACGCTGTAACCAATCCCTTTAAAATCTCGTGTCGCTGCTTGGCGCTCGTTTTCCCACGTCAGTGGCACTAACGGCCAGTAACGGAAGCGGTCAATCTCAATCGCCGCTTGCAACTTGGTATGCTCAGCAGCAACGGTTTTTAACGTCTGTTCGAGCAACACATAGGTGCCCAACACCCGGCGCTTAAATGGCTTTAGACTGTGGTTTTCAATGAGCACGGTAGGTAAATGGCGCACATCGCCATAGCCATCAGAAAACCGAGGCCCGGCATGCCAATATTCAAGCCCTTTGTTAAGGTCGGTGTTATCCAAGGCGAACACTAATCCGCCGGGCACATGCCCCGCAGCTTCCAGCGCCTGATCAATCTGCGGCCGATAAATTTGGTTAAACCAACGATAGATGCTTGGGCTAAAGCCGTTTTCAATGTTGTAACCGTAAGTGACATCATATTGATAATCGATACCGTCGGTGACATGCACATCGATATACAGCTGTGGGTCCCACGCATTGATGGCGGTCAGCATCGCCTGCATTTCGCTGGTATCGGCCTTGCTATAGTCACGATTGAGGTTGAGGTTTTGGCTGTTGGTACGCCAGCCCATTAACTTAGGCCCGCGCTGATTCACCCGGTTAAATTCGCTGCTGCGCTCATGACCATCAACGTTGAAAATCGGCACAAACAGCAGATTCACCTCGTCGAGTAACTCCTGTTTGTCACCGCGTAACATATCTCGCAGCAACATCATGCCGGCATCTTTACCATCAATTTCACCGGCATGAATGCCAGCTTGCACCAATACTGTCGGTTTATGATTTTTCTGCAGCTCGTTAGCGGTTTCCGCGCCGTCACTACTGGCAACGTACATCCAAATATCACGCCCTTGTGGGCTTTTGCCAAGGCTGACTTTGTGCAGCATGGCGCTGCTGTCAGCTAATCGGTCTAACCAATCAAAGGTCGCGCTATAGTCTGGACTCGCGATTCCAGCACTTTGTTCAAACGGGGTCGCGTCAAAGGCATCCGGTGCCAGCATCAGCTGTTCACTGGCACCATGCCAGGGTTGCTGCGGCGGCAAAATTGCATCATTGATGTAGGTTGCAGATGGGGTGCTTTCGTCAGCCAACAATAGCGACGAACTGAGCAGCGCCGGAAATAGCACCAGCAAAGACGACAAGCGCATGGAAACTCCAGTATCGTTATTTTTTGTAATGGTTCCCTAGCTGAGCGGGGGATTCAAGTGGAAACTGGCACTAATTTGCAACTTCGTATGACTGAGCCTCATCCCAAATGAGTATGGGCAATTTATCAGCGTTCAAATTAGGTTCTATCCATCGATAGGTTGTGACAATCCAGAACAAAAAAAAGCAGCCGAATTCGGCTGCCTCTCTATTCATCGATAACCTTAGAAGGTTAAATCACCACGGATCACCGCCACCCACACATCTGAGTTCGCTGAAGTACCACCTGGGTTACCCAGGAATTGCACTTCTGGGTGCAGCTTGAAGAATGGTGTCACTTGCATAGTGTAGTATGCGCTCACGCCCCACTCGTCGTTTTGCAGGTTCACCAATTGGCCGTTTTGCAGTTGCAGACGTTCGCCGTCAGCCAAACGTTGGCTCACGTGCAGGTAATGTGCAGCCAGACCTAGGTTGTCGTCGTCACGACCATCGAACAGCCCCTTGTAACTCAGGCCAACGATCAGTGAGCGGTCAACCGTGGTCATATCACGGTCGTTCAGGGTGCCCATAGAGAACAGGCTCAAGCCTTGGGCAGAGCCATCTTCCGAGGTCAGCTGTTGATCAACCACAAAATACGCACCGTTACGGCTATTGTTGCGCTTCGCCGCGCCGCCGTTCAATGCCAACGCTTCACCCGCTTGGTTGAAGTACAGATCATCGCCACCTACGTTGTCATGCCAGAAACCCAACTTATACACACCTGGCAAGTTGTTGATGCTTGGGTTCCAACCCAATTCTACTGGCAAAGTAACACCTTCAGTGCCAGACGCATTCAAGAAGTTCAAGCGTTGACCATGCGTCAACCAACTTGGGTTCATTTGGAATGCACCCACACGCAAGTACCATTCAGTATTGAATTGGTAGTTCACTACCGCAGCCCACGGTGCGATAGGGAAGTTATAGATAGTGCCGTTGAAGTTACCAGGTTGAGAGCTACAACCGCCCAAGTACGCCATTTCACAACGGAATGACGCAAATTGACTGCTGACCCCCATGCGACCCAGTTTTACATTCAACTGATCATTAAACAGTTTTTGCTCGTAATAAAACGCCGAAATACGGGTAGTACGACCACGGCCATACACTTCCAACGATTGCAGCAATTGGCCAGTTTCCGCTTTGCCAGATAAGTTTTGGCTTTGACCACCGCGGTTTACGAACTGTGCGTGAAAACTTGCACCTTTAAGATCGAACAACTTTTCTAAATCAGTATCCACCCCAAAAATGGTTTGGTCTGCATAGCTATATTCGTGCTCTGATTGGCCACCTTTAACATTGGTACCCGTCTCAAAGATGTACATCAATTGCAGGTCGACGCCTTGATCGTGCAGTTGACTACGCACGCCACCCAGATCGCCTGTTAAGTAATTGTCCGCATTGAATTGTTCTGCGCTAACAACCGATAGCGCGCTGCTTAGCCAAAGAGCACTGGCTACTGAAAGTGATTTTTTTAGACTCATTAAAGATTTATTGTGTCGGCAACCTTTGGACCCCTCCAAACGTTACACATCTTCGACACTCACCCCGATTTGGTTAGTTTATGAAATGGTTACACCAGATATTTTTAATCACTGAGAATCATCAAAAGTGTTTGGTAACTTTATTAAGCAAACACTGATAAAAATTCCGGCGCATTTTTACCATTTATTAATATTCCGCTCAAGCGAGGAATCTATATTGTAAATATTTAACTTCCGCAGCCGAATAAAGCACCAATCAACACAAACAGCATGAAAACCAATAAAATTGAGTAAGCAGATAAGATTTATTGATTTTTAGTCATCAAATTGGAGAAATTCACTAGAAAACAGCACTAAAATCACGACTAACACTGTTACTACAATAATGACCAACCGCCTATTATTTCTCCATGATATTTATGTGAGAAATATCAGCTCTAGTGCATTAGCAACGAGCACAAATAAATATTACCGCCACCAAGTTTAATATAGTTTTATATTACAATATCAATAATAAAAATAAATACATTGACTGTTTTTCTCATTTTAATTAACAAGTTTTTAATATCTGAGAAAAACTTAATAACAATAGAAATGACGCAAGATTAAAAGCTGGAGCTAACAAGGCATTCAAATGACTGGGATAACAATGCTAATACCTAGCACATATTTCTATGGGTTCTTCGTTGTTGGCAGCGTAATTCGATTAATCGGTCTGATGATAACTTCATCAATGACATTAGGCGGTGGGACACTTCTTCGAATTCATCGCTATTGAGGCACTGTGCTAAACGTCCCCCGACACTGAGAATCAATTCCTCCCCTTGAGCCAAGGGTTGCTGAATGGCTTTGGCGAACAACAGCTGAAAAGCGCAAAAGAACATTGCCACCAGCTGCTCATCATCCCAATCATCGGCCATCCAATCCTGTTCAGCAAAGGCGATAGCGGCAACCAAATTACACACAGTTTGTAGCGAGGTGGCACCTGACATCAAGATGGTAATCGTCGGCTCAAGCTGGAGCCGCTTGCACATTAGCTCAGCGACTTCAGCTTTATGCCATTGCTGTGAAACAGCTTTTGTAAAACTCATACCAGCTGTTCACACTCAATGTTGACTTGATTTTTAGCGCTAGTATTTTCAACTTGCGCACTAATTAAAGTCACATAGTGAGCGGCAAGCTTCGCCAGCTCCCGATAAAATATCGAATGCGCTTTTTGCTCTATCTTTGTTAAGACCGACGGAATCCAAGGTGTATAAAAATCTTTAATGACTGTAGAACAAAGTTGCTGTTTGTCAGCATTGTTAGAAAGTTCAGCAATTACCCATAACATCAACGCAAAATGGTCTGATGGTTCATTATTATGTTGCTGTATCTCAATATTATTTTTTCTACATAGCAGTTCCCATTGTTCAGTACTATCACCAAACAAGAGCGGTTCTTGATCAAGATGAATAGAACTCCAAGGATAAACAATCTTCTTTCCTGGGCCGACAAATAGCCGTGTAAAATCTGAACAAATAGCCGTAAAGTTTCTATCACTTGCAGCAATTGCAGAAATACAATCTTTATCAAAAGACGTTGATGTTGGCCACTCTTGCCACATTTCATCATTCATTAACGACAGCAGTTCAACCGTTGGATATTGATACAATAGTTGAGCAACTGTTTTTAATGATAAGGCAATATTTTCATTCATATTTCACCTCAATAAGTTGAAGTGGGGTCAGCAAAACTAACCCCACCTGCACTCATTAAACTTCAGTTGGATTGACTATCGAACCATCCATACTTCCAGATGGACGGGTCACATCACTGGTTCCAACAATTAAGTTAGGTGAAGTGATATTGCTTGGTGGTAGAGGGGCAATATCTTGCTCTGAGCCATATTTCTGTTTTAAGTCTTCAATGAGCCCAAAATCTAGCGCGCGCTGAGTACAGCCCTCTACGCATAATGGTCGCAATCCCTCAGCGACTCGCTCATAGCAACCATCACACTTGACCATTACTTTTCGCTCAATGTCTAACTGAGGTGCATCATAAGGACAAGCTCTGGCGCAACTACCACAACCGATACAAAGGCTTTCTTCTACCAAAACAAAGCCATCAGAACTTCGTTTGTGCATTGCACCAGTCGGACATGCTTTTGTACATACAGGTTCGCTACAGTGGTTACAACCTACAGACATGTAATAGGCGAACACATCACATGTAACCGTGTTATCTGTCCCTTTAACAAAACTACCGCCACTATATTCGTATACACGCCGAGGTATGACACCAAGAGGTGCATCGAATTTGTCTTTACAGGCAACGTGACAAGCTTTGCAGCCATTACACTTTTTGGTATCAAAGTAAAAACCATACTGTTTATCAGACATTTTCTACACCTCAAGCTTTGTAAATACGTACACGATTGGTATGTTGCGGATTGGCCTTGGCAATTGGGCTGGGACGATAAGCAGTCAACGTATTTACACAGCCACCGACATCAACACCATTTTCAGGTTTGAACCATGCTCCCTGTGCCAAATCACACACGCCGGGCATAATGCGATTAGTCACGTGAGCCTTCACTCGTACTTTGCCGCGCAGTGATTCAACAATAACGTAATCGCCATCAACAAATCCTTTAGCGTCAGCTGGGTTTACCCAAACAGCATCGTGAGTTGCTTCTCGCAACCATTGGACGCTGTGGAAGGAGGAGTGTGTGCGTCCTTTTGTGTGGTGACCTATCAATTGCAGTTTCATATCCGCAATTTCAGGCGAAGGATCTTCATAACCTTCCCAGGTCACAATATAGGCTGGGATCGGTGGGATATGCAGTCCAATAACATAGTCAGGTTTTTCCCAATGTTTACTCATGAAATCAACAGCATGAGAAAACAGCTCAATACGACCAGACGCTGTAGCTAATTCGCCACCGTTTTGTACATAACCATAAAGGCCGCATTCACTTTCACTATTTTCTTTGAATTTCTTAAATAACTTGCCGTTGTTTTGGAACTCCTGCAGTGTTGCTGGTAACTCCGTGGATTTAGGCGCAATCACATCAACATAGTATTTTTCGAGGGTTTCTTGATAGGACAAGCCACCGTGGAATAGACCACCAACGCCCATCACATCAGCGAGTGCAGCACACACTTCCCAAGATTTTCGACAGTCGCCTAGAGGCTCAAGAGAAGTTGTCATTGGAGTAATTAACCCCATACTTCCAGAAGAATATGAACCATTTGCAATATCTTCAGATTCTAACCAAGTACTATCAGGCAATAGATAGTCTGCAAACTTAGCTGATGGTGTCATATGGTTTTCACTGACGACTATCAGTTCGCATTTATCTTTCTGCTTCAGAATTTCAGCAGTACCAAAGCAGTCAGAATGCTGGTTGATTAAGGTGTTACCTGCAAAGTTGATGATCGCTTTGATGTCTACGTTTAATCGACCGTTGCCATCCGCGTCGAGTTCCTCAGGACTCAGATGCATCACCCCATCTTTAAAGACGGTCATATTTTTACCGTCTAAGATGGCATCAGGCCATGTGAATACAGAGATTTGTGCGGTTTCTAACGCGGGGCCATCTTTGACAACTGTAGACATTCCAGAAGAGATACCACCATTGCTAGAATTCGGCATGTAGCCACCGGTATTCGTACCGCGCTTACCAACCGCGCCAACCAACATTGCCAATGCAGAAGCCGCCCATACGTTGTATTCACCGTTTGCTTGACGCTGAACCCCATAGCCAAGCGCGATATAAGGTGCGTTAGCTGCCGCTAATTGCTCTGCAAGTTGACGAATTTGATCTGCTGGTACGCCACAGATGGCGGCCGCCCATTCAGGGGTTTTTGGTGTGTTATCTAGTTCACCCACACCTAAAATATAAGCTTCATAGCTGCGCTCATATGGCAGTGCTTCTAAACCTTTTTCTGGTAACGCATCTTCTGCGCGGAAACCATAGCATTTAGTGGTCAAGAAGTTTTCATCAATCAGATTGTTGGTGATCAGATGATATGCCATACCCGAAATCATCGCGGCATCCGTACCGGGACGACAGGCATGATATTCCATGTTGTCTTTGCCGGCTAAAGAATCGCTATAACGGCAGTCGATGATAATCGTCTTGATGTTGTTCTTTTCGCGGTAGTAATTAAATTCATAACCTTCACCAGAACCACTTTGACGCATTTCTAACGGGTTATAACCGATAAAGAAACACAGATCGCTATGTTGTACCTCTGCAATTGTCGACCTAGCACCCGATCCATAAATTAGCGGAATCATCCGCCCAACTTGTGCCGAACTGTAAGAACCGTAATAACCTAACGACCCTCCCATACAATTCAACAAACGTTGCCAAGCATTTGAACCATTCAAATCGTAGTATGCACCTGAAGCATAGTGACGCAGTACGGAACGTGCGCCATAAGTGTCGTAGATTCCTTTGAGTTGACTACCAATTTCAGAAATTGCTTGTTCCCAAGTAATACGTTGAAAGGTGCTCTCATCGCCGCGTTCACCCATTTGCTTCATTGGGTAAAGTAAGCGGTCTGGGTTATAAACACGTTTTCTGTTGGAACGGCCGCGAGCACATGCGCGAATTTGATGGTTACCCCAGCTGTCGTCGCCGGTATCATCTGTTTCAATACGCACAATTTTGCCGTCTTTACTAAACACTTTCAGTGGACAGTTAGAACCACAGTTACAAAGACAAGCCGACCAATTCATCACTTCTTCAGTAGCCCCTTTGCTCGGCGCTACTTCTTCAATATCTTTTGAACTTGAGTTGCAACCTGAAACGGTTGCTGCGGCGCTTAACGCGGCGCTCATTTTTAGAAAACTTCTGCGTTCCATTTTCTTAAAACCTCTTACTTAGGGCAGCTTATAGCTGACGCTCAACATCAGCAGATGTGCGTTATAGTTGTGTTCGAGTTTGCCTAGGGTGGTTAGGCCAGAGATAGCGTCGACATCTACTTGAGCGTCGTCTGTGTCGTAGTAACGCTCATAGCGATAACTCAACTTGAGACCCAAACGATCACTCAGCGCGTATTGGCCGTAAGCCTCGACACTGTGCTCAAAATCGTAATAGTCGTCGTAGTCATTGCTATCTATCGCGGTATTGCTTTCAGAGTTAGCAAACAGGTAGTCAGCCCCCAGGGTTAACCTGCTTGACCAGCGGTAACTCGCCCCAGTCCCTAGATTGATAAATCTGTCTTCTACCCGACTGAACGAGTTCGCTTGTCCGAAGGTCGTTGCCCCAGCCATATCAGAATTGATCCACTGCTGACTTGCGGTTGCATACAGATGCAACGCGGCACTTGGGTCAATCGATAGGTTGGCGCTATAGCGATAGTCTTCTGAGGCTGTTAAGCCAACATCGGTGTGCTGATAATCATCTTTGGCATAAGTTGCGGTCACATCGATAGCCAACCAATCGCTTGGTGCATGATTAAATGTCAGTTCAGCGCCGTAACGTTGCCGATCGGCGAGAAAGTATTTGCGCAGTAATGGGTTCTCGTTCGGTGACAGAATGCGAGAAGCGTCATAACGCGAGCCATCACGTGTTTCATACAGCGCTTTGATACCAATCTTCATACTGTTCAGCGGCTTAATGTTTAACCGCGCCCATAATTGGTCTTCGCTATTTTGTTCACGTTCTAGGTAGTTACGTTCGGTACGCTTGTGCTGGTAATTACCGCTTAAATGCCATTGGCTGTTAAACCGATATTGAGTTTGCAGCGCATAGGTTTCTCGTTGGATGTCGAGCGGAATATTGGCACGGAATGCACCGTTGACGTTATCCCATTCGAGCTGAGCAAACTCTGCAGCAGCCCCTTGGTTATCACGGTCGCTGTAGCTGTACTGACCGTTAACTCGCCAGCGCGCATTGATTAAACTGCTGAAGTTTAGGCGCGCATCACGGGTATCGACTTCACCGTTCCAATTCACCCAAGGATTGCCATCCATCGGAATGAGATCAGCCTCTTGAACGACTCGCCCGGCGGCCACATGACCATTCACCACAGTGCGACCAAACAGATACTGACCATCAAACAACACTTGATGTGCGTCGTTGTCTGGCGTTGCGGCATAGACGTTGGCGCGATATGGCAGCGACAAATCTTCCAAGTTGTTGCGGAAGAAACTGCCGTTGTACTGCAAGCGACTATACCAATCGCTACCGTTGGCACTTAATCCTGCGGCCACTGTATCTGTGCTGTCGTCCACTGGCTGAGCAAAGTTGACCACACCGTCTGCGGCAATCAAACTCGCGGATTTATTACCGATGCGGTTCAGATGGGCAAAATGCGCAAACGCTTGAATGTCGCCAAAGTAAATCGCCAAGTCGGCCGCGATGCGTTCTCGCTCGATGAACAAACTCGGTGAGCGCATGGAAGTTGCCGATGGTTGCAACAGATTATCGCTGTACCAAATTGGTGAACGACCACGTTGCTGATAGTGAGTAAGCAACTGATAATCAGCACTAAATTTATACAGTTCAGCGTTGGCTGACTCTAAGTGTGCGCTGCTGTTATCAAGCCCTAAGTCATGAGCACTGGCAGAGGCGCTGTACCCTTGATTATTGCGATACTGGAGTTCGCCCCCTACCGCGCCTACCCAACCTGCATCATCTTTACCAAAGCGATTGCCGGTGCGGATATCGTCGCTATCGTTCCAACCGATACCCAACGCTAGCGTTCCACTCATCCCTGTGGTTGCTTGGCACCGCTGGCATTGATATTGGCTGATGTTAACTTGGCTGAGATTCGCCTGAGTCACACCAAAATCCGCCGCAGCGCTTTGGCCTGCCGCCATCAGCAATCCCAAGGTGATAAGGTTTAGTTTCATTGACATGTCATTGCTCCTTATCAGCGGCTGAAGTTACTGCCAGCGGGGTGATTAGACCCGTGGATCTGGCTGTGGCAGTTAAGACAACTACGTCCGCCCCCAAACGCATCGACACCCTGCTCTGGCACGACTCGGCTGGAATGCCCGTCATCAACGTGGCATTGCTGACAGAGTTGCGGTGCTTTTTGAGTGAGTAAGTGTTCATTCACACTGCCGTGTGGATCATGGCAAGTGGTGCAATCCTCGCTAACAGGCGCGTGTTCCCACAACAACGGACCACGTTTGTCGGCATGACATTGGTAGCAAGTGTCGTTCACGGTGACTTGTTTCAAAGCCCCTCGATTACTTGAACCGTGAGGATTGTGACAATCCGTACAGGTCATTTGCGAGGAGTGCAATGGATGAGAAGATCGTTTGTGCATGTCAGCTTCCTGCTCGCGATGGCATTCACTGCATACTTGGTTCACCTGCTGTTTATCGAGTACAGCGTCTTTGGCGCTGTGGATCTCATGGCAAGAAACACAGGTAACTTGTTCAAGATTGTGGATGCTACTGTGCCAATCCTGCGTTTCAGCTTGTTTATGGCAACCCAAACATACGCTGTTTTGACTTGCGGCTGACAACTTACTGTCTGGCCCAAAGTCAATCATTGGCTCTTTACCACCACGGTTATGTTGGCCTAATGGCCCGTGGCATGCTTCGCATTGCAGCCCTGCCATAGGTGATTTTGAGGAATCCAAACGTCCGTGAACCGAATCGAATAGCGCCATCACTTTTGCGTCTTTTTGATGACACATCAAACATGAATCAGCACCTTTAGACGAATATTTACCTTCGGCAAATTTCGTCTGAAGTTGCTGTTCTAACTGCTCGCCACTCAAATCGTCCCACGGTGTTGCGATGACTGGGGAAATTAAGGCAAAAACAGCCCCTATCCCCATAAATGCTACAGGGCGGGATCGTACTTTTGTAGCTAGTGTTGAGTGTGGCACCATGCTGTGATCTAATAGCTGCCCATTTCGCAAGTAGTAGCCCTGATGAACTTACTTGAACACTTGACGGTTGTTGAAGAAACACGCTCTGACATCAACCAAAGGCATAACCTTGTGGACGTCATGTTCCTTGTCTTAAGCGCTATTATGTCGGGTGCTGAAGGCTGGCAAGACATTGAAACCTATGGTGATAGTAAACTTCCCTGGCTACAAAAATTTCGCCCATTTAATCATGGCATTCCTCGGCGGCACACCATCGCTCGTATCTTGCGCACTGTGGTTGTGGAGTCGCTGCTTGAAGCGCTGTTGAATTGGGTAAATGAGCAGCGGACACATACTGGCAAGCCCATCATTGCCTTCGATGGCAAAGTGCTCAGAGGCGCTTACCGCAATGATTCAAAGACTGCGTTGCAACTGGTCACTGCCTACGATACTGAAAACGGACTGGTCCTTAGCCAGCAGCCAACAGAAAACAAGAAGGGTGAAATCAGTGTCGTTCGTCAGATGCTCGATGTCCTAAATCTTAATGGTGCAGTGATTACCCTAGATGCCTTGCATTGTCAGCGTGAAACGTTGGAAAAAATCAGTGAGAAAAAGGCGCATGTTGTGGTTCAAGTCAAGAAGAACCAGCCCAAGCTTTGGAACGCTGTTCAGTCTCAATTTCAGACTGTTTTTGATGCTAAAAAAGAGCAAGTTGTCACCGAAGTTAGACAAGAGGCTCATGGCCGCAAGGAAGAACGATATGTGTTTCAGCTCAAGGCGAAATTGCCAGAGGAGCTTGCACAAAAGTGGCCAACCATCAGGAGTATCATTGCTGTAGAGCGACATCGTACAGAGGGGCGGAACACAACGATAGATACCAGTTACTATGTGAGTTCGCTGTCCCCACGCCACAAACTGCTTGGGCACTACATTCGTCAGCACTGGCGGATTGAGAACAGTCAACATTACGTGCTAGATGTTGTATTTAAAGAAGATGAGTCGCGGATAGCACTAGAAGGTGCAGTCGAAAACATTGCACTGTTCAGACGTTTCGTAATGAATATGCTGCGGCAGTGTGATTGCGGCTCACCGAGCCAGCGAAACAAACTAAAACAAGCTGGGTGGAGCGATGATTACCGTAAAAAAGTGTTCTTTGGTTAGCAACTAATCAAAGTATGCTCCGGCCCTGATAAATGCTATATAAATAAGCCGGGACATCGTTACACCTTTTAGAGTTTATTTTATCTAAATGATTTTCCGTTCTAATGGAATTAAAAACATTAGAATCGAATATTAATATTACATAAACCGCCACAGGTAATTCACCTATCAAAATCACTTTTTGATCATCTTAATAAATAATCAAAAAAAGTGACGTTAGGCCAATTTTACAAATCTCGAATAAATTTTATAAAACAATAAATTTCAATAACATAAGTGTAATACTAAATTAGCTATTCAAGAAAAACTTAAAAAAACGCAACTGAAAATATAAATTTTAGACAAGGCGAATATATATCTAGATCACAAACAAAAAGTAACGCAACCGTAAAAAATAATAATATATTTCCACCATATTAATCTAATGAAGATATATTATTTCATACCTGTAAATTAAAAGTTCAATAATTAAAAACAGTAATATTTTTATTTGAAATTAAAGCTTTTAAACAAATTATTAACAATAAATTTAATCAGCTATTTAGAGTACGTCATTCCATAAAAATTCATGAATTAGTGCTTAAGCTAAAAAATGTTGCAGCTATGTTAGGCAAATAAACAAATTCTAAAAATACGGGCAGTTAGTAAAAAATTTATTCGTTATCTGCGCCTCAGTATCAGCGAAAACTCGATGCGTCAAAGACATTGATTGGATAAATTAGTGGTCACCTAATCAAACTAAATAACGGAACAAAGCTGAAATGGAGCCCGAAGAAAGCGGTTATCAGATGGCAAATATTTTGCGGCTACTTACGCTCACGTTTCAAACTAACGAAAAAATTGCTGGGTTACCGATGGCGCAAGCAATGATTGTAAAGCGAGTAGAGATGTGCCCAGGCATTCGCCAGTTTGACCTCGCTGAGCGACTATCCATGCAACCAATAAAAGTCAGTCGAGTGGTTGATCAACTCGAGGAGGCAGGCTTGATTGAACGTCGCAAACCGGGAAATGACCATAGAGTTCGCCGCCTTTACGTTACCCCCAAGGCGCAACAGATGATTGGCGCAATTGACCAAACAATTGAAGAGATTTGGCAGCCAGCTTGGAAGGGGATCCCTACTGCAGATATTGCCACCTTTAAACGTGTATTAGCTCAAATGCAGGACAACTTAGTCGCAAGTAATACCCGCTTTCCGCAATAGTAGTTGGCACTCAGGAAACAAAAAGCCACCTGAGTGCTCGTCGGTGGCTAAACCCGTGGAGGTTCGGGTCAAGGGGTCATAAATTGACAAATAGTGGCATCCTGCCCAGTAACTTCCCTGTGGCAAGCGGCAGACCTGTCTGTCTGGGCTGCGATTCGTTTTAGCAGCCGACAACGCGCGGTTACGCAATGGTCAACTGCCCAGTGTAAAGAATAAAGTGTCTCAGCATCAGCACACCAAGTAAGCTACAGCTCGCGGTGGCGGCCACATAGGCCCAGCGCCGTTTAGCTGTAGCGGTCATAAACAGGTTCATCGCCAGCGGCACCGACAAACCAATCACTAAAATCCCAAACCAGAACACGGCACCCCAGAAGCCGAAGCCAAGCGCATTCATCGCGGCGATTTTGCTTTGCCCACCGGTGAGCACTAAGCCCATGAAGAAGGTAAAAATCACCACAATTTCAACCAAAATCAGTGGGATTTCGATCTTGTGGATAAACTTCACCTCACGACTGTCAGGATTACCGTGCAGCAATACGCCGCCGAGCAAAGATGATGCCGCGCCAGAGCTTAAACCGGACAACAAAAACAGAATTGGCAGTACCGGATTATTCAACATGGGGTATCCCGGTAAAGCCGACAGCAGAAATCCGGTATAGGCGCCGAGGGACAGCGACAGAATCACTAAGATGCCGGTCAGCGTCGGTTCTATGTTGCTTAACCATTGGGTGATCTTCTGTAGCCACGGCAAGTGCATTTCACTCCACTCATCGATATAAGGGCGCATGACCAGCGCGATCCACATAAACATCAGCACTGTGTAGACCAGCAAAATCATCACCCCCACTGACATCACCGACGTGGGGTTATAAAACACTAAAATCTTCCAAAATTCCAATGGCTTGGTTAAATCGGTCACCAAAATTCCTAAGCCAGCCATCACGGTCACCGGTGCAATCAGGCAAGCGGCACGTATATAACCTGAAAGATGGGGGGAGTCCTTCACGCACAGA
Organism: Shewanella avicenniae; assembly: GCF_017354945.1. Taxonomy (NCBI): domain Bacteria; kingdom Pseudomonadati; phylum Pseudomonadota; class Gammaproteobacteria; order Alteromonadales; family Shewanellaceae; genus Shewanella; species Shewanella avicenniae. Next base: position 206,589 of record NZ_CP071503.1, on the reverse strand, counting down.
TGTTTCAGCAATACCGCAAAAAACATCGCACCGGCGGAAACCCCAGCGAGAAACAGATAAAAGGCGATTGGCCAATGCCACACTAAATATTCGCTATGAAAGGCGCTCATAATGAAACCTCCCCTGCTTTAGCCCGAATGCGAAACAGTTTGGGGTGGGTGCCCAAGTCCTCTTTCGCGCGATACACTGGTTGCGAATTTAACGCAGCCACTATCTTGCTGTGCGGATCTTCTAAATCACCAAACATCAACGCGCCGGTCGGGCACGCCATTACGCAGGCAGGTTGCTTGCCTTCGCGCAGATTGGTCTCTTTGCAGAAGTCACATTTATCCGCAGCATGGGTCACCGGGTTAATAAAGCGAATATGGTACGGACACGCCGCAATACAATATTGGCAGCCGACACACTTCCAACTGTTGACCGACACTATGCCGGTGCTTCTATCGATGTTTGCCGCGCCAGTGGGGCAAACATTCACACAAGGCGCCTCCTCACAGTGTTGGCAAGACACTCGGGTAAAGCGGTAATACTGATCCGGAAATTCGCCATAGGGGCCAGTGCGCTCAATCCGCAATCTTGCCACTTCTTGCGGTACCTGATTAGTCAAACGGCAGGCTTCGGCACAGGCATTACAGCCAATGCATTTGGTTTCGTCATGCAACAAGGCATATCGTTTTTTGGTTTGTGGCAACTCCTCTTGTGCGCCCGCATCGTGCAGTAGATACAGTGATGTTGCGGCCACTAACGCAGTGCCACCTTTAATAAATTGGCGTCTGATGTTATCCATGATCCACCTCCTGCAGCAGCTGTGGCTGCTCAGCGTGACAACTACGACAAAGCTGACTGGCGGGCGGTTGCAGCGCGGGATCATCCTGCGGATGCAGCTTATGACAAGACCAGCAGAACAGCTTGTTGGCGTGCATGTTGTGGAACCATGCTTGTTCGCCAAGTGCGGTAGCGTCATGACATTGCCAGCAGCGTTGATTCGCCTCCAGCGGCGGCAGTGTCATATCGGTGGAAAACACTATAACGTCATTAGGTTTACGTGGATGGATACCTTTTTCGCCGTGGCAATTAGTACAGCTTAACTGCAGCTGTTCGTTGCCATGGACTCCCTGCATAGTGCCATTGCGCTTGTGGCATTTGAGGCAGGGATCTTGATTAATGTTCGGTGCGGCGGAATTATCGGCATTGGCAGGGCTGAAACTCATCAGGCATACCAATGTGGCGGCACCGAGCACTGTGCGCCAAGTATTCCTGGACATGATGTGTCCCCAGAGTGAAGTTGAAAACTCGGTGGTACCCAAGGTACCACCGACACGGACTTAACTTAGGCAGCGAGTGCCTGGCTAAGATGTTGTGTATCAAATGGATGATCGCGTTTCATATCGATGATACGAATGTTCATCTTCCGCAGTAACGGCAGTACGCTCTTGTTATCTGCATCGCTGAAATCGCTGATGATCATCTTTATTTCAGATGAGTTCTGGTCAATGAGTACATAGTCCAGATAGCCATGAGGCTCTTCTTCATCTCGCTCAACTTCAACCACTGTATCCATAGGCACATGACTGCAAATTTCATATTGACCTTTAGTTAAGCTTTTGAGTGATTTGAAAAAGCCCAAACTTTCATTATCAAACAGCCTGTTTTTAATTCTGGCATGTAACGGTACATCATGTTCATTGCGAAAGAACTTAATACAAGTGAGAACGAAAGTGACTACGACAAATGGCACAACTAAAAATAGAACAAAGTACACAAAGGCATAGCTTAGATAGACAGATAGGATGCTCATATTTACCTCCAACCATCATTTTCTATTTTGTAATATGCGACGTTTTTATCGCACCTTGAGTATTGGAGTAAGTGCCACTTTATTTTTTGAACTAGATCACATTTTTGATGGTGACAGGCGGGCAGATATCAAAACTAAGATATTGATAAAATTTGAATTTTTAAAAATTCAAACAACATAAATCTATAAATAAAAAATACGTTTTGCAGTTGTTAAAAGTATCTTTTTCAATTTTGCTAAAAAACAATTTTAATTTATGTAAATGATTTCTGAAAAATATATTAAAAATACAGTTTAATCTGATAAAAATATTTATCCAGCGCTATTTTATATTTTTTGCATTTTATATTATGCTTAACAGATACAAATGTTTGCGCGCGGACATTAACAATGAAAAATGTCGATTTTGAAAAATTAGACATGATGAGCCTGCTCATCATTGTTAATCTTTGCGAAAATAAATCTGCCACACAAGTATCAAAGATCCTTAATATACCTCAGTCTAAAATAAGCAGATGCTTAAATAATTGTCGCAGCATATTTGGCAATGAATTATTCCAGCGTAAAAAATATGGTTTGATCCCCAATGATTACGCCAAGTCCATCTACCCGATTGCCAAAGAGATTGTGGAACACGCACAACGATTTAACCATATAGGTCAGCAACATAAGGGGCAGGAACGTTGGTTTGAAGTGGCAATTCCTGGGCTGGTAAGTTACCTGTACCCCAAAGCACTGATGAAAGCGGTTAAAGAACATAACAAGCATTTCCATCTCAACTTTAACCCGTGGAACTCCGCCTCACTGCAAGGCATCCTCGATGGCGAGATCACCTTGGGCATCTGCTGCGGTAATCATCAAGAAGCACAAGCCTTGGTGGAAAAAAGCTTCCATGTGGAATTTATCAAATCCCTGAGTGAATTGTTTCTGGTGTGCAGTAGCGAGCATCCATTGCTGCAGGGCGAAATCACCTTAGAACGGATTGCCCAATATCCGTTTGTGAAAACAGAAGTCGGCTGCAATCCACGCAGCACCTGCCCGTTTGAAGATTACTGCCACACCAACGGCATACCACTGACTATCGATATCTGCATCAGCAGTGTGTCGTCACTGTTCCTTTACTTGCAAGAGAGCCAAGCGGTGGCGCTGGTGCCATATCATGCGGTATTCGATCTGCTGCCCGATGTGCCGATGGTGCATGGCTGTCGCCTGTCCGATGTTGAAACACAGCGAATGTTTACCGTCGCCACCCCAAAAACCGTGGAGATGATCAGTAGCAATAACAACAGCGATGAAGACTTGAATTGGCTTAAAGAGCAGATCCGCCAAGTCACCAACAGCTTGGTATAAGCCGAAATCGCCAGCCCGAAGTTACCTCAGCGCGCAAAACTCCGCCTCAGTAAACTTTTTATCGCTTTTGCCAGTGCGTGCAAATGGTTACACTATTCAGCAGCCAAAATTGGGTAACCGCTTATGCATAATAACTACCATGCTGAGCTGAATCTGCTTTGGGGTGCCATCATCCTCGAAGAATTAGCTCGGCTCGGCGTACAACACGTCTGCATGGCTCCGGGTTCACGCTCCACTCCGCTGACACTGGCAGCCTCTCAACAACAAAAGCTCAAACAGCACCTTCATTTTGATGAACGGGGCTTGGCGTTCTATGCGCTGGGGCTCGCCAAAGCCAGCCGCGCGCCGGTGGCGATTATTACCACCTCAGGGACTGCGGTCGCGAACCTCTATCCGGCAATCGTCGAAGCTTGGCTCACTCAGGTGCCATTGATTGTGCTGTCTGGCGATAGACCACCAGAGCTGATTGGTTGTGGCGCGAACCAAGCCATTGTACAGCCAGCGATTTTTGCTAACTATGCCAAGCGAGTCGATCTGCCTACGCCAGATCTACACATCCCTGCCAAAGTATTGCTGAGCAGCATTGATGAAGCGGTAGCGAATCTGAGCGGACCATTGCATATCAACTGTATGTATCGTGAGCCTTTGTATCCGCAGCAATTGTTGAAGCCGCTGCATGATCCACTGCCATTAGCACTGCAACTGTATCGCGATGCAGCGCAAAGCTGGCTCAGCGATGCACGACCCTATATTCAGTTTGCCAAGGCACAGTTTGCCCAGTTGCCAACCAAAGATGCCCTCAGCCGTTTTGTCCACGGTAAAGGGGTGATTATTGCCGGTACACTCGATGCGGATGAGCAACCCGAGCAACTGGTAGCGCTGGCCAATAAACTCGGCTGGCCCTTACTGACCGATGCGCAATCGCAACTGCGACAACACCCCGCCGCCATTGGCAATATCGACCAACTGCTGCAACAGCCTCACGCCAAATCGCTGCTGCAACAGGCCGATCGAGTGTTGCTGTTTGGTGGCCGCTTGCTGTCAAAACGGTTGATCAACTATCTGGCCGAACAATCATGGCACAGCTACTGGCAAGTGTTACCGCAGCAACAACGGCTGGACCCAAGCCACAACGCCAAACAGGTCATCATGGCCGAGCTTAGCCAAATCAGTGAGTTAGATTGGCCTCGATCCTCATCTGCCCATTGGGCGTTGCCGTTAGTTACCCAAAACGAAGCCTTGGAACAGTTGTTTAGCCAGCAGATTGACCACAGCAGTTTTGGTGAAGCGCAAGTGGTGCGCCAAATCGCTCGCACTCGCCCCGGCAGCCAACAGCTGTTTATTGGTAACAGCCTGCCGGTGCGCTTGTACGATATGTTTGCGCCTATCAGCAGCACGCCCGCCACCACCTACACCAACCGTGGCGCGTCGGGGATTGATGGCTTGATTGCCACCAGCTGTGGCATTGCCGCCCATCAAGGCAAACCGACCACATTGGTGATTGGCGATGTTTCGGCGCTGCATGATCTCAACTCATTGGCCTTGGCACGCCAAGCCAATAGCCCCTTGGTCATTGTGATCCTCAATAACGATGGCGGCAGCATTTTCAATATTCTGCCGGTGCCCGATGACCAAGTGCGCCAACGCTATTATCGACTTGGCCACGGCCTAGAGTTCGGTTACGGCAGTGCCATGTTTGGTCTGCCCTACAATCAGGTGGATGATTTAACTGGATTTGTTGAAGCCTACGAAGATGCGCTTGATTACGCCGGCGCCTCGGTGATTGAAGTCAAAGTGGCCGCTAACCAAGCCAGCGATCAAATCGCCGCCATTGGCCAATGGGTCAGGCAAAGCTGATGCTGCATTGCCAATGCTATGGTGATCCGCAGCAGCCAGCGTTAGTGCTGTTGCATGGTTTTTTGGGCAGTGGTGCCGATTGGCAACCGCTGCTCGCTCGCTTGAGCCAAACATTTTATTGCATCACGGTTGATTTGCCCGGCCACGGCCAGAGCCAACACACCTTGCAACACTCGCCCGCCTTTACGGAGTGCGCTACGCTGGTGCAACAATCTGTGTTAGCTCTCGGTATTGAGCAATTCCACTTGCTGGGATATTCGCTAGGAGGCAGGATAGCGTTGCATCTGGCGGCGGAATATCCGCAGCATCTGCTCAGTTTACAGCTTGAATCTTGTCATCCCGGCTTAGTCACTGAGGCAGAGCGAGAGCAACGCGCCAGCAATGATCAGCTGTGGCAACAACGACTTGCACAACTTTCCATGAGTGACTTTCTCGCGCTCTGGTATCAGCAAGCGGTGTTTGCCGATCTAAGCGAGCAACAACGGCAAACCTTGATTGCTCAACGCGCACAACAAGACCCCGCGTCACTGTTAGCTATGTATGCCGGTACATCGCTGGCACTGCAGCAGCCATTATGGCAACTGCCGTCACAGTTAACCTGCGCGGTACACTATTATTATGGCACTCGAGATGCCAAGTTTACGGCCCTTGCCCAACGCTGGCAGCAGCAAGCACCTGAATTGCGCTTGCATGCAATCGACGCGGTGGGTCACAACTGTCACAAGGGCAATCCAGTGGCGTTTCTGGCGCAACTGCAGCCAGCTTTGAACGATTTTGCGGAGAAAATGAATGACGCTTGAGTCTTTTAGCCTTGCACGCTACCGAATTCCTTTAGATAGCGCGCTGCCTGTCGGCAAGCAACGGATTGAGTTGCGCCAAGGATTGATCCTGCAAGCTCGTGCCAATGAGCAAGATTACTATGTGGAAATCGCACCCCTAAGCGGCCTTGACCGCGACGGCAGTGATATTAACGGCTTTAGTCTGGAAACCCTCGACCAAGCTGCCGCTGAATTACAAAATCTGCTGCAAGCCATCATTGAAGGCACGCTCGATCTCGATAGCGCCGCCGAGCTGACCAAACTCGCCTCGGTCGCTTGGGGTTTGAGCTTGTTGTCGGCCAAAATCAACAACCAACTGCCAGTGCATCACACCCCATTTGAACCCGTGCCATTGATCGTGCCGCGCGAAGGCGAGCCCGAAGTGATGCTGCGCCAACGTTTGTCGACCATTCCGACCAATATCCATCGGGTTAAAATCAAAGTGGCGCAAACCAACATGGCGGAAGAGTTAAAGCTGATCCATCTGGTGCAAGAGCTGCGCCCAGAAGTGAAGTTGCGCCTCGACGCCAACCAAGGGTTTGAGTTTGAAGAAGCAGAAGCTTTCTGTGCCTGTTTGCCGAAAAACGCCATTGAATACATTGAAGAACCTTGTCGCCAATGGCAGAAAAACCGCGCCCTATTTGCCTCTACCGGCGTACCGTTCGCCCTAGATGAAACCTTAGGCCGTCATCCCGATTTTGAACCGGCAGAAGACGCTTACGACAGCGGCTTACGCGCCTTGGTGATCAAACCTATGTTGTGCGGTAGCCTGCCTAAACTGCAAAAGCTGATTGACCAAGCCCATAATCTCGGCCTGCGCTGCGTACTGAGTTCATCAATTGAATCCACCTTGGGCATCGCCGATATTCTGCGCATTGCCGCCGCGTTGACGCCGGATGACACTCCAGGGGTTGATACCGTCAACCCATTCACCAAAGCGCTGATTGAGCCTTATGGGGATAAAACCTGTTTAGCGTTTGATTCGCTCACCCCCGTATTTAGCGTTAGGAAATAACTTGTCCGTTTCACCACTGCATCACACCGCTGCCGCCGCGCCCAATGCCATCGCGCTGCGCAGCGGCACCCAAGTCACCAACTACCAACAGCTGTCGCAACAAGTGCTCGCCCTCGGCCAATGGCTGAGCGACCAAGGGCTAAAAGCCGGTGATAAGCTCGGCATCGTCGCCAGTAACTGCGTTGAAATGGTGTTGCTGTATTGGGCCTGCGTGGATCGCGGCCTGCTGTTTTGCCCACTGTCGCCCAAGTTTCCTGATCTGCAATTGCAGGAAATTATGCAGCGCCTCAGTATCAACACGCTGTGGTGCCCAGACGACAATCGAAATACGCTGTGGTCAGCGGATAATTCATTCAAAGTACAGCGCCTATCGCCCAATTTCACTGATTTGGCCGTTAATTCGTTAGCATCACAAAACAATACCATTCCAGATATTGAGATTGATAAGCCAGTCAACCTATTGCTGACCTCAGGTTCATCGGGCGTGCCAAAGGGAGCAGTACATTCGCTCAGCAACCATATCGCGAATGCAGAAGGCAGTTTGCAGCGGATAGCACTCAGCGAAAACGATGGTTGGCTGCTATCGCTGCCACTGTTTCATATCGGTGGACTAGCGATTGTGAATCGCTGTGCCCTCAGTGGTGCAGCCATCATCATGGTTGACGACACACTCCCCCTCAGTGACCAGCTACAGCGTGATCCCATCAGTCATTTGTCGCTTGTAGCTACCCAGTTACAAAGATTATCAGCAGATTCACCAGCAAGCCTAACCAATGTGCGCTGCTTATTACTTGGCGGTGGTGCAATTGGCCGCGAGCTGACCGACGCATTGCAGCAAATGGGGATTCGCGCTTTTACCAGCTATGGCATGACCGAAATGGGTTCGCAAATAACCACCAGTGCCGCGCATATTCCCGGCAGCGGTGAATTGCTGCCTAATCGCGAGCTGTGTATTCGTGACGGCGAGATTTGGGTTAAAGGTGCCACGCTGTTTTTAGGCTATCTGCAAGCGGATGGGAGTTTGGTACGCGATACCGACGCTGACGGCTGGTTTTGCACCAAAGACCGCGGCTACTTTGATGACCACGGCCAACTGCACATACAAGGTCGCAGCGACAACATGTTCATCTGCGGCGGTGAGAACATTCAGCCCGAAGAGGTTGAAGCCGCACTCAAGCTCCACCCGCAAATTCTCGACGCCATCGTATTTGGTGAAGCCAATGACGAGTTTGGCCTATTGCCTTCCGCCATCCTCAAAACTCGTAATGGCAGTTTGCTACCAGAGACAGAACTTACCGAGTTTCTCGCTTCCAAAATCGCCCGCTTTAAACGCCCACGAGTTTACTATCCGTGGCCAAATGGGGATTTTCAGGGCTTGAAAGTACAAAGGAAAAAGGTGATTCAGGCGATAATCACGCAATCGCAATCTTTGAAAAAGTAGCGCTTTAGGCGCTACTTTTGGGTGTTGGTTGGTCGTCAGGTTTTCCACGAATCATCGTGCGGCATTCACATAACTTTTGCAGTTAATTGCCTGCCGCAGGCTTATGCACACGCAGCCTTGTGGCACGCAGCGAGTACAATCCCTGTATGCTCGACGCCAGCATCCATGCTGGCGACGGCCACAAGTCTGCATGTGCAGGGAATTCACGGAGTACACCTGTTAGTTTTGAGTTCGTTTTAATTCTCAATGCAAAGTCATCTTTGCCCCATAACGAGTTTCAGACCAAGCAGGGGGCAGCCAAACTCGTGTCCATTTGACCAAATTTTAGTAATGCTAAGTAGTGGCTACGTTAAAGATGCTCATCTTTAAGCTGGCGAATTCACCATTCAATCTTAAAAAGAACAGGGCACAACATGGTGCCCTTCATAAACCACATAAAATAATTAGTTTTTACAGCCATTTTTATCGCAAGTGATTTTCTCATGGGAATTAACCCAATGTTCGGAGTTCTTCTTGGTATCAGTGCCACAACCAGTCGTCCCTCCTTTTGAGCCACTATGAACGATTCCAGTTGGTGTGAAGCGCCACCGATTCTGTAGACTGCGTTAAACCTCGCTGTGGAGTGGACTTCAATCGATGGCTTAGATTCGCCCTTGGCAACGGGGAACCCAGATGCCATTTCGTGCAATGCCTAAAAGCTGGACGGGCATACAGTCATATTGAAATCATGACTGTTTTTATCCCAACTTCGTGCGCGATTTCACATTTCAATTTGAGAAAATATCATTAAAATCATTTAATTATAAAACCTATGGGTTAGATAATAGGTTTGGGAAACGCGCGTGCGCGTTTTTCCAGATGGTGAATTTAGTAAAATGCTGATATACAAATAGTTAACTGTGCGCGTTTTGACTGGTCCAACAAGATAAATACGCATGCGCACTAATAAGCTGTTACATGCTATGAAAGTATCTGAACTGCAAAATTTATTTATTGAAGAATTAAAAACCCTTCTTCCTAGTTGGAAATTCGTTAAAAGTTACCGCGAGTTTAGAAAAAGCGAAAATGGTGTTATATGGCTTTTCCATATCTCCTGCGTAAATCACACCAGTGATTTTGATGCAGTCGGTGACGTGGCAGTTGAGTTTAAATCGGGTAAGGAGCGTATATGCATAGTTGGCGCAGAACTTGGGAATATAGTAGGAAGTGGGCAGCATAGGTTTCCAGTATCTAATGCCTCAGAAGCAAAATCCTCCGCTAGAGAGCTATTTGAATATTTTAACCAAAAAGGACTGCCATTCCTTGAGCGATTTAGCAATCCAGAGGCGGTTGTAGACACACTTAAACGCGGCGGCAAAGAGGCATTGCTGATAATCCCTCTTTTAGATCAGCACAAAGAACAAATTAAACAAATGAGTAATCGCTATGGCATCGTCATGTAACAAGTCGTTTTTGATCGCCGCTATCGTGGCTGGGACATCCTACGCTGCGCTCCGGATACCCCAAAACTAAGCGTTAGGCCCCCCGAGGATTATGGACATGAAACGAGTTAACGATCTTGGATCCGCCGTTCTACATTGGCTCTGCTTTCAAAGCCTTTGTGGCCGCGGGACGCTCATGTCTGAACATTACCTAAGCCAGCCGATTGGTGAATATTTGCTTCAACATCACTCTGGGCCTCTCGATTCTGAAGTAGACCACCCTAATCTAAATCTTGCGGGGAGACGTGGTCGTCCGCGTCAAATCGATTTCTGCCTTTCTAGCAAAGATAAAAATCGGCTTACAACTGCCTTCGAATTAAAATGGGTAGGCGAGGGACCCTTTGACAAGCAACGGGTAGTCGATGACATGCTAAGGCTTGAGGCACTGCGAAATGCAGAATCCCAGCACGTCTATCGGTATTTCCTTGTAGCGGGTGACGAAACTAGCTTTGCGTGTAACTTCCAAAACTCACAAGCAAACCTGGGTAGTGGCGGCGGTAGAGTTGATTTCTTTTCTGAGTTCCTAGATTTTGTAAATAGCCACGATAAAACAGTCGATGTAACATCTCTGTCCGCTCCGCAACGTGAAGCCTGTGATGAGTTTTCTAGTTACTACCAATCTCCATGTCCACGCCGTTTTGTAACTCAGCGAGTTTATGGAACAACCATGAGTGGATTTAGTGTATACATATGGCGAATTAGGAGTACCAAGCATCGTACAACTTTACCACAGGCACCTACGCAGCCATAAATTTAGCCTAACAATCCAATGCACGCGGAGCCAGCTACGCTAAGAAGGTAGAATATGCCATTTGAAGAATATTCACAGTACTCGGTCAGCAACTTCTCTCATTTAAACAGAAAATTAATGAATGAGAAGGATATACACCGCTATCATTCTCAGTGGATTGAAAAGTACACGCGAGTGTTTAAAGGGAGCAAAGCTAAGACAGTTATTGACTGGGATGTTCGAACAAGCAAGTCTCTGAAAGAAGTTTTTACATCTGCAGCATTTTATATGGAATCGCAATCAGCCAAAAAATCAAACTCATGGTCTGCCTTCTATTTCTTGTCATACTATTCATTGTTTCATGCATTGCTAGCTAACGTGTACTTGCTGCCAGATGAAAAATTGGAGTCATTATCTGAAATCACTCACTCGAAGCTTATTAATGTATTTTATTCGACATTTTCCAATGCTAAGCCATATATAGTGAACGGAAAAATTAAAGAAATGTTTGAAGTTTTAAAGTACGCTAGGGAGTATTACTCGTACCAAATGCCTTTCAATGATTTTCTTTACAATCAAAAAGAAATAAATAGACCAGATATTCGTTTGCCTTACTTTTTGAGGTGTTGTTATCAATTGGCTAGTTTACACTCAGAAATTATCGAAAAGGTATTTCAGAAGCATGGAAAGGTCGTTAGAGGAGCGGCTCAGTTACATCGCTATAAAAAAGAAACGTTTTTACGAGCACATGCTAGGCCGCATCCTGTTACTAATGAATACCTGCTTGATCCATCAGATGAATTTCGTATGAGAGAATTGATTTCAGCTAGCGCGCCAACATCATTTGTAATCAATCTTGAACATTATTGCGATGAGTTTAGGAACTACGTTGGTGATGATGAGGGGCATGACAGCTATCCAGTCGTGTCTCAGCAAGAAATTTTTACCTTTATATATCGCACGCTGGAATGAAGGGCCTAACAAGTGGCAGCAATACGCCACCCTCTGGGTGCCGGACGCCAAAAACGCTGCACTTATTTTGGCGCCGTTGTGCTAGGCGCTATAAGCCGTTTTTACTTTAATGTATTGTCTCATCAGTTATTTTTATATAATATCGAGGCGATTCATATCCATGGGGTAGCATAGTTAGGCCTAATGCGCCATTTTAACTACTTGTAGTTAAAATGGAGAGGCGGGTTCGATTCCCGCCCCCCCACCATCTATATTTGAGGTTGTAATGACCGACTCTGAGATCAAAGAACTCTTCAAGATCCAAAGCAGAAACGTTCGCCATTTGAAAAAAGTGGAGAAAAATCTAACGATGGATATTAATTATCACTTATTAAAAGGTGATGATTTTAAAGTTGGAATAAAAACCAACTTTTATTCTCTTCTTTATAGTTCATTATCTGAAGCGCAATTCCTCCAAATTCTTCATACACCCAATGGTTTTTTATACTCAGAAATACAAAAGGTAAATAAAAAAAGTTCTATCGTAGACAAGTGGAAATGCATGCTTGATATAGCTTTGAGTAAAGTAGGTGACTTCAAAGTTGATAGCAATATTTCGAATAAGAGGAATCATTTGTTAGATATAATTACCACTTATATCGAAAGCCCTCAGACAATTAGAAATAAAATTGCACATGGTCAATGGGTTTGTGCACTAAATTCAAAAAATACAAAAGAAAATACTGCAACAACCACAGCGGTAAAGTCTATAAACGTTGTTGAAATTAGTCGATGGTATACCGTTCATCAATATCTGTGTTTCATCATGCGTGACTTAGTTCAGTCAACCCCGGGGACTTTTAATCAAAGTTTCAATGATAATTACTCGAAACTTGATACTTTTCTGACTGAAAGCGCTTCATGGACATTAACAACAAGAATAAATGATATAAAACGAAAGTATCAGAATAGAAAGGTGCAGCCAGAAGATTAGTGCTTTTCCGGCTTATAATCGGGTAGCCAGAGGTATCTAGCCTCCAGCCCCACACCAAAGAGATTGTCCGATACTTTGGTGATTAGTAAGCATAACAAGCTGTTTATCTGGGCGTTACCCCATAGAAATTTTTATCTGAAACTGACAAGTTAGAGTTAATGCTTTAACTCGAAAATGTCCAAAGCCTACTCACGACTGCAGGCGACACCAGTTCCCCTTCGGCGCTGCGTAGGTGCTTTGGGCAGGCATTGAGCAATCGAGATATGGATATCGAGAAGCGATGGTGAGCGAGGGACCGCGAATCAGAGCGATTTGCGAAAATGGCAAACCAGAAGCGCCGTAGCGTTTAGCGCCGTGGGGCGGCATGGGGTTTGACAAGGGGACGAGGCCGTCCAGTCCCCTTGTCCTCTGGTGTGGAACGAGTAGTTCCACGACGTTAGCAAACGCAGTTTGCAATCGCGTAGCGATAAATCTTTCCAACCGCAGGTTGCCATCACGCAGTGATGCAATTCGTCATAGCGCAGCGATACAACCCCGCAAAAACGTTAGCCAAAAATCTCCGCCAGCCGCGCCATATTGCGCTCAATAGCCTCAGTTAACTTGCCAATATGAATGCCATCAATAAACGCATGGTGCGCTTGCACCGAAAACGGCAGCAGCACTTTGCCCTGCTCCTTTTTGTACTTGCCCCAAGCGATGCGCGTCACGGCATCAAACTTCGCCAAAGTTATCGGATGCGCAATGCTGCTAAAACTGATCCACGGAATCGAGGTGATATAGACAAGGTCGCTGCGTTGTTGCCGTTGCGCATCGATGATGCTGGTTTGCGTGCTGGCTTGGTCACGGCTGTCACTGATAAATTGCTGGAAGTTATCGGTGTTGAGCACGGTGATAATTTTAAATAGCTCATCGTCACCATCCAGTACGGTGAACGAGGGATGGAGGGCATCATGCTTGACCACTCTTTCGTTGTCATAGCGATATTTAAACGCTTCGACGCTATTGACGCAGGCCATCACGTAATAGATTAACGCGTGATAGAACGGCAACTTATGCTGTTTGATATGTTGGTACAGCGGCGTGATATCGAGGTCCAAACAAAGATTAAAAAATGGCGAATCCATATCTTTAAAAAACATGAAATGCTCTTTCCGTTTCCATCTGTCGATATCAACAACTTCCATCTTCTTTCCTAAGTTGATTTAGTCGCAATAGCACCCGCCGATGTACAAAGATTAAAACATAGGGTTTAGCCATCACCAACGCTAATAGCTAAACCCGTGCTCAATTACGTGAGCTTAAGACTGTGGCAGCTGTAATCCTTGACGGATCATCAGTTCCTTTTTGGCCAACTTACGGAACATACCACCCATGGCTTGTTCGGCAACATATTGTGAAAGTTGCTCTTTGGCAACGTTATGCGGTTGCTCGGTCAATTGCTGTGCGCTGGTAACCAACTGCTGTAACTCCGTCGCTGTCGCGCTAAGTTTATCGGCTTGCGCTTTGGCATCCAGTAATTTGCCATATAACTCCACTGCGCCATTCGCATTCAGCTCCTCGGTAATCGCTGGCAATAATGCACTACTGACCAACTCGCCCGCTTGCTGCTGCAAATATTGACTTGCCGCCTTGTTTCCCGCATTGAATACGCCTGTAAGGGTCGGTTCATCCATGTTGGTAATGATGTTTTTCAAAATCGGCCCAGCGACCGGAATAGCATGTTCCGCCGCTTGGTTCATTAAGGTTTCTAATAACTTGGCTTCAGGATTTTGTTGTAACTCGTTGGCAATCCCGGCAATCAAGCCTAGCGGTGGTGGCAACAGGATACGCACTAATGGATCATTCAGATAGCCGCCACCTATGCTGAGCCCTGCGATCACAGCATCGATTCCTTCACCTAACTGTGCGGCAAATTTATCGGCCAACATCTGCTGAAATTTTTGCTGCACGCTGGTACTTAAATCTTCGACCATCGACGCGCAGCCACCCACCACCAGTGACACAGAGAGCACCACGATTTTACCTAACATAGAAATCCTATGAATAAATGAGCACTAAAAAACACCACAAATGTCATTGTAGTGCGTTGAATAATTTGATTTTTAAAGATTTTACTTGCAACGCTTAGCTAAAATTGGCCAGCGCGAACAGGGAGTTCAGGTAAGTTCTAACCCTTTGTGCCAAGCACAGAGGTAGTTGATAGGTCGCCAGTGGTAGGTGGTTACTGCTCGTCGAAGTGGATAGCTCATCGACTGGCTTAACGCCAACATGTTATTTAAGCCGACAACACGATAATGACCGTGCATCTTGAGCGCTCCTGAAGAAAGAGACAATTGAATTGAAACGGCAATGCATACTGGCTATTCGAGCAGTAATCTAGCGCTGCGCTGCGCGGATCTCAAGTGGAAACGGTGCCGACAGACACAATAGCGAGTAAAGGTGCGAATAACTCCGGTGCGTGCTCAGTCTCGATTGACAGATTGCAGAAACAACGTACTTTGCACCGCCGGAAAATCAATGCCTTAGCCCACAATCTGGTTTCGCCTCGACCGAAGCAGGCAATATGCTCAGCATTGATGAACAATGGCAAAAGATCCGCTTGATTCACGAGACTGCCGCTGCAATATGGCAGGACGCCTGAGTTAGCGATAACAGCAGCCCAGCACCTGAGCGCATCGCAGGCTGGGCTTGTCAGTTTTGAGTGAGCAATAAATCAGCCAGCTTAACGATGTGGCCAGTCTAACTCGGCAGGTTGTTGCCACGTCAGCAGTTGCTGGGTGACGGCTTCGGTGGTGAACTGCTCGCCGATGGTCGGTGGGCACAGATACGCAAACCTTTGTCCTTGCCAATCAAACTGCAGCGCGTAGGCATGTAGGTAGCCACGGTCTTGTTCGCTGTCGGCCGGGCCATAGAGTGGATCGCCTAATAACGGCACGCCAATGCTGTTAAGCGCGACGCGCAATTGGTGGGTTTTGCCGCTGAGTGGTTTAAGCAGATACAGGCGTAAACCGGCCGCAACCGATTGGCTAAAAAACTGGGTAATGGCGGGGTTTTCTGTGGTACGCAGCAATTTATACATACCGCGACGCGACTTAGCCATATCGCCCACAATCCAACCCTGCTTTTTCTTCGGCTTACCGGCCGCAAGGGCGAGATAGTATTTTTGGACTTGATGCTGAGTGAACAACTCGGTAAAGCCTGCCGCGGCTGCAGAACTGCGCGCCAACAAGATTAAGCCGGAGGTCATGGTATCGAGCCGATGAACCGCATACAGCTTGGTGCTCAGATCATGTTCAAGCTGCGCCACTAACCCGGCCGAACCATCTTGGCTATGAAAATGCACCCCGGGGGCTTTGTCCACCACGATGAAATCGGCTTCGCTGGCGATAATGCGATAATTTGGGTTGCTCATGGCGTTAGTTTCACTGAATTTGATAATAGCGTCGCCATTATAGTTTAAAGGTGAGTGTCACTCGCAAGCCGGGTTGGTTGTCTGATAGGACAATACTGGCGTGATGGCGCGATAAAATCGCTTTTACCATGGATAACCCAAGGCCACTGCCCTGCTCGTGGCGGCTCGGATCTAACCGCACTAACCGTTCAAACACCCGCTCGCGGGCTTCTTCTGGAATGCCGGGGCCATTGTCGGCAATGGTAATCACATTGTGTTGTTGCTGAATGCTGATCTGGGCGCCCTCGCCCGCATACTTGATGGCATTATCAACCAGATTAAACAATGCTTGAAAGAGTAAGTGTTTGTCGCCTGATATTACACAATCTTCGCTGGTTTCAAGGGTCAACTGTTGTTGCTGCTCTTCCGCCAACGCCTCGGCCATTTCCAGTAGGTCATTACACAGGTCGCGCAAGTGCACCGGTGCTAATTCCAGATCTTGCTGACCTTCCTCGATGCGGGTCAACGCTAACATGGCGTTAAAGGTGGCGAGGCAATGATCCAGTTCGTCGGTCAACTCGCCACAACGCTCTGGCAACTGCTCGGCGGGGTACAGCGGTAACTGCTCAACACCGATGCGCAGATGCGACAGCGGCGTGCGCATATCGTGGGCAATGTTATCGGTGACACCGCGCACCGCATGCAGGTTGTGCTCAAGGGTATCAAGCACACGGTTGAACTGGCTGGCCAACATATCAAATTCGTCATTGCGCTTACTGACCGGCAGCCGAGTATTGTAATAACCCTGCTCAATCCGTTCACTCAGGCGGTTGTAATGCACCAAACGGCGAAGTAAGCCTTTGGAAAACAGGTAGCCGAGCGCAAACGTCAGCAAAATGGTCAACGCCATCGCGGTCAGCGCGATATTGACGAATTTAGAGATCAACGCCGCCAGTTGGTCGGTGCGGGTGGCGATCAGAATCGGCCCATATTGCGTCATCACAATACCGCCGGTGAGAATATGGATCTTCTCGCTACTGCCAACAATAATCGGAAACTCTTTAGTCTGCGGCAGCAGCGGCATATCTTCCGGCATGATGCTGAGTGAGCCGAGTAATTCCAGCCCTGCTTGCCAGGCGATCAGCGCGGTACGGGAATCGGCGGTGCGGATCTGCGCTGCAAACGCACGTCGGTCAACGGTTAACGCCAGTTGCTGATAGCGTTGCGCTTCCGAGATAAGGTGTTGCTCAACTTGCAGTTTTTGCTCAGTGGCCAACTGCCGATAAACCGCGTACAGCAGACTGCCGATGATCAATGTCACCAGTAGTGAAAAAATAATGGTAATGCGCCAGACACTACTTTGATGAGGCTTAATTGCCTTTTCGGAGGCGATATCCAGCTCCTCGAACGGTTTCAATAAGATCTCCGTGGCCCAGTTCCTCAAACTTACGCCGCAGTTTAGCAATATGCACATCAATCACGTTGGTACGTGGATCAAAGTGATAATCCCACACCGCTTCAAACAGCAGGGTGCGGCTTACCACCTGATTGGCATGTTCCATCAGGTATTTCAGCAGCAAAAACTCTTTCGGTTGCAGTTGCAGCTCTTGTCCGTTAAGGGTCACCGAACGGGTCAACAATTCCATGCTCAACGGCCCAACATGCATATGGGTATTGGCAGGTACGCTACCGCCACGTTGCATCAGCTTTTCTGCGCGCACCAGCAGCTCTGAGAAAGCAAACGGCTTGGTCATGTAATCATCGCCACCGGCACGCAAGCCTTTTACGCGTTCATCCACATGACTCAAGGCGGAGAGGATTAACACCGGCGTTTGGTTGCCAGTGGCACGCAGGGCCGCTAACAGCTTTAAGCCATCGAGTTGTGGCAGCATGCGGTCGAGAATAATGAGATCAAACGGATGACTGGTCGCCAATACCAAGCCGCTTTGGCCATCGGTTGCGGTTTCAATGCCATAACCCTGCTCTTGAAAGCCTTTGGCAATATAGTCGAGGGTGGTGCTGTCGTCTTCTACAAGTAAGATTTTCATCCATCAATCCCATTCAAGCAGCGGCTGACGCCGATGGTCAATATCATAGCCATACTCAGTGACGCACTCACGACAATCGCCACGATTTTACTCGGCAGGTCGGCGTTAAATTGATCAGTATTAATAACCAATAAGTTATTGATCGCTTATTTGGTTAATGATCGCAAAGACAAGTACGGCGAAATTTGCTTCTGGATGGCAGTATAACGAAGTCTGCTTTAAAGCAGCATGGCAGCGAGATTAAGTTTTGATCATCTAATGGCGAAACAGGTGGATCAGTTCCGATTTAAGCGCTACCTCTGTTTGCATTCCTTCTTTAAAACCCAGCTTCTGTGCCAGATTCAATGAGACTTCCGCTTGCAGCGGATGCTTCACCCCTGCCACCGAAGTCGCGATGCGCACCATGTCGCCCATCACTAGCAAGGATTCAATGGTGACGGTTAATTTGTTGAAGCTGCGCGGCAAACGGCCTTGGCTGATGGAGTTAAATCGCACCCCTTGGTTGGGGATCACCCAGCGCAGTTTCATGCCGAGTTGCAGATGACCAGGGTTATCGCAGGCGATACGCTGCTCGCCAAACTGCAACCAAGCGAGTTGATCTTGATTCTCTACCGCGACCACGGTGGCATCAAAGATATTGCGTAACCCCATATGGCGTGCGACTAACTCGTTATGCGGTTTCGCCATGACTGCCAGCGGCGCGCCTTGTTGCAACATGGCGCCTTGGCTGATCAGCACCACCCGGTCAGCCAGCAGCAAGGCTTCATTGATGTCGTGAGTGACCATGATGACCGGAATATTGAGCTTGGCTTTGAGTTGCGCCAATTCGATGTAGAGCCGTTCGCGGGTGCCGCGATCGACCGCTGAAAATGGCTCATCAAGCAATAACACTTGTGGATTACGCGCCAACGCGCGCGCCAGTGCCACCCGCTGTTTTTGGCCGCCAGAGAGCTGATGCGGCAACCGATCTGGAAAGCCCTCTAAATTCACCCGCCGCAACCAATCCAGAGCCTGCGCATGACGCGCTTTTTTTGGCAGATGGTCGAGCGCAGCCATCACGTTTTGTTCGGCATTCAAATGCGGAAACAAACCAAAGTGCTGCGGCACATAACCAAGGTGACGTTGCTGCGGCGATAAACAGGTGTTGGCATCACACCAGCGCTGCTCACCACAATAAATCTCGCCATTTTCAGGCCGAGTTAATCCGGCAATCATTCGCAGCAGCGTGGTTTTACCGCCACCTGATGGCCCGACTACCGCCAACAATTCACCCGCAGCGCAACTGAACTCGGCTTGCAGTGGAATCCCTTGGCGTTGATCAACCCGCACCCGCAATGCAGGCGTAGTGGCTGACGTGGCACTCGTGTCATTGATTGGCGTGGCAGTTGTGGCGGCAGTAGTGATTGAAGTCATTTTGCTATCCCTGCTCATCGTCCTAACGACGTAACATTCGGCGCGACATCGCCGAAGTGATTGCCAAGGTCACCATGGCGAACACCACCAGCACCAACGACATTGCGCCCGCGCCATCAAAATCAAACGCTTGCACGCTATCGTAAATCGCAATCGACAGGGTTTTGGTTTCGCCATCAATCGCGCCGCCCATCATCAATACCACGCCAAACTCACCCAATACATGGGAAAAACTCAGCACCAAAGCAGTTAAAATGCCCGGCCAAGCTAACGGCAACTCTACACGCCAAAATATGCGCCAGCGGCTCATGCCACAACAGGCGGCGGCATCGCGAATTTCAGCGGGAATCGCTTCAAAGGCGCGCTGCATCGGCTGCACCGCAAACGGGATATTGACTAGGATTGAGGCGATCACCAGCCCAGAGAAATGAAATACTAACTGCGCGTCAAAATAGCGCTCAAGTAAGCTGCCAATCCAGCTTTCGCGGCCAAGCCCCACCAGCAGGTAATAACCCACAACCGTCGGCGGTAACACCAGCGGGATCATAATCAGCGCTTCTGCCCAAGATTTGCCGTAAAACTGATGGTAAGCCAAGCTGCGACTGAGCCATAACGCCAACGGCAACAGGATGATGACGCTCACTGTTGCCAGTTTGACCGATAGCCACAGCGCCAACCAATCCATCAGCGTTTATCCGGTAGACCAAAACCAAAGTCGCTAAACACCTGACGGGCACGCTCTGATTGCAGATATTGATAGAAATTTTTGGCTTGCTCGGAGGCGCCTTTCATTAGCACCATTCGCTGCGCCAAAGGTGAGTATTCACTTTCGGGAATCGCGAGGTAACGCCCGCGTTGTTTAAACTCTGGCGCCACTGCTAGCGACAAGGCGACAATCCCACCATCGGTGGAACCGCTCATAGCGAACTGGGCTGCTTGCGACACATTCTCGCCAAACACGAGCTTGGGTTGCAGCGATTGCCACAGCCCTTTGTTGGTTAATAACTCTCGGGCTTTCTCGCCGTAGGGGGCATGATCCGGATTGGCTATGGCAAAGCGTTTAATCTTGCCTTGTGACAGCGCTTGTTTCAGGCCATCCAATTGTGGGTCGAGCGCTAAACTCGAATTATTTGAAGCCACCAGCGCCAGTTTACCGTAGGCGTAGATGATGCCGCTGTCGGCGGTTAAGCCCGCTTGCTCAACCAAGGTGACGTACTTTTCATCGGCAGACAGAAACAACTCAAACGGGGCGCCGTGGCTTAACTGGGAGACAAAGTTGCCCGAAGAACCATAAGATACCCGCACCTTAGCGCCAGTATCTTGCTGATAATTTTCAACTATCTGCTGCATTGCGAATTTGATATTGGCTGCGGCGGCAATTCTTGCCTCATCCGCTACCACAGTAAAACTCAACAATCCGCACAACAACAGCAGTAAGCGCATTACTTGTCTCCGTTATTCCATGCCTTGGCCGCTTGCTCGTCTGAGTCACGCGCATCCACCCAATGACGTCCATCTGGGCTGGCTTCTAACTTCCAAAACGGGGCTTTGGTTTTGAGGAAATCGATCAAAAATTCGCACGCCGCAAACGCCGCTTTGCGATGGGCACTGGTCACGCCGATAAACACAATCTGCTCGCCCAGATGCATGGTGCCAACGCGGTGAATAATGGTGACGCAATTCAGCGGCCAACGTTCACGCGCTTCAACGGCGATCTGCTGCAACACGTTCTCAGTCATGCCGGGATAATGTTCTAACGTCAGGTCAGTGACTTCGGCACCATCGTTAAAATCACGCACTTTGCCGACAAAGGTAACCACTGCACCATCGCTATTATCGTTCGCGATGGCAGCGTATTCGGCGGCAACATCAAAATCCTCTGTTTGGACGATGATCTTGTTTGCTTGCATGATTAGCCTCCGGTCACCGGCGGGAAAAAGGCCACTTCGTCACCGTCTTTGATGGTTGCATGCCACTGGCTCATGGTTTGGTTGATGGCCACCAGCAGTTTGTCGGAGTCCAACACTTGCGCCCATTTGTCATTTTGACTGGCAAGGAGAGCACGCAGCTCAGCCGCGGTGGTTAACTCGGCAGAGTCCACTTGCACAGAAGCGGTGCCCAATAATTCGCGTACTTGCGCAAAAAATAAAACGTTAATCATCGACTTATACCTTAAAGTGACCAGACTTGCCGCCGCGCTTTTCAAGCAAACGCACGCCGGTGATGTGCATATCTTTCTGTACCGCTTTACACATATCGTAAATGGTTAACGCGGCCACCGAGGCGGCTGTCAGCGCTTCCATCTCGACACCGGTTTTGCCACTGAGTTTACAAAGGCTAGTGATGCGCACGCGGTTGTGTTCTGGCTGTGCTTCCAGATCCACTTCCACTTTGGTAAGCATTAATGGATGGCACAACGGGATCAGCGCTGAGGTATTTTTAGCAGCCATAATCCCAGCAATACGGGCGGTAGCAAACACATCACCTTTGTGGTGACTGCCACTGACAATCATCTCCAGCGTGGCGGGCGCCATTTCGATAAAAGCTTCAGCGCGGGCTTCACGTTCAGTGACTGATTTATCAGTCACGTCTACCATGTGGGCATTGCCATCAGCATTGATATGGGTAAAAGAGTTAGACATTGAAACAACCTAATTCGAAAAAAGCTGCGGAGGCTGGCGCAAGGAAACGCCAACCACAATTAACCGCCGATTGATGCCAGATGTTGCGTCACACCAGTAAAGCCTTGATGCAGGAAGTGGGTTTCCTTTTTCAAGTGCAGCTGTTGGTGCAAGCGTTCCACCAATTCGTCACGCTGAGTTTCTGATTGCAGCAAATCGCGCAAATCGATGCCCTGTTCAGTGAACAAGCACAGATGCAATTTACCGGTCGCCGAAACCCGCAAACGATTGCAGGTTGCGCAGAAGTTTTGCGCGTACGGCATAATCAGACCGATCCGGCCTTGATAATCGGGGTGGCTAAAGTTTTTCGCTGGGCCATCGTCCACATCAGATTGATCCAACTGCCAACCCTCGGCCATTAGACGTTGTTTGATGCTTTCACCGGCCAGATGGTGCGCTTGGAAATAGTCACGCCCCAAGCCAGTTTCCATCAGTTCAATGAAACGCAGGTCAATTGGCGTGGACTTAATCCAATGCAGAAAACGCGGCAAATCTTTATCGTTCAGATCTTTAAGCAGTACGGCGTTTATTTTTACCCGTTCAAAGCCGGCTTCTAAGGCTGCGTCGATGCCTCGCATCACCTTGTCGAATTTATTTTCGCCAGTGATTTGGTAGAACATCCGTGGGTCGAGGCTGTCAACTGACACATTGATGCGGCGCAGACCTGCGTCATACCACTCTTTGGCATGCTCTTCTAAGCGATAACCGTTGGTGGTGGTGGCAATGGTCTTCACTTGGTCGTTATCAGCGATCAAACGAATGATGTCAGTAAAATCTTTACGCAGGGTGGGTTCACCGCCAGTCACGCGGATTTTTTGCGTGCCAACATCAGCAAACGCGCCAACCAATTGCTCGATTTCACTGAGCGTGAGAAAAGAGGGTTTACCGTTCGGATGATAGCCATCCGGCAAACAGTAACCACATTTGAAATTACATACGTCGGTAACCGACATGCGCAGATAATGAAATCTACGACCAAAATCGTCTTGAAGTTGAGACATGATCACCTTTCCAAACACGGGAGGCGAACTCATTTCTTCACTCGCCCAAGTGGCACTATTGCCACGGCTACCATTCCGTATCTTCTATGACGTAGGAACAATAGCTCGGAGAACCGTCGAGCCACTATTATAGGTGTAAACTAACAGCAACAAAACCCCTAAGCAGATTGTTTTATATTCAGTATTTACTTACTTAAGACAATTCTGTGACTATTATCAACTCTCACGCGCCTAATGCTTTACCACGGTAAAATAGGCCAGAGTGAGCAATAATAACTAGGGTAAGTCAGCGGGCTGCAGGCACCTTCACACTCGATAGAGGTAGAGAAATGGAACGCGAATCAATGGAGTTTGACGTAGTTATCATCGGCGCTGGCCCTGCAGGTTTGGCGGCCGCTTGTCGTTTGATGCAGATAGCCCGTGATAGCGAACATCCCCTATCAGTGTGTGTGGTAGAAAAAGGGGCCGACATCGGCAGTCATATCTTTTCTGGGGCATTACTGGAAACCAGTGCGTTGGATGAACTCTTCAACGATTGGAAAAACATGAATGTGCCACTTGATGCCAAAGTCACCCAAGATGAATTTCATTGGTTAACTACCGACGGCAGCCGCGCGATTCCGCACCGGTTTGTACCTGCGTCGATGGCTAATGAAGGCAACTATATGGTCAGCGCCGGCAATCTATGCCGTTGGTTAGCCGAGCAAGCGGAAACACTGGGGGCGGAAATCTTCCCCGGTTTCGCTGCCAAAGAGTTACTGCTGGATGACGAGCAAGATGCGGTGTGCGGTGTATTGATTGGCGACATGGGGCTGGATAAACAAGGCAAAGAAAAAGACAGCTTTGTAGCCGGCATGGAGCTGCGCGCCAAGTACACCATTTTTGCCGAAGGCAGCCGGGGTCACCTAGGTAAACAGCTGATTAAACACTACCATTTGGATAACGGTAAAAGCCCGCAGCATTACGGCATTGGCTTTAAAGAGGTTTGGCGCATTCCCGCAGAGCAGCATCAAGTGGGTAAAGTGATCCACACCAGCGGTTGGCCGCTCACCCAAGCCACTGGCGGCGGTTTTATCTACCATTTGGATAACCAATTGGTTGCTTTAGGTTTGATTGTTGACCTTAACTACCGCAATCCGCACCTGAGTCCGTTTGATGAGTTTCAGCGCTTCAAAACCCACCCAATGCTCGCCAAGTTGTTGGCTGACGGCGAACGTATCGGCTATGGCGCCCGCGCCATCAGCAAAGGCGGTTTCAATTCCCTACCGAAAATGAGCTTCCCAGGTGGACTCTTGATTGGCTGCGATGCAGGCACCTTGAACTTTGCCAAAATCAAAGGGATTCATACCGCCATGAAAAGCGGCATGTTAGCCGCAGAAACCATCGGCGAAGCACTGATTAAAGGCGTGGAAGGCTGCAAAGACCTGTCCTGCTTTGCCGAACGGATGGAACACAGCTGGTTGCATGAAGAGTTGCACAGTGCGCGCAACTTCGGCCCCGCGCTGCATCGCTTCGGTAATCTGCTCGGCGGCATGTTCAATTACCTCGAACAAAGCTGGTTTGGTGGTAATTTCCCACTAATACTGCGCGATGATAAGCCCGATTATCGCTGCCTCGGTAAAGCGGCGGATTTCAGTAAAATTGATTACCCAGCCCCAGACGGCAAACTGGCCTTTGACCGACTTTCGTCCATCTATCTGTGCAATATCAGTCATGAAGAGGACCAACCAAACCACCTTAAATTGCGCGATAAAACTATTCCCATCACCAGCAATTTGCCGCTGTTTGATGAACCGGCTCAGCGCTACTGCCCAGCGGGCGTGTATGAGGTGGTCAACAGCGGCGATACGCCCAAGTTCGTTATCAACGCGCAAAACTGCATTCACTGCAAAACCTGCGACATTAAAGATCCGGCGCAGAATATCTGTTGGACCCCGCCAGAAGGCGGCAGCGGCCCGAACTACTCAGGCATGTAACCTTTACATTCGTTAAAGGGGCTTTTGATTGCAGCTACCGACAGCTTATGGATAATCCCAAGCTGTCGCCGGACAGGCCGGTGATAAATGGATTCTAGAAGTCGGTTGCTGTTATGTCGTTCATTAAGCTCTCCATCAAGCAGAAATTTATCCTCACCATGGTGCTGGCCGTGTTACTGCCCAGTATCGTCGCAGGCACCTTAGGCCAACGTAGCGCTAGGGAAGTGATTAGCCAACGTATGCTCAACTCTGAGCTGCCTAACCTGCTACTGCAGATCCGCTATCGCATCGAACTCGAAATCGGCGGCTTGTTGCAGGCATCAGAACAACTGGCGAATGACCCACTATTGGGCAGTTGGTTGCAACGTGGTCGTCCCGATGCGGAAGAGCCACTCGTTGAACAGCGACTGCAAGCCTTAGTCAGTCAATATGATTTAGCGCAGGCCTCTTATGCCGACCGTGAAACCGCAGCTTACTACACCCAGAACGGCCTGTTGCGGATCCTGACTCCAGCGCAAGATGGCTGGTTTTTCCGCTACCGAAATAGCGGCCAAGACAAGATGTTGCAGCTGTACACTGAGCCCAAAAGCGGTGACGTAAAGCTGTTTATCAACTATCAGCAAGTCAATGGCCGCGCCTTGGTTGGGCTGGGGAAAAGTCTGAATGATATGGCGAATCTGCTGAGTCGTTTCCAAATCGAACAAAGCGGCCAAGTGTATCTGGTTGATGCCGAGGGTAAGGTACAAATCCATCGCAATAACCAGCTGGTCGGTAATAGCCGCTTGCAACAACTCTACCCCAACAGCGATCTGAGCGGCTTGTTGCAGCAGCAATCACTGGCGATGGTGCACGTCGGCAGCGATAACGACACAGTGTTAGTCGCCAGCAGCTATATGCCTGAGATTGGCTGGTATCTGGTGGCGGAAGTGCCAGAGCAGGAGATTTTTGCGGCGTTGGATAACGCCAGCTGGAAGATTTTTGGCTTGACGCTGAGTGTTTGTGCCCTGTTCATTCTATTGGCCATTTGGGTTGGCGGCTCGATTAGCAAACCGATCAGTGCCGCCGCTACTATGTTTGCTGAACTGGGCCAAGGCGATGGCGATCTGCGTAAACGGTTACCAGAGAATAGCCGCGATGAACTCGGGCTATTAGCTCGCGGCTTTAATCGCTTTGTGGATAAGATTCAGCAGTCGATTCAAAACGTGGCAAACACCAGTGAAAGCTTGAGCATGGCGGCACATATGGCTGACAGCCACGCCCAGCAAACCGTGCTGGATCGGCAACAGCAGCATGATCATGCCGTCACGGTTGCCGCCGCGGTAACCGAAATGGGCGCCACCGTCAACGAAATTGCCAATAACGCAGCCTACGCAGCTGAGGCGGCGCGCGCAGCTAATGAAGACGCCGCCAACGGCCAACAGGTGGTATTACGTGCCCGCCAAGTGATTAATGAGTTGTCTGCCGATGTCGGTAATATGGCAGAAATTATCAATAACTTGTCGGAAAATACCGATGCGATTGGCTCGGTATTAGAGGTGATTCGCAGCATCTCCGAGCAAACGAACCTACTGGCGCTGAATGCCGCCATTGAAGCTGCTCGCGCCGGTGAAGCCGGACGCGGTTTCTCTGTGGTTGCCGATGAGGTACGCGGTTTGGCAACGCGCACCGCCAGCTCCACCGATGAAGTGCAGCAGATGATCAATACTCTGCAGCGCGAAGCAAGCAAAGCGGTGACGGCGATGCAACAAAGCCAGCAGCGCTCTAAGCTCGGTGTTGCCGCTGCGGATGATGTCACCCAAGCGCTGCAACATATCTCTAAGCGGATCGCCCAAATCAGCGATATGAACATGCAGGTGGCCGCGGCCACTGAGCAGCAAAGCGCCACCGTGCATGAAATCAATCATCATCTGACCGATATGAGCGAAGTGAGCAGCCGCAGTGAACTGCGCGCCAATGAAGCTGCCGAAGCCAGCCAAGCGTTGAATCAACTGGCGGACTCACTCAAACAGTTAGTGGGGCAATTTAAGCTAAGTGACAGCATCGCGCTTGAGCAAACACGCTTTAACAAAACAAATCGGCGCAAATAAGCGCCGATTTTTGTAGCTGATGAGTTTATAAAAACTGCTGCACTGGCGTGTTAATCATCCGCCTTGCCGCCTTTACAACCGTCGTAGCAACTTGGAGAGCGCGGACATACCGCGCCGCGGGCACAGATTAAACGCGCCTGCTGTTGTAAGCCGCGCTCTAACCAGTTGATGTTGAGAATACGTGAAATGGTGTGCAGCTTGCGCTTAATCGGCGCCGGAATATCCACTTCACCGCCATTAGCGACACACACCTGCTTCAAGCTGGCGGCCAGTTCTGCAGCATCTTCGCCTTGGGCTTCAATGGCTGGGTTAAGGTCAATCCCAGCACACAACACCCGATTATTTCCGGCAAGATCGCGAACACGAACTGATTCACAGCAGTAGATGCGGGTTTGATTTTCAGTATCCAGCAACGAGATTTGCGCCGCACTGCCATCTTTTGGCTCAGTGATCATGCGAAACACCGACCAGTGCTGACAAGGGTCGGCGACAGTACGCATATTACCCCATGGCAGCGGAATACCGTTGCCGCGATATACCGCCTTGAGTTTGCCCGGCGCATAAGCATCGAAGTAGTGCCAGTGCGGATAAGGCGATACCACGGTCATGCGCCGCATCGCCACCGAGGGTGATACTTGCGCTAACTTGTGCACGCCCACTTCATAGCCTTGGCGATCTAATAGTTGCCGGAATGGCACTTTTGGGCATAACAGCGCCCCGGCAAAGAAACTCGCCTCAAACTCACGCCACGCCTGCAAAATATCTTGGGCGTTCACCGAGCCCGATTGAATAGGCGCTGCATCGGCGGCACTGGCTGAGCCGATACTGAGCACATTGTTATAGCCATCGCTGTTGTGCAGCACGCAGTGACCAATATGCACCCCAAGGTCATACTTCATCCGGGTTGGGCTGGTTTTGAGGATCTCATTCAGCGCCAGCTTGCCCGGCCCTTCAAGATAGGAAGTGATCACCCGCTGACCACTGATGCCATGCGCATCAATCACTGTTTTGGGCGCTTCACTAAACCAACGAATTTTTAACCCCTGCGCTTCGGCAAGGCGCACCAACTCCTCCACCGACAAGGCCAACTGCTTGTTGCCAATATCTTCGGCGGCACGCTCCAAATCAGGGAAATGGTTTTGGTGATATTCCTGATAGGCGCGGATCAACAGCTGGGCGAACTGGCGGCCACTGGTGCCGGTTTGTGACAGCATTTCAGGAATGGCGATCTGCAAAATATCGCCTGAGAACAAAAAGCCCGGCTCCAACACCATGCCATCGAGCCCACCACGGCGCCCTTTTTGCGGCACGATAGCTTCATCGCTCGGCGTATCATCGAGAAACCAATCCAACTCTTTTTGAAAAACCGCGGCAATCACCCGCAGCATATCCACACTTGGCGTGCGTTTGCCGCGTTCGATCATCGACAGATAAGACACCGATGGCGCGTTCTCCGAGTCGAGTCGCACACAACGGGCAGACAGATCTTCCATAGTTAAATGGTTACGTTTCCGTAGGTTACGGATTTTAGTACCGAGAAAATGGGACTTGCGAGTCAGGCTGATTTCGTTGCGCATTTTGTAAAATTCACAATGTAGAATTTTTATTGTGAAATTATAGTAAAAATTTCGATAGTCTACAAAACATCCAATAAGGGATTATCACCACACGGCAACCACGGGAGTAAACAGTATGAGTATTTCATTAAACCATACCGAGTTAAAAACACATCATCCGCGCATTGCTGCCGCAGTGGTCGCGTGTCAGACGTTAACTTTACGCCATATTGCCGACAAATTGCACAACGCGAAGCAATTAATGGATGAACTTTTTCCACTGAGCAAAGGCTCGCATCAAGACGTGAAGGGCTACTTGGTGTACTACCAACACCTGTTGGCTTGTGGCAAAGACGGCACCTTCACCGGCTTGCGTCATCCAAGCCAGTTTGTCGCCCTCAGTGGCCAGCGCGAAAATCCGCAGTCGCTGCTGCTGAAACATGAAACCGGCTGCCACTTAGAACTGTGCTTTGATAGTCAAGGCGACATCGGTGCCAATGATTGCGCTAAGTTGCAGGACGTATTGTTAGAGAACGGCGCCAGCCCTAACAATCAACGTCACTGGATCAGCTTGCTGCATGACCACACCCCACAAGGCATGCAAGCCGATGAGCTTGGCAGCGGGATGCGCTATGCCTTTGGCTAAAGCTCCGGTCTCAGGCGCAAACGTCACATCGACAACGGTCAACTTAGGTTGGCCGTTGCTATTTTTAGCACTGAGTGGTCGCCACGCCTGCCACGAGGAAATCCCTCACCCTAAGATTCAATATTTTTGAATCACTCAATTAAGTTAATTTGATTTTTCTCATTGTCAGACACTTTTTATACTGCCATCCTCAATCGCGAAATTGCCATGAAGGGAAAGAGGATGTTGAGCAGTATGTCGTTACAGCCACGCTATCGCAAAACGCTGTTGTTGCTGCTAGGTGTGAGCTGTTTGCTGCCGGTAATCAATTCACCTACTGCGCTGTTATTAGGCTTTATGCTGGCCAATATTGTTGGCATGCCGAGCGATTGGCAAGTGGGCGCAGTGACCAAAAAGCTGCTGTCGTTTTCGATTGTTTGCCTCGGGTTCGGCATCCCCTTTGCCGAAGCGGCGACTATCACAATGGCGAATCTGCCGCTGATCCTTGGCTCTATCATTGCCACCCTAGTGATCGGCACGCTACTGAGTAAGCTGTTTAAACTGGAACGTAACACCGGCCACCTGATCGCCTGTGGCACCGCCATTTGTGGTGGCAGCGCGATTGCGGCGGTTGCGCCCGCCATCAACGCCAAAAACGATCAAACAGCGTTAGCACTGGCTTGTGTGTTTGTGCTGAACTCAATCGCCTTGTTTGTGTTTCCGCTGATTGGCCATCTGCTCGCACTGAGCCAACATGATTTTGGGGTGTGGAGCGCGATTGCGATTCACGATACGTCATCGGTGGTCGGTGCGGCCTCAGCCTACGGTGAAGAAGCGCTAAAGACGGCCACCACGATTAAGCTGGCGCGAGCATTGTGGATTATTCCAGTCGCAGCGTTGAGTGCACTATGGTTTGGCGGCAATGGCAAACTGAAATTGCCGATGTTTATTCTGTACTACTGCATCGCTATCGCGATTACGACCCTGCTACCACAGGGGCAAGCCTTGTATGACGGCATCTTTATGGTCGGCAAACGGCTGTTGATTGTGTGTCTGTTTTTAGTAGGTTGCGGCATCACCATCAGCAAACTTCGCACTCAAGGCAGCAAGCCATTAATCGCAGCGACCCTATTGTGGTTTTGTATTGGCTCGGGATCGCTGTTGGCGGTGGTATCACTGCACTAAGCAGTAGGCAGTAGGCAGCGGCTTAACTCGCCGCTTGCATCCACACAACATAGAGCCACTGCTTATGCAGCCTGCATGCCCTGCTCCGGCACGTCTTGGTTGGCAGGCTGAATAAAATCTTCCATAAACCAAGCACAAAAGCTGTGGCGACCATCCACTTCCGCTTTGGTGTAAATCGACGAGGCTTGCTGGCGTACGGTTTTCTCTTTGGTGTTACGCACCCCCGCAATTTCTCTAAAGCTCAAGCCTTTCAACAAAAGCAGCGCCACTTCTTGTTCGCTACGGGTTAAGCCCCACTGCTCAAACTGCTGTTGTACTGCTTGGGTGTACTCTTCGCGAGCTGCCTTCATGCGGGTTGAGATATTGCCAATGCGGTGATCTGCACGTTTCAGCTTGGTCGCCAACAACCGAATTTTGCGTGTACGGCGCAGCAGATCACTGCTGATGTAAATCGCCCCCAGCCCAGATAATGTCACCAGTAAACTCTCTTGCACTATGTGCCAAGCAGGCACACCCAAGTCGAGATCCGACAGCACATCCAGCAAATTGAGTAGAGTAATGATACTCAGCAAAGTAATCAGCAACCAATCCTTCATTTACAACGCTCCATACAGCAAACACTTTAAAATCAACAAAATAGCCTTATGGTACATATGTACCATAAGCAGCTTTTAGGGACATTTCCCCGACGATCGCGCTAACTGAATGTGTCAGGCTGGCAGGGCATTATTTTCCCCCATGAAATACGGCCTATGAAACCACATTCACTTTATTTGGCGTTGGCATTGCTGTTGCCAATCTTGCCAGTAAGGGCTGCCGATGAGGCAACTCTGCATGCGTTAGTTACGCAAGCACAAGCTAAACTACAGCACAGTTCAGCACAACAAGCACCACTTTATCAAAGTTCTTCGTGGTTGCTGGGTTTACCAAGCATCAGCATTAGCCACCTGCAAGGGCTCGATAGCCAGCGCAGTTTTGAGCAGGAACTGAACCTCAACTTGGCACTAAAGTCTCCAGCACTGCACCGCTTAGAAGCCAAGTTGAAGCCATTGGATCAACAGCTAACCGCACAGCAGCAAAAGCTGCAACAGCTTTATCTGTCAGGCTTGCTGCGCCAATACTGGTGGCAGCAACAACTCGCCCAAGCGGAATTAGCGCAATTGCAGCATCGACAACAACTGCTTGAGCAGCTTGTCAGCCACCAGCAGGCGCTGCATCAAAGCGGTGAAGCCTCTAGCAGCCAACTGCTGATGGTGCAGCGAGAATTGCTAGAGTTACAGCTAAGCCAACTGCCGCTACAGCAACAGTTGCAAACCGCCACCGATGCGCTGCAACGGCTGACCGGTGTGGCAGAACTACCGCCGCTTGATGAAAGCAAGCGTGCGTTACCGCAGGATGACGGCAGCCAAAATCCACTGTTCCAGTTAACCAGCTTGCAGTTGCAACGGCAAAAGCTGCTCGGCCAATCTCGTGCGGATGGAGTGGAAACCCCATGGACCTTGTCATTAAACGGCAAGAACACCGCAACAATCGGTATGGAAGAGCAAGCCATCGGCGTCGCGCTGGATATTCCACTGAGCATCGGCAGCGGCTTGAGTCAGGCAGAAGTCGGCAGTTTGGTCGAACAAGAATTGTTACTCGCACAACAGCAACAACAACTGCTACTGCAAACCAAACTCACCCTCGCAGAGCTGCGGCAGCAACAACTGCAACTGCAACAACAACAGCAGCTATTGCAGCAATCGCTCACGCTCAATCAGCAATTGACCGACGCGCTGGCCGCCACCAAGCAGCAAGGTTTTGCCCAATATCAGGCATGGCTGCGCAGTTATATCGATACCTTAGCCACCGAAAGTCGGCTGCAACTTACCCAGTTGCAGCAAGCCGAATTGCATTCAAAACAGTTACAAGCGCTTGGAGTTAGCTTATGAAACGGACATCATTTTTCACTTGTACAGCCTTGAGTGTATTGAGCTGCGCCCTAGCTGCTGACCCCTTGAGCGTAAGCAGCCTTGCCAATCTCAGTGTGAGTTTTACTAGCGTCAGCAGCGTTAACCAAATTCCCGCCAGCCCAGTGCCTGCCCAAGTCAGCTTTGAGCCCGGCAACGCCTTTGTGCTGAGCGTGCCCGAAACCATTCAACAGCATCATTGGCTGGTCAGCAACGGCAGCGTCGTTGTCAAAGAGCAGCCGATAGCACTGCTGCAAGGTGCAGGGATTCACCATTTTCAGATGCAGTTTGCGGCCGCTGAAGAAAGCTTTGATCTAGCCGAAAGCCGCTATCAACACAATAAACCACTCCACAAAAAGGGCACTATTGGCGCCGAGATGTGGAGTCAGATTAGCGAGCAATATTTTGCGGCCAAGCTCAAATTTGAGCATATGCATCACTTTATGGAGTTGCTGCAACCCGCTCCAGCACAGCAAGGCATGGTATTGCTGGCACCGAAAGCGGGTGTATTACGCTACGACGTCGCCACGACGCAAGTGATGGAAGGCGAGCCGCTGTTATCACTGATTCCGCTTGAAGATATTCGACTGCAGCTGCAGTTGCCATTGATGATCGCCGCAGAGGTTCAAGCGGTGCAACTGGCCAACTGCCAACTGCCCATCGAACACAAAGCGCAATTAGCCGTGGGTGGTTTTGTGCAAGCATGGAGTGCCGCAATCCCCGATGAATGTGGCCTGACCCTCGGGCAGCAACTGCAAGCAACGCCACTTAGAAGCCTCAACGCCCTGCAACTGCCGAAGCAAAGCGTGTACAGCTGGGGCACGGGCAGCCGCGTGCTGCGTCATCAAGGCGAACAACTGCTACCTACTGAGGTGTTGATTGTTGGCGTCAGTGGCGATAGCTACCTAGTGCAACCTGAACCGGCACTGGAACACAGTGAAGTATTGAGTGAGTCAGTGGCAGCGGCAAAAGGCATGCTACTGGGTTTGGGAGGCGAGTAACATGCTAAACGCAATGATCCGCTTTTCGCTGACTCAGCGGCTGTTTATGCTGATCACCGGCCTTATTTTGGCGGCTGCGGGCAGCTTCGCATGGCTAGGGATTCCGCTAGATGCGTTTCCCGATATTTCCCCAACACAGGTCAAAATCATTCTGAAAGCGCCGGGGATGACGGCGGAAGAGATTGAATCGCAAGTGACGGTGCCGGTCGAAACCGAACTCTTGGGTATCCCGCAACAATCAATTTTGCGCTCCACCACCAAGTATGCGATTACCGCGATTACCCTAGATTTCAACGAAGGCACTGATATTTATTGGGCACGGCAACAGGTCAGCGATCGGCTGGCAGCAGTGAAAGACAAACTGCCCGCCACCATTGAAGGCGGCATCGCGCCAATGAGCACGCCGCTCAGTGAAATCTTTATGTTTTCACTGGAAAATCCATCGATGACGCTGTTGGAACGGCGCCAGCTACTGGAGTGGCAAGTGCGGCCACTGCTGCGCACCGTACCGGGCGTTGCCGATGTGAATATTCTCGGTGGCTTTGCCAAGACGCTGCAGATCACCCCCAATCCACAAGCGCTGGCTCAAGCAGGCCTCAGCCAAGATGAACTGATTGCCCGCATTGAAGCCAATAACGTCAACACCGGCGCGGGGCGGATTACCGTCGGCACCGACAACTTTACCGTGCGCACCGAAGGCCGCATCGATTCATTGGAAGCCTTGCGGCAGATGGTGATTGTCAGTAACGCCAACGGCAGCTATCGGCTGCAGGACTTGGCCAACGTCGAGATTGGTCACCTCGCCCGCTACGGCGCAGTGACCAAAGATGGCAGCGAAACCACTGAAGCGCTGATTGTTGCTCTGAAGAATGCCAATACCGCTGATATGGTGAACGCAGTAAAACTGAAACTGGCCGACATTGAAAAGACCCTGCCCGCTGGCAGCAAACTCAACGTGTTTTATGACCGCGCCAAGTTGATCAATACGGCCATCGGCACCATTTCCGAAGCGCTGGTTGAAGCGGTTGTGTTAGTGATCATTTTGCTGGCGCTATTTCTTGGCAATGTCCGCGCGGCCCTCGTAGTGTCGTTTGCCTTGCCGCTGGCTGCGCTGGCGACCTTTATTCTGATGCGTTACTTCAATCTATCAGCCAACCTGATGAGCCTTGGCGGCTTGGTGATCGCCATCGGCATGTTGGTCGATTCCTCTGTGGTGGTGGTGGAAAACATGGTCAACCAACTGGCCGGCGGCCAGCGCGTGCCGCGATTACACCTGATCTATCGTGCCACCAAGGATGTGGCAACGCCAGTAGTGTCGGGCACCGTCATCGTGATGATCGTGTTCTCGCCGCTGCTGACGCTGACTGGCCTCGAAGGCAAGATGTTCACTCCCGTAGCGGTCACTATCGTGTTTGCCATGTTGTCGGCGTTAATCTTGGCGCTGACCATCATTCCAGTGCTGGCCTCCTACTTGGTCAATGAGAAAGCAGTGGAAGAACCTAAGTTTGTCCACTGGCTGAAACGCCATTATCTGGCCACCCTCACTTGGGTACTCGGCCACGGTAAAAAAGCAGTGGCAATCGCCAGCACCCTACTGGTACTGAGCTTTGGCCTGTTTACCCTCGTCGGCAAAACCTTTATGCCGACGTTGGATGAGGGCGACATTATTCTGCAGTTGGCAAAATCGCCCTCGATC
The DNA here is from genome assembly GCF_017354945.1 of Shewanella avicenniae. Lineage (NCBI taxonomy): Bacteria > Pseudomonadati > Pseudomonadota > Gammaproteobacteria > Alteromonadales > Shewanellaceae > Shewanella > Shewanella avicenniae. The sequence continues at coordinate 171,545 of NZ_CP071503.1, read as the reverse complement.
TCGCTGCCGTCGTCTCTGGAACTGGATAAGCAGATTGAGCAGCACCTGCTGCAAACAGTGCCGGAGATTGAGCAACTGGTGGCTCGCACGGGTGCCGACGAACTCGGCCTCGATCCAATGGGACTCAACGAAACCGATGTATTCCTGCAGTTAAAACCGTCGAATGAATGGCGTTTCGCCACCAAGAACGAGTTGATTGATGCAATTCGTACCGAAGTGCTGAAATTCCCCGGTATCGACTTCAACTTTACCCAACCGATCCAGATGCGGGTATCGGAAATGCTCACCGGCAGCATCGGTGACGTGGCGATAAAAATCTTTGGCGATGACCTTGGTCAGCTTAACCAGTTGGCGGGGCAGATTGCGGATATCACTAGCCATACTGCGGGCGCGCAGGATGTAAAAACCGCGATGACCGAAGGCAGTCCGTTTATCAATCTCAAACTGAAAGATGGCTTGGCCAGTTACTACGGCATGGATGCAATGAGCTTTGGGCGCTACCTCAAGAGCCAGTTGGAAGGGATTATGGTGACTGAGGTGATTCAGGGTAAGAAGCGCACGCCAGTGCTGATCGCCCGTCCGCGTGACAACATCAGCAGTCTAGCCCAGCTGCAGCAGCAAGTGATTTTACTGCCGGACGCCACTCAAAAACCTTTGAGTGAATTGGCCGAGATCAGCTTCCGTGAAGGCCCCATTCTGATTGACCGCGAGCAAGGCAACCGCTTTGCGGTGGTGACCACTAACGTCACTGGACGCGATATTGTCGGCTTTGTCGAAGAGTTGCAAACCACCTTGGATCAGCAACTGAAGTTGCCCAGAGGCTTTAGCCTCAACTTTGGTGGCGAGTTTGAAAACCAACAGCGTGCGACCAACAATCTGCTGTTGGTAGTGCCGGTGGCGATTATGCTGATCAACCTGATCCTGTTTACCACCTTCGGCACCATTTCCAAGGCACTGCTGATTTTGGCTAACGTGCCATTCGCCATGATGGGCGGCATTATCAGCCTCTATCTGTCAGGGGAATATCTGTCGGTGCCCGCCTCGGTCGGCTTTATCGCGCTGCTTGGGGTTGCGGTGCTCAACGGCGTGGTGATGGTCAGCTACTACGAGCAATCTCGCCATCTGTTTGCCACCTTGGAAGATCGGGTTAAACAAGGTGCAGCGCGCCGCTTGAGACCGATTTTGATGACCGCCACCACCGCCATGTTTGGCCTTATCCCACTGGCATTGGCCACCGGCCCCGGGGCGGAAATTCAACGGCCATTGGCAATTGTGGTGATTGGCGGGCTGATCACCTCCACCATTACCACCCTGTATCTGTTGCCATTGCTTTATGAAACGTTGGAGAAACGCAAATGAAACAGCTGTTAGTGCTGATTAGCCAACACAACATCAAAGATGACATTGTCGATTGCTTGATGTCGCAGGATTACCTTTCAGGTTTTAGCTTGATCAATATCTGTGGCTTTAGCCACGAACACAGTCAGTACAACCTAAAGGAGCAAGTGGAAGGTTACCGCGAGTTTTTTAAATTTGAAGTGATGCATCCGCAGCAACGGCAAGAAGAGTTATTGGCCGCTATCGCCGCCGTGTGTCAGCATAATCCGTGCCGTTACTGGATTGTGCCGATCGCCACTAATGGTGTGCTTGGCAATAGTTAGCTCATCTTAAACATGAAAGTGAAAGACCGCAGCAATGATTAGCTGCGGTCCTATTCTGGGTGGCGAGCTGTGTGTCGAGCTGTGTGGCGAGCTTGTTGCGAGCGATAAAAACCCCACCACAAACCAATAAATGTGCCCAAATACACTATGGCTTGCACGATGGCAGAGCAATATTGTGTCACCAGCACCAGTCCCACTGCAGCGCACAACAGCTGAATAATTTTCATATCTACTCTCAAGCCATTAAGTCTACATGGCGCTGATTATCGCGAGCCGTGGTGAATGCGGCCAATAATCAAAAACCATACTTAATAGCTTTAGGTTTTATAAAAATTATTTTTATCACTTTTAGATATTAGTAGTTAGTCTTCACTGACGGCTTCATCAAGCTCTGTCCCAGCAACGACAGTAAACAATAACCAAGGAAAAACCAGAAACCACTGCCAAAACTGGCATTGGTTCGTACCATATCACCCATCCCCGCAGAGGCATTGCCGGCCATAAAGCTGATGATCAGCGCCACCACAAACACATCGGCCATCGACCATTTGGATAAGGCGCCAGAAACCTGTTGCAGCCCGCGCGCCAGCGATTCGCGCGCCAGCATCGATAGCAAGGTCAACATAATTTTGATGACCGGAATGATCACCGAAAACAGCATTACCAAAAACGCCACCGCAATATTGCCGCTATCATGCAGTTCAGTCACCGTACTCCAGATGCTGCGGGTTTTATCAAATACCTGCACTTCACCTTCAAGATGATTAAGGCCAAACAAGCCCGCCACCATGCCAATCATATTGCGCGCATGTTTGCGATCTGCCTCTGAATCATCGGCGACACTGGTGGCTAACATGTCCATGCCCGCCGCCGACAGCTTAGCTTTCTCCACTGTGCCCGTGAGTGACAAAATCGGCTGGGTTACCCCCGGCACCAGTAAACAGAGCGATAACAATAACAGCAGCGCAGCCTTCCAGTGCGACATGCAAACCTCCAACATAGAAAAGGCCTGCGATAAGTGCAGGCCTCGACAGTGTAACGGCTACAGTAAAAATTAATAGAAGGGACTAGGGTCAACGTCCATGCTACTGGGCGACACACCGCGTTCGATATGCAGTGCCGACAGCTTTAAATCCACCAAGGTCACTTCGGTATGGTGCTTGTGCTTGTTGTTATAGAAGCATTTCACAATCGGATGGGTTACATCACGCCCTTCGGTATCCCAAACAATGCCAACACGGCCATCAGACAGTTCCACCAGCGAGCCCACCGGATAAACCCCGACACAACGGATAAATTCATATACCAAGCTTTCATCGAGGTGGAACGGCGTTAAGCTCAGCAAAATTTTAAACGCTGCAGCTGGGCTCATGGCTTCTTTGTAACAGCGGGTCGCGGTCAAGGCATCGTAAATATCGACAATGCAGCTCATGCGGCCATGCTTTGGCAGTTGATCGCCTTTGAGACCACGCGGATAACCTTTGCCATCGAGCTTTTCATGGTGCATTAAGCAGACATCTTTACTGATCTGCGAAATACCGGTGGCTTCCGACATAATCGGCATGGCATACACCTGATGCAGTTTCATCTCTTCAAACTCTTCCGGGGTCAATTTGCCGGGTTTGTTGAGAATCGCATCATCGACCTTGATCTTGCCGATATCGTGCAAAATGCCACCAATGGCTAACTGTTTTAGCATGGGGCGGTCAAAGTTGAGGTAGCGGCCAAAGGTCACCAACAGCACGGCAACGTTTACCGAATGTTCCAGTAAGTACGCATCTTTGGAGCGCAAGGCACTGACACACTTCAGCGCATCTGAATGGCCCATGACTGACTCAATCATATTGTCGGCCAACGCTTCAAACGGCTTTACTTCAATTGCCTTGCCTTCAAAGGTTTCCGACAGCACTTTGCGGATCAAGCCTTTGGCTTCATTGAGCAGAGATTTGGCATCATCTTGGGCCTGTTGACGATTGATTGCGCGTTTAGTCTTGGGAGTTGCGGCAGGAATCTCTTCTACTGCGGATGCTTCAGCAGCAGGCGCGGCAATATCGGAACGTCCCATGTCGACCCAAACAAATTTAATCCCACGCGCTTGCAAGGTAGCAATCGCGGCTTTTGATAATTTGCCCGCATTAGTGACGGCAACTTTGCCGTTGCTTTCAATGGCAGCAACGTACATGCCCAGTTCAACATTTGCGACAGGTACTTTGACTAAATCTGCTGGCTGCAGTACTTCTGACATGGAGCGCTTCCCGAAAACATCGGCCAATCTGACCGTGCGACTGTGCCACGCACAGCGACTGATACAAGAAGCTTTAGTTTATAAGCTATGGTTAATTTTTGCCTGTATCAAGGCGACATTTTTTATAATTAGCTAAGGATAATATCGGCCATGACCGTGCAGCTAAAACTGTCCGGAGACCAACGTCGAAAGGCGCAGTTATAGCAACTTTTGCGCACATCATCGACTTGCTCATCTTCGTCATCCTCTTGAAAGCGAGGGCATATTGCCGCTTGCTCGCGCGCAGTGTCGAGATCCTCACGGCCACCGTTAAATACCCATTGGCCATCGAAATAAGCAAAGTGATCTGGCAAAGACATCAATAATCCTTCAACGCTTGTTTGCTGGCGTTACTCCAGCCGTGCTCAGTTGAACTCACCAGCAGGGCAAACTTGCTGTGCGCCCACACCGCTTTGACTTTACCTGATAGCCACACGGTTTCATCGCCGTCCAACCACTGGCCATCGGTGGTCAATACCCCATCGAGTCCAGTGCGTGCGAGCACATCAGTCACTTGATATTGCGCGGGTTGCTCACCTTGACCCAATTGGATCTGGCCTTTTACGCGGCCATCGTTGCCAGTCAAACGTAAACCTAAACCGGCGATGGCCCCAATAACGCCCTGACCTGTGCCACCGTGTTCACTCAGCGCAATACCCAGCTGATCAGCCAGTTGATAGGCATCCGCTTTGGTCAAGACTTGCTGTTTAGCGCTGAGGCCAAACTGCTTCAGCACTTCAACGTCATCCAGTTCTGCAAGATTAACTAACGCCAAACCGGGGTCGGCCGCTGCAGCAGATTCTTGCTGCAGATGATGAATCGCCAATTCACGCAACTGACACAACGACAGGCTGCCGCTGTAGGCAAAACACATGGCGCTGTTATGGGAGGTGTAGGGAATATCAGGATGTACATACAACTGATGACGGGTCACGAACGACAATCTCGCCTGAGGGTCTGCCTGCTGCAAAATATCGGCAATTTCACTGGCAATTTCGCCGGTGCCTTTGGTGCCAATGTCATCGGTATCGTCGATACAAATCAACCAATCGGTCATCAAAACTCCTGATCTAACTTACTGTTGCGATATAACAAATCGTGCGCTTTTAAGCGCTTCATCACCGGAATAACCAATAACGCACCAATGGCAGCAAACAAGCCACCCGCCGCGACTTTGGTGCCAAAACGCACTAAGGCCACTTGCCAGCTCATACCGACCAAGAGATCTTCCAGTAGCCCTTTGGCAGACCAAGCAATACTGCCGACAACAGCCACCACAATCAGCCGCCAGCGCAGGGTTAATAGGCTTTGCACGATGATCAAGGTCAGTTCCATCGCGATCGCTGGGGCGAGAAACTTGATAAACAGGAAGGGGCCACCTTTGCCGACACCGATCACCGCCGCCACGGCACCCGCCATTGCCCCACACGCGGTAATCGCGCCAATCCGCGCCACGGTGCAATAACAGATGAGATAGAAGAAACTCATCAACAGCATCGAGTGCCCCGAAAGCCCTAAACGAAGCCGCAAAATGCTCTTTAATGCCACCAGCAACGTGGCGCAGAAACCGATAAACAGTGCATCCTGCAGTTGAAAGCCTCTAGGTTGGCTCTCATGGGTGTGGCTATTGTTACTGTGACTACTTGTGGTCATGTTTACTCCGCGCAAGGCGCCAATGCGTACGACGCAATTTATGGCCAAAATGGCGTGCCCGTGCTGCGATTGCGGTTTGTTGCGCTAATTTCAGCAGTTGCACCAGCAGCGGAAATAACACGCAGTAGCACAGCTCGCTCCAGTTACGCGGATTCAACAGTTGTTTTGGCGCAATTCGCGCACCGCGTAGCAGCTGCAATTGATAAATTTCGCGGGCTTCATTCATCATAAACGGCAGCAAATTCAGTGATGCGACGGCCACAAAGGCCCATTTGGATGGCATAAATTTACTGAGTAACTCACCAATGGCTTCACCGCTGACACTGTGTGTCAGCCACCATCCCGGCACCACCGCAAGAAAAATCCGCGCCACCGCCAACAGCCCTTGGCCCACTTGGTTACCACCGTGAATCGCCAAATAAAGCACCACGGTGAATACCAGTTGCATGGCGATGTAACGAATCAGACCGCTAATGCGCCCTTTGTTGATCACCCCGTGCAACACTAACAGGGCATTCACGAGGACTAACCACGGCAATTGCGCGTCGGGGAGAAAAAAGGCGGCTGAAGATAGCAACAGCGCCAGTAACATCGCTATGCCCGCAAACCACAAGGTTCTACCAGACACAGGCTGCGAATGGGGGCGGGAAAACTGACTAACAGGCATGGTGAGTTTCCTCAACTGAATGGCGATTCAATAGCATCCCCTTTGATATATCCCACTGCTGTGTGGTGGGAATATGTTTTAACGGCCTGTGACTGGTGATCACCACGGCCGAGCCTTGCTCACGGAGGCGATTGATCATTAAACAGAAGCGGTCAAAATACTCAGCATCTAACCCCGCAAGTGGATCGTCGAGTAACAGCAGCTGCGGCTGGTAACACACCAAGGATGCTAAGGCGACCAAATGCTGCTGCCCATATGACAGCTTATGCGGCGAGAGTTTTGCAAACTCCGCAAGACCGAGTTCATGTAATAATTCACAAGCACTGTCGAGCGGCAGAGAAAAGCGTTTTAGGCTAAAGGTGATTTCATCGTGCACGCTGTTTTCAAACAGCTGCCGATTCGGACGCTGCATCAACAAACCTAACTTGGCCCCATAAGCTCCGGCTTTGGGACGCTCGCCAAACACTTTGAGCGGTAACGACGCCGTATTGCCCTGTATTCCCGCCATCGACTTCATCAAACTGCTTTTACCAGCGCCATTATCGCCCACAATTGAAATTAACTCACCGCGGCGCACTTGCAGCGGGTGCTCACTGCTAAACAGCGGGCTATCACCTAAAAAGCGATATTCAAATGGATCAAACTCGACGATCACTTCATCGCGCGCTGCTATCGCTTTCATCGGAATCGTGTGCCGAGTTTGATAGATGCCAGCGAGCAAGCGACCATCGGCCAGTTGCCAAAAGTTATCAACCAGACCATCAAAAGGACGCGGATTGTGTTCGCTGATCACCACCGCAATGCCATCAGCCACCAGGCCGCGGATAACCATCAGCAGTTCATCAACGCCACGATCATCGAGTTGCGCCCACGGCTCATCGAGTAACAGCACCGCAGGGTTGCACACCAGCTGCGCCGCCATCATTAAACGGTATTTTTGCCCCAACGACAGATTGCTGATGGGACAATCTAAGCTGACAAATAAACCCACACGGCGCAACGCGCGTTGCACCATGGGGATCATCTCTTCAGAGGCTAACGCCAAGTTTTCTAGCGCAAACGCCACTTCGGCGCCTACGGTTTGGCGCAGCAACTGCACTTGCGGATCTTGCATCACCAATCCGACTAGCAAGCCTTGCCGACGAAAGACGCCGCCCTCAAATGGGCGGCTCAGTAATCCGGCAAGTAACTGTAGCAGGGTGGATTTACCCGAACCTGTAGGGCCAGTGAGACAATGGCAACTACCAGACTCCAGCCGAAAATTGAGATCTCGAAAGATCCACGGCTGGCCGCTGCCATAGTTAAAATTCACCCCATCCAGTTCGAGCAAACGCATGATTAAATCTGCCAGTTAAGTCCTAAAAATACCTGACGACCTGCCATCGGCATGGAGTCGCTTTGGTAGTAATTTTCATCCAACAGATTGGCAGCGCGGATATACATCTCTAACTTATCATCCATGAAGCCTTGGCTCAGCTTCACATCCACTAAGGTGTATGGATTCAAGCCGAACTCTGTCAGGGTACGTACACCGTTTACTCGCACGTTTTGGAAGTACACTTGGTCGATCACCCGCTGCACATTCAGGTGCAACTTGGTATCGGTTGGCAGTTGATATGCCGCTTCAAAACGGATTTGGTGTTTTGGACGATAGTTTAACCCATCGCTGCGAGTTTCATCTGCATGACGGTCTTTTGAGTTGAGGTAGTTATACGCCAAGCTCAGTTTCAAACCTTCAATGCTTTGGTTAGTGATAGTGGCATCATAACCATTAAAACGATAATCACCGATGTTTTGTGACACACCGTTGCTGTCGTTGGCAATGTAGTTGTCGGTATCCGTGGTAAAGACATGGATATCCAACGCACTTTGCCAGCCCAAGTCTTGACTCAAACCCAGTTCCAGATGCCGTGATGTTTCAGTTTCCAGATCCAAGTTACCGGATGACAAGTCATACAGATCTGACATTGATGGGAAACGAATCTTACGCGCCACACCTAAGGTCAGCTTAGTGCCTTCCAGTGCTTGCCAGTAGCTTGAAGCCATAGCGGAGTAATCATCATCTGAGTTGTTGTCGGCATCCATACTATGGAAGCCCGCCCCCACGGTGTAACCAAAGTTATCACCCAACTGATGTTGATATTCGGTCGCTAAGGTGTAAACCCAAGCCGAATCTGACAATGAGGTAACGGTCGGTGCTGCGCTGCTGCCAGAACCGCTACCTGAACCAGAACCACCGCCCGAACCAGAACCACCACCTGAGCCAGAGCCGCCGCCCGAACCAGAGCCGCTACCTGAACCAGAACCACCACCTGAACCAGAGCCGCTACCTGAACCACCAGTGGCTACCGCTGGATATTGAGTATCTTCAGAATCCCAGCTTTGCTTTTCTGCAATAGCCGAGGTGCTCCAGATGCCTTTTTCAGCAAAGTCAGCAATCAGCTGCAGGTTAATGCCCTGCACTTTAGAGGTGCTGTCTTGCGCCGCAGACAGTGCGGCATAGGTCTCATCGGTAAAGGTTTGATCCACTTTATCGGTTTGGTTGTGGTAACCGAAACCACGTAACGTCAGAGTGTCATTCAGCTTGTGGGCAATACCCAACTGCACTGTAGTACCTTGGTAGTCATCTACCCCTTGATAACGCACATTGCTCACACCGCTACCATCGCGCGGAGCTTGGCCCCAATCACCAGAGCGGAACGCTGCGTTGGCAATCAGTTGGGTGTCGTCATTGATCCAATAGCTGCCCTGAGCGTAAAAATTACGAATAGTCCGATCAGCGTTCAAGCGGGTGTCGCGGTCTTGGTATTCAGTCGCTACGTAATCTGAAGACATTGGGAAACCGTCTGTGGTTTGATAGCTCGCGCTGACCAGCCCTTGCCAGTTGTCGCCGCTACCCGCCAAGCTCATTTCGCTGTTGTAGGTTGAGTTTTGTGAACCTTCCACTTTGGCGGCAAATGCCGGTGCATTTTGCCCTTGCTTGGTGATGATGTTGATAACACCACCCGCGCCACCTGGACCATACAGCACCGAGGCTGGGCCCATCGACACTTCAACCGTTTCAATTTGGCTGGTTGGGATCAAACTTGGGTCGAACTGACCATCGTCAGCACTGTTGGCAGGTACACCGTTGATTAACAGGGTAACGTGGCGAGTTTTAAAGCCACGAATATCGATGCGCGGAGTGCCTTGACCGCCGTAACGCACGTAAACGCCCGGCACAGTTTCCAATACATCTTCTAAGCTCACCGCACCCATTGCTTTGATGTCATCAGCAGTCACACTCCAGTGAGTGGTTGCCTCAGTCACTGCAGTTGGCTTATCGCCCTGCACCACAATTACTTCGTTTACGTTGAGCAAACGATCACGCACAATTTGCTCGTCTGCATTGGCTTGACAGGCGCACCCCACGGCTAACGCCAGAAGTGAGATTCTTGCTGGTAATTTTGACATTATGCTATGCCTTGTGAATGAATAAGACAGGATTTCGACATCAATTCTGATGAGACGGTGCGCAAGCATAAAGGGAATAACACCCAAAAAGCCATCAGGATCTAATATTCTCATCAGATGGAGCAGCAATAAATGCCCAGTTGCGACATTTTGACACATGCGCGCAGTTGAATTCGAAAAAATGTCCACCTTGATCACAATTTTTTGACAACTTTCACGATTCAGATCACGGCAAAAATCACACCTTAGCATCGGATTGCTTGACACTCTGAGCCGCTAACTTTAGTTTGTGTTAAAGCAATATTGTGCCAACCACGACCCCTCAGGTGGCTGTTTTACCCTTTCGGAGCGTCTTTTTGTCTGTTACCTCTCTTTCGCAAGCCGTTAAGTCACTGCAACAGCGGCTCAATGAACTGAATCTATTTGACGTTCAAGCTCCGGTACTGCAACTGCAACAGCAGATCGATGCGCTGCCATTAATGGCGTGGATCGCCAGCCAGCAAACATTTCCGAAAATCTACTGGCATGGGCGTAATACCGATGCTGAAGCCGCCGCCGTGGGCAGTTGCCACCAAATTTTTTTCGAGCAAAGCGTCAGCGACGAGCAACTGGCCAGCGTTTATCAACAGCAATTGGGCTGCTTAGCCGAACCCGATATTCGCTACTATGGCGGTATCGCCTTTGATCGGCGCGAAAGCTCTTGGCCTGAATTTGGCCGCGTGCGCTTTGTGTTGCCACGGATTGAACTGCGCCGCCAAGATGAGCACTATCAACTGTTGCTCAACCTGCATTTGGCCGACAAAGACCCACAGCAAGAGTTACAACTGGCACAAACAGCGTTAGGCGCGTTAGTACCCGCCGCGCCATTAGCGCCACCCCGCAAAACCGAAGTGTTAGCCCGCTGCGACACCCCGGATCAGCAACGCTGGCAACAGCTGGTGTCTATGGTGACCGAGCCCGAATTTAATGCGCAAACCCCGAAAGTGGTGTTGTCGCGTCACACCCAACTAAAAGTGGCGGATACACCCGATCCTTGGACTGTGTTGGCCAGCTGGCAAGGGCGCAACCCTAACAGTTTTCAGTTTGGCTTTCAGTTCAGCGCTGAGCGCAGCTTTATCTCCTGCACGCCAGAGCGTTTGTTCCAGCGCCATGAGCAGCAACTCAAAACCGAAGCCTTGGCGGGCACGACTGTACGAGGTATTACCGAAGCGCAAGATCAGCTGTTGGCGCAGCAGCTGTTAGACGACGCCAAAAACAGTGTCGAAAACCAGTTTGTGCGCAGCCATATTTTAGCTGAGTTAGCTAAGTTGAGTGACAGTGTTGATGGCGATGCACCGCTGGCCATCTTTAAGCTAAACCATATTCAACACCTGCATCGCATCATTCGCGCCAAACTTAAACACAGCGTCAATGATTTCCAACTGCTGCAGGCGATGCACCCTACACCTGCCGTGGGCGGCGTGCCCAAGCAAAATGCGCTCGATTTTATTCGCGAATATGAAGGCTATAACCGTGGCTGGTACGCGGGCGCGTGTGGTTATTTGAGTCGCCATGTCAGTGAATTTGCGGTGGCAATTCGCAGTGCCTTATTAGAACCGGGCACCATTAATCTGTTTGCGGGCGCAGGCATTTTGGCCGGTTCAGACCCACAATCTGAATGGCAAGAGTTAGAGAACAAGATCGCCACCATCATGTCAATTTTGGTGGATTTTTAACGCCGACTTGTCAGACGGCGCGAGTTGACTATAATGTGCGCCGCTTTCGAGCGTCATTGCGGGTTCCCTCACCCCGCTTAACTAAATCAAAAAGGTCACAATATGTTGATGTTAACCCCAGCGCAGATTAAACGTGCGCTATTGCTGCTTATCAGTTTTCACATTCTGATCATCAGTGCCAGTAACTATCTGGTGCAACTTCCATTTCAAATCTTTGGCTTTCATACCACTTGGGGTGCGTTTAGCTTTCCATTTGTGTATCTGGCCACCGATCTCACCGTGCGGATCTTCGGTAAAGAACCCGCAAGACGGATCATTTTTCTGGCGATGCTGCCCGCCTTAGTGCTGTCGTATATCATTGGCGTACTATTCACCGATGGCGCATTTCAAGGTTCAGCGGCGTTACTGGAGATAAACAATCTGGTACTGCGGATCTCATTTGCCAGTTTTGCTGCCTACTGTTTGGGCCAACTGATGGATATCAGTGTTTTTGCAGCAATTCGCGAACGTTGCGCTTGGTGGGTTGCGCCAACGGCATCCACCATCATAGGTAATCTGATCGACACCATAGTGTTTTTTGGTATCGCCTTTTATCACTCAGATAACGCCTTTATGGCAGAACATTGGCCGGAAATCGCCAGTGTCGATTACGCCTTCAAGCTACTCATTAGCCTGTGCTTGTTCCTGCCAGCCTACGGCGTACTGCTGAAAGTGCTGCAAGAGATGATTCTGAAGACACACGCAAAATCAGCGCTGTGTTAAAGGAAGAGCAATATCAAACTGCTATACTGCCGCCGATTTGCTGGTAACCCTTTGTTACCGGCTTTTGGGGAGCACAACGATGTATCACACCAAGATAACGACAGTCACAGAACTGTCGGGGACGCACATTACGCAAATCATTGCGTTGATGGAGCAGATCCCAGAATACGACCCTGTGGATGCCGTTGCCGATATTAGACAGCGTTTATACGATAAGCGAATACTGCTACAACTGCTTGAAGTTGAGGGGGAGTTGGCAGGGTTTAACTTAGGCTACGCACTGGATGAACAGCGCTTTTTTAGTTGGTTAGGCGGCATCGCCACCGATTGGCGCGGCTTAGGACTAGCCGAACAACTGCTGGCGGCACAGGAACAATGGCTGCAGGCCAATGGCTATCAGTCGGTAAAGATTCAAACCCGCAATCAATACCGACCCGTGCTCAATCTGTTGATCCGCAACCGCTATCAAGTGGTGGATTTGGCACCGGTCGCGGATGACGTTAGTCAGTATCGCCTATCGCTGCAGAAGTCTTTACTGACTTCAGATTCAGCGCATCCAGCGTCTTAATGCAAGAAAACTCCTGAGGGCGGTCAATTGAGGTGACATTGCCTTGGCCGTCCTCACGAATCACCACAAATTCTGGCTTTTCGAGCAACTCTTCATCTTTACTGCGGAACAAAGTTTGGTAGATAAAATCAATAAATACCATGTATTTACGCGGTAAATATGCCCGTTTTGGATAGGACATTGTCAGCACATTGTGCTCCATCGGGAAGTCTTCTAACAACGGCACCAGCTCGCCACTTAACAATGCTTGCTCAGCAATCATCACCGGCAACGCGGCAATGCCTAAGCCCGAAATCGCCACTTCACGCGCCAAGGTAATGTTGTTCACGCGGAACGGCACTTGCGGCTCAATCTCTTGCCAACGCTGGCCATCAAAGATGCGAATGGCATCATCACCGCTCATATGGCGGCTGTGGTGGCAGTCAATATAGCGGTGGTCAACTAAATCCGAGGGTTTGGTTGGGGTACCGAAACGCGCCAGATACTTAGGGCTGGCCATCAAGGTAGTGCTGGTATTAAACAGCTTGTAGGTTTGAATACGTGAGTCTTCGACCATGCCCACATGAAACAGCAGGTCGATTCCCTCTTCAATCAAATCCACGTGGCGACTGGTTAACTCAGTGTCGATGCTGATATCGGGGTAGGCTTCCAAGAACGAGGTGAACACTGGGCCAAGAAACAGCTGTCCCATTTCAAATGGGCAAACAATTTTTAACTTACCTTTAACACGTTGCTGACTCGCGCTTAACTGGGCTTCCGCGTTTTCCAAGTCTTGTAGAATCTTGGTGATCTTGTTGTAGTATTCAGCACCAGCTTCGGTCAGTCGCAGTGCACGCGTTGTACGAAATAGCAACTGTACCCCGGTCTGCGTTTCCAGCTCAGCGACCTTACGACTGACTGTAGTTTTGGTCAGTCCAAGTGCCCTTGCTGCACCAGTAAAGCTACCCTGTTCAACAACTTGCGCAAATATTTGTACTCGGTTGAGATCCATTGATTGTTTCACCTATGCAACAGTGAGCCACTTTTTCACTATCTAACAAATAATACGTTACAGTGGTAGAATATAGCCTTCTGTGGGTAAAACTACCAGACGCAATGGTCTAATTGTTATGCCTATTCGTACACTTTAGCGGCACAAGTCACATCTGATAGAAGCAAATACCCCTTCTTTCTGCAGTGCCTTTAATGAAATTTTACTATTTAAGGTTTCCACTTTGCGGTTGAGCCGCAGATAATATCCGATAGGTTATAAAATACTCATCCATTGAACTGAATTCGCATCCCTTGAAAAAATACATTGCACGTAAGGGATTTAGCATAGCAATAGGAGTTTTCATGCGGCATTTTGTCAAAGTTGCCTCAGGTATAAGCATGGCATTGTGGTTGTCCGCTTGTGGCGGGGAGGCCCCGCAAGCCAAAGGGCCACAAGGTCCAGCAGGCGCTACCGAAGTTGGTGTTATTGAAGTTCAATCTTCTTCTCAAGCGCTCACCACCCAACTGCCGGGTCGCAGCCGCGCCTACCTTGAAGCGGAGGTTCGTCCTCAAGTATCAGGCATCATTATCAAACAGGGTTTTGTTGAAGGCACTGAAGTAAAACCAGGCCAGTCACTGTATCAGATTGACCCTGCCACCTACCAAGCAAGCGTGGTAAGTGCCGAAGCCGATTTGGAACGCGCCAAAGCTAGCTTGGCCTCAGCCAAAGCCACCTATAAGCGTTATACCGAGCTGACCAAAACTGACTTCATCAGTAAGGAAGATTTCGACACGGCTGAAGCGGCGTATAAAGAAGCCCAAGCAGCTGTCAGCGTGGCAGAAGCGGCATTAAACACAGCCAAAATCAATCTTGAATATACCGCAGTAAAAGCGCCAATCGCTGGCCAAATCGGCATTTCAACGGTGACCCCGGGTGCATTGGTGACGGCTAACCAAGCAAACGCCCTAGCGACAATTCAACAGCTTGACCCGATCAAGATTGATATCGTGCAATCTAGCGCACAGATGCTGCGCCTGAAGTCGAGCCTGAAGGCTGGTCAACTAAAAGCCAGTGATGACGCCACCGTGAAGCTGATGCTGGAAGATGGCAGCATCTACGATCAAACCGGTACGCTGAAATTTGCTGAAGTGAGTGTTGATCAAAGCACAGGTTCAGTAACACTGCGCGCTGAATTCCCGAACCCAGACCACACCCTGCTGCCAGGCATGTACGTGCGCGCCATTGTTAATGCCGGCGTCGACCCACAAGCGATTATGGTGCCGCAAAAGGTGGTATCACATAACGCCAAAGGCCAAGCCGTAGTGATGGTGGTTAACGACCAAAACGTAGTGGAAGCACGCGTGGTGACCACAGCGCAAGTGATCAATCACCAATGGCGTATTACCAGCGGCTTGAAAGCTGGTGAAAAAGTGGTGATTGAAGGGCTGCAACGTATTCGCCCTGGCGCACCAGTGACCACAAAAGTCGTATCAGCAGAGTAGTAAAACGGGGCTAATTTTATGGCACGCTTTTTTATCGATCGCCCCATTTTTGCGTGGGTGATCGCAATACTTATCATGCTATCGGGCGTGTTGGCGATTGAGTCGCTGCCCGTAGCGCAGTATCCGAAAATCGCTCCTCCGACAGTGGTTGTTTCAGCCACTTACCCTGGGGCGTCCGCAAAAACCGTTGAAGACTCCGTCACTCAGGTGATTGAGCAGCGGATGACAGGTCTTGACCATATGCGTTATATCACCTCAAACAGTGATAGCTTTGGTAACGCGCAAGTCACCATCACCTTCAACGCTGAAGCCGATCCCGATATCGCGCAGGTTCAAGTGCAGAACAAACTGCAAACCGCGATGACCTTGCTGCCACAAGAAGTGCAAGCACAAGGGGTACGGGTCAACAAGTCGACCTCAGGCTTCTTGATGGTATTGGGCTTTATCTCGGAAGATGGCTCAATGAACAAGGCGGATATCGCCGACTTTATCGGTTCGACCATTCAAGACCCAATGAGCCGGGTATCTGGTGTAGGTGAAACACAGTTGTTTGGTGCCCAATACGCTATGCGTATTTGGCTCGATCCGCTGAAACTGACCCAATACAACCTGACCACCGCCGATGTGACCGCAGCGATTCAATCGCAAAACGCCCAAGTGGCCGCCGGTCAATTTGGTGGTGCGCCTGCAGTACCGGGGCAAGAGCTGAACGCGACCATTACCGCGCAAAGCCGTTTGCAAACCCCAGCGCAGTTCCGCCGTATCATTCTGAAATCTAACGCAGCCGGTGCCAATGTTTACTTAGAAGACGTTGCCCGCGTTGAGCTAGGCGCAGAAAACTACACCATCACCTCACTGTATAACGGTCAACCTGCGAGTGGTTTGGCGATCCGTTTGGCCACCGGTGCCAACGCACTGGATACTGCCGATGCGGTTCGCGCCAAGTTGGATGAGTTAAAGCCTAACTTTCCGCAAGGCTTAAAGGTGATCTATCCATACGACACCACCCCATTCGTGAAGAAATCTATCGAAGGGGTTGTGCATACGCTGCTGGAAGCGATTGTACTGGTGTTCGTGATTATGTATCTGTTCTTGCAGAACTTCCGTGCAACATTGATCCCAACAATTGCGGTGCCTGTGGTACTGCTGGGCACCTTCGCGATTCTGTCTGCTGCCGGTTACTCGATTAACACCTTGACCATGTTCGCTATGGTGCTCGCCATCGGTTTGTTGGTGGACGACGCGATTGTGGTGGTGGAAAACGTGGAGCGGGTGATGGCCGAAGAAGGCCTGAGTCCGAAAGAAGCCACCAAGAAATCGATGGGGCAGATCACTGGCGCCTTGATTGGTATCGGAGCCACCTTATCAGCGGTATTCGTGCCGATGGCGTTTATGTCAGGCTCAACTGGGGTGATTTACCGTCAGTTCTCGATCACCATCGTCTCGGCAATGGCACTGTCAGTGATTGTGGCGATTGTGTTGACACCGGCATTGTGTGCCACCATGTTGAAACCAGTTAAGAAGGGTTCAACCCACGCGAACACCGGCTTCTTCGGTTGGTTTAACCGCAGCTTTGAACGATTCACCAATGGCTATGAAAGCGTGGTGGCCAAGTTCATCAAGCGCTCATTCCGCATGATGGTGGTTTACGCTGGATTTGTGGCGATTGTGGCGTTTTTATTCACCCGTATGCCAACCGCGTTCTTGCCTGATGAAGACCAAGGTATGTTGATGACTGTGGCAACCTTGCCACCTAACTCATCACAAGAAAGCACCGAGCAAGTGCTGAAGAAAGTGTCTGACATGTATCAGCAAGAGCATGCAGTTAACTCAGTGTTTACCGTGGCAGGCTTCAGTTTCGCCGGTCGTGGTCAAAACATGGGGATGGCGTTCGTTAACCTGAAAGATTGGTCTGAACGTACTGCACCGCAAGATAAAGTCCAAGCCCTTGCTGGCCGTATGATGGGTGCGTTCTCGCAATTTAAAGATGCGATGGTATTCGCCTTCGTTCCACCAGCCATTATTGAACTGGGTACCGCCAACGGTTTCGACGTTTATCTGCAAGACTTGACAGGTCAAGGCCACGAAGCGCTGGTACAGGCGCGCAACCAGATGCTAGGCATGGCAGCGCAAAATCCTAAGTTGATGGCAGTGCGTCCTAATGGCCAAGAAGATGCGCCAATGTATAAGCTGAACGTAGACCACGAGAAGCTGAAAGCCTTGGGCGTTGAAATAAGTACCGTTAACCAAACGCTGGCAACTGCATGGGGTAGTTCATACATCAACGACTTTATCGACCGAGGTCGGGTAAAACGCGTGTATGTCCAAGGTGAAGCCAAATACCGTATGCAACCAGACGACTTAGATAAGTGGTATGTGCGCAACAACAGTGGCTCAATGGTGCCATTCTCGGCGTTCGCAACTGGCGAATGGGAATATGGCTCACCTCGTCTAGAACGTTTCAACGGCTTGCCTGCGGTGAACATTCAGGGCGCAGCAGCACCTGGGTTCAGTACCGGTGAAGCAATGGAAGAGATGGAAACACTGGCTAAACAACTGCCGCCTGGTTTTGGTTTGGCGTGGAACGGGATCTCTTACGAGGAACGTCTGTCAGGTAACCAAGCGCCAGGCTTGTATGCATTGTCGCTATTAGTGGTGTTCCTGCTGCTGGCCGCCTTGTATGAAAGCTGGTCGGTGCCATTTGCGGTTATTCTGGTGGTGCCATTGGGTATTATTGGTGCGTTGCTGGCGATGGATGGTCGCGGACTGTCAAACGACGTGTTCTTCCAAGTTGGCTTGTTGACCACCGTCGGTCTGGCGACCAAGAACGCCATTTTGATCGTGGAATTCGCTAAAGAGTACTACGAGAAAGGCGCAGGCTTGGTAGAGGCAACCCTACACGCGGTACGGGTGCGGATCCGTCCAATTCTGATGACCTCACTGGCGTTTGGTCTCGGGGTTGTACCGTTAACCGTCAGCAGTGGCGCAGGCTCAGGCAGCCAACACGCCATTGGTACTGGGGTACTCGGCGGTATGATGAGCTCAACCTTCTTGGGTATCTTCTTTATCCCAATCTTCTTCGTGGTGGTTGAACGTCTGTTCGTGAAGCCAAAAGAGAAAACGGATAGCGCCAAGGCAGAATAATCTGCGGCAACCGTGAACATTAAGCCCGACGCAAGCGTCGGGCTTTTTATTTGTCGCGCATCGTTCTATCTTAAACAAAAGCTTGATTCAGCCCGCTGAAATTCAGCCAAAAAAAAAGACCCGGGGAGGGTCTAAAGGTATTCTAAAGGTAAGCTGAATAACTAATCACTGGTTTTAACTAACAGTCTCACTTTAGCTCGCTGACGCTGAATAGATGCTGAACATTTTTTAGGCTAAAAATGAACCTTTGTTCATACGGACTAACGGCAGAAAGCGCCTAGTTCACCGCGCCTAACAGGTGTTTTCGCTAATTTTTGGCATTCGTAGCAACTAGATAGCATAAGCAGCTAAATAACGCGGCTTGTGCACGGACAAAGGCGTTTTCTCAAGGACAAAACTGCATTGATGTTGAATTTATCACCTATAAATGGCCACTAACCATGAGTTGCATTCTATGCTGCTAACACCACCACAAAATCCCATTGCAGCATGCATTTGCAGCCGACATCGCCGTAGCGCAGCCTTGCTTGGCTGTAGCCTACTGCTGCTCAATTGTATGCAACTTCATGCTGAAGATAGCCAAGAACGGGTGTTTCGTTACAAAAATGCAAAAGGTGTGGTAGTTTTTAGTGATCAACAACCTGAAAATCAACCCTTTGAAGTGTTGTTATATGATTGCTATGCCTGCAACCCAGACTCCACCGTCGACTGGCAGCACACGCCGCTATTCACTGAGCCGTATCAGCAAGAGATCAACTTAGCCGCCGCCCAGCATAAATTGGATCCCGCACTGATTCGCGCAGTGATCCACGCCGAATCCGCGTTTAATCCGGCGGCGCGCTCGAAAACCGGAGCTGTGGGGTTAATGCAGTTGATGCCAGAAACGGCGAAATCGGTAGGGGTGAGTAACCGCTATAATCCGCAAGATAATATCGACGGCGGCAGTCGCTACCTCGCCAAACTGTTGCAGCGCTTTAACGGCAATATTCAATTGGCCTGCGCCGCCTATAACGCAGGCCCAACCTTGGTGAGTCAACTCGGTGCAGTGCCGGATTACCCCGAAACCCAAAGTTACGTCAAACGGGTACAGATTTTATTGCAGCGCTATCGTCAGCATTAAGCGCCAACACTCGCGACCAGACAACCGTTACTCGCCCACTTCCCATGTCAGCTGAATGCTGCCATCGGCTTCACCCAGCAAGGGTTTTAAGTAGTTGAGCATCTCTTCGGCCAGCGTATCCAACTGCCAAGGAGGATTGATCACCCACATGCCCGCGCCGGTCATGCCAAATTCATTGGAGTCGGCCCGTACATTTTGCTCGATGCGTAACTGACGGCGAATACCGCTGTTTTTCAGGGTTTGCAGCATGGCTTCAGTGCGCTCACGATCCACCACCGGATACCACAGCAAATACACGCCGGTGGCAAACTTGCGATACGCTTTAATCAGGGTTTCCGCCACTGTTTCGTAATCGCTTTTGATTTCGTAGCTCGGGTCAACCAACACCACGCCGCGGCGCTCCAGCGGTGGCACCGCCGCTAATAAGCCTTTAAGGCCGTCGCCATTCACCAGCTGCACCTGCTTATCGCCACCAAAGTAGTCGGCCAGCATCTCTTGTTCCGTCGAGTGCAACTCATGCAGCACCATACGATCTTGCGGACGCAGATTCATATCCACCAGCGCAGGCGAACCGGGATACTGCACTAACTCGTCGCTATCACCATTAAAGTGCTGCACGTTGTCCAGATACAGCTGCAAGCTTGGCGGCACATCAGCCGCTTGCCACAAGCGCGCCACGCCATCGCGGTACTCACCGGTCTTTTGCGAAAACTCATCCTCTAAGCTGTAACCACCCGCACCGGCATGAGTATCGATATAGACAAAGCCTTTGTCCTTCTTTTGCAGCAATTGCAGCGTGTGTAACAGCACCGCGTGCTTGAGCACGTCAGCGTAATTGCCTGCATGAAAACCGTGGCGATAACTGAGCATAATAAATTCCGTCGACAGAGTTGGCCGCATTATAGAGAGCCGCACGCCAAATTGCATCCAAGCGGCGCTATCAGCCATCATCCAGTTTTGGCATAATGCCGCCATATCCATCTGAAGGAACCTCGCTAGTGAGCCGTACGCCGTTTGATATCTATTTTGATGCTGACAATAGCGCCCTCAGTGCCATTGCTGCCCGCTGGCAACTACAGCACACCCAAGACGCGTTATTCGAACTCAAACTGGTGGCCGAGCAACTGACCTTATTCAAGCGCGATGAACCTAAACTTGGCGGCATCAGTGTCGATTTTATTGAAGGTGCCGTGGCGCATCGACGTAAATTTGGTGGTGGTCGCGGCCAAGCGATTGCGAAAGCGGCGGGGTTAAAACAAGGGGTGAATCCCACAGTGCTGGATGGCACTGCCGGGCTGGGGCGCGACGCATTTGTGTTGGCCAGCCTTGGCTGCACAGTCTCCTTAGTTGAACGTCACCCCGTGGTGGCGGCATTACTGGAGGATGGCTTACAGCGCGCCTATCAAAATGCGGAGATCGGTGGCTGGATGCAGCAGCGGATGCAGCTCTTGCCGAGCCATCATATTGAACTGCTGGCTGAAACCATGGCTGACAGTGTTGATGTGGTCTACCTCGACCCTATGTACCCACACCGCGAAAAATCAGCATTGGTGAAAAAAGAGATGCGGGTTTTTCAAACCTTAGTGGGCAGTGATGATGATGCCGACGCCCTGTTAGCACCGGCGTTGCAGATCGCGCGTAAGCGGGTAGTGGTCAAACGTCCTGATTACGCCGAAGACCTTGCAGGCCAAAAGCCTTCAACCGTGATTGAAACCAAGAAAAACCGTTTTGATGTTTACGTCAAAGCCGCGATGACGGATTAACAGTCGGCATATTTGACACAGTTTCGCCCGCTGTCGATATAACCATAAGCTGACATAAAACAACCATAAGTTGTCATAATTAAACCATAAGCTGACATAATTTTGTGATTTTGAAAATTACCAACAAAATAAAAATCATTATTTTCAAACAATTAAAACATTTTATAACCATAAAATGACATAATTTGCAACCTGTTCAAAATTCAGCTAGTTTAGAAAGCATCTGTTGGCACTCCTCGGAGCAATGTCACTGTGTACATTCGTGACCTAAGAAAGGCCTCACCGAACAAGAACGTCTTCAAGTTTGCCAGCACCAAAAATGGTGAAGTGGTGCTTTGTGAAAGCCCTTTGGAGTTTGATGCGTGTTTTCATCACGAATATAACAGCCACGTAAAATCCTTCAAAAGTCAGCCAGAAGGATTTCGATATACGTTCAATGGGAAATCCCTACCTTACACACCGGACATGTTGTTAGAATTCAATGACAGCTCATATTGTTTTCACGAATACAAGCCATATAGTCGTACTCAAAATTTTGAATTTCAGCAAAAATTTGCTGCAAAAAGAATCGCGGCCCAAGCTATTGGGATTCCGCTGTACTTGATCACAGACAAGCAGATTCGAACTCACGTTACTCTCGATAATCTTAAGCTCATTCATCGCTACAGTGGTTTTTATGAAACGACTGAAATACAAAAACAACTACTGCAACTCATAGCAAATTCCGGAGGAGAGAGCTCACTGTCTTCATTAGCACGCCAACTTAAACTTAGTAATGCTGACGCTCGACGTATTATGTTAGAGCTAATGAGTCAGCGGCGTATAAGTACAGACATTCATAGCCAGACTCTCATGTTTGACCCGTTGTTGAGTCTGTGCCAATGATGGATTTCAAGGATGAATTTGATCCATCTCAACTCACACCACAGCAAACGCCAGCTCAATATATCAAGCTTGATGAGGCCGTCATTCTCCCAAGAGACCTGCAGACATATTCAGAAGATCAGCAAGCCCTCGCAACCAAAAAGCTAATACTGCTTTCACAAATTGAAAGTCGTTTATCTGGTGGTTGGACTGAAAAAAATCTCACTCCGATTCTTAATGAATTGTTTGAAGATGATCATGAAAACTGCCCCAGTTGGCGGACTGTTGCACGCTGGAACAAGGCACTAAAGGATACCCAAGGAAGTGTTTCGTCACTCGCAGAGCAGCATCATCGAAAGGGGAATAGAACCGCCAAGGTAACTGGCGATGAAGTTTTTTTTGAAGAAGCATTGTCTCGTTTTTTAGATTCAAAACGCCCTGATATCGCTAGAGCTTATGAGTTTTACAAAGACAGAATTATTATAGCCAATGAACATATTGTCGAAGGTAAAATTCCCATAATTTCATACACTTCATTTGCCAAACGAATTAAAAAACTTCCACCATATGAACAAGTTTTAGCCAGATTTGGTAAGTCTATAGCCGACCAATGGTTCTCATATTGTGCTTCACACGAGCCACCAACTCGAATCTTACAACGTGTGGAAATAGACCATACTCCACTAGATCTTATTGTAATTGATGACAAGTTAAATATTCCTTTGGGACGACCATATCTAACCCTGATTCTGGACGTGTACAGCGGATGTATACTTGGATTTCATATTAGCTTCAATCCGCCTTCGTATGATTCGACTGCAAAAGCAATTAGTCATGCGATTAAACCAAAGAACTTTACACACCTTGATATCGAACTTCTTAACGATTGGCCATGTTATGGGAAATTCGAAACATTGATAGTCGATAATGGCGCTGAATTCTGGTCAGAAAGTTTAGAGCTCGCATGTAAAGATGCTGGTATCAATATCCAATACAATCCTACTGGGAAGCCATGGTTAAAACCACATGTTGAAAGAATATTTGGTGTTATCAATCAGTACTTCCTTTCCGAAATGCCAGGCAAAACCTTCTCAAATATTCTGAAAAAATATAACTACAACCCAGCAAAACATGCCGCAATTCGATTCTCGACTTTTATTAATGAGTTTCATCGATGGGTAGTTGATGTTTACCACCAACAGCCTGATTCACGTATGACACGCATTCCAATCGTCAAATGGCGAGAAAACTTCGAAATACTGCCCCCCCTGATGATAACTCCAAATAATGAGCAGCGCTTCAATGCTATTATGGGAAAAACAGTCACACGAAAACTAACCAAAAATGGCTTTACTCTAGAAGGACTTAGATACGATAGCACTGCATTGGCTGACTATAGGAAGCAATATCCACAGAGTCAAAAAAGCAGCCAAAAGACAATTAAAATCGACCCAGACGATATTGCAAACATCAAAGTTTTTCTGGAAGAACTCGATGGATATCTGAATGTTCCTTGCGCAGAGCATCTAGCAGACAATAAAACGAGTTGGTATCGATACAAAACAATTCGTAAACACCACAAACAAATCATTGCAGCACAAGTCGATGAACTCAACCTTGCTAAAGCAAGGATGACCATCAAAGAGAATATTGCGCAGGAACAGAAACTCCACACCTCGCAAAAAACAACCAAAATACAGTCTACTAAAAATCAAGCTCGGCTTTCCAATATCAGTGATAAAAATCCTACTAGCATAATTTCAGAGCCATCAGTCCAGTCGCCTAAAGCTAAAACCTCTGTAATACCTAACGTCTTTTCGTCTTGGGATGATAGCAGCGACGACTTAGAGGCGTTTTAATGACACAACTATTGAGTGAACATCAAATACAATTGCTCAATCAGTTTAGCGACTGCCTCATTGAGCACACTCAGGTAAAACAAATATTTGAAGATTTTGATCAGTTGAGAGCAAGCCGGTTATTCCATTCTGATCCGCAATGCATGCTACTGACTGGCGATACGGGTGTAGGGAAAAGCCATTTAATTAATCACTATCAGAAGCGCGTAGCATCTTTGCAAACGGCATCGCGCACTAACCACCCAATTTTGGTATCCCGCATTGCCAGTGGCAAAGGCATTGACCATACATTTGCTCAAATCCTGTCAGATTTGGAGTTGTTTGGTAGTCATCGCAGAACCGGACAGCGAGGTTTGCAACAAGATTTAAGGAAAGATACCGTCAAATGCTTAATAAATGCGAAAGTTGAATTACTAATCATCAATGAATTTCAGGAAGTCATTGAATTCAAGTCTCCTCAAGAGCGCCAGCTCATCGCCAACGCTTTAAAGTATCTCAGTGAGGCCGCAAAACTACCGATAGTTCTTGTGGGGATGCCTTGGGCGGAAAAAATTGCAGATGAACCCCAATGGTCATCACGATTAATACGAAGACGGCAGCTAAGCTACTTTGACATCATCTCGGATGAAGGTCAGAAATACTTCAAACGTTATCTCAAAGGGCTTGCCAATAACATACCTCTTGAAATCAGACCAGCTCTCGAACAAGCCGAATTCGCGATACCGCTGTTTGCTGCAAGTAAAGGCGAAAACCGCATACTCAAACACCTGCTCACCGAAACATTGCGCCATGCTTTGCTGAACAACTCTTCGACACTAGAAAGAGAGCATTTTATGGCCTCGCACGATTCACTATTTGGTACTTTACAACCAAATCCTTTTAAGGTGGCCCCTGATAAGTTGAAGTTTTCGCGCGTTGCCAAGGCTTCGTACTACAATCCCGATGCCCTTTCTCAGGACGATTTGATCGTTTCACGTCAATACACTGAAGCAAATCGTACACTACAAGAGTGGATAGCGGCTAGTTAGCGCAAAGCAAAATTGCCCCATTCAAAACCAGAACTCTTGAGGCTGTCACCAGTTCCTTTAGGCTAATTGACCAAATTTTAGTAATCCCACCCAGTGTCCATTGAATAATGGTCGATTCCAAATTGATCAACTCCGATACTTTTAGACATCTCTTTTTTTTCGAGTTGGAGTTAATCAACAAAGAAATCCCGCAACATCCATGCACATAACTTAAACGCCAACTTGCTTAACAAGCGGAAGATTTAGCTATTCTACAAAAGCACATCTACCTACCTCGCGAAGAACCTAAAGTATCGGTTTAGATCAGAATTTACTTTGTTAGAAAAATCCAATATCTTAGAAGGAGTATTGCTGCAACTTAGAAACTGTCGAATTTGTGAGCTAAAGATTTGGGAAAATTTGTCCATCAAAGAAAATTGGCTTCTTATGCATTGCTCATATGGTTTGTTGCCAGTTTGAGCTGGATGCATTTACATTATTGCTTTGATGGCGGTGAGCCTCCACTTTCTATTCATTTCAATGCGTTGGATATTTCAGATGTTGAGCATTTTACGTCAGACACTGAGCATATTGATGTCGATACTAACCCTGTCCAGAAAAGTGTAATCAAAGTATTCAATCTCGATTTACCCT
Source organism: Shewanella avicenniae (assembly GCF_017354945.1). Classification (NCBI taxonomy): domain Bacteria; kingdom Pseudomonadati; phylum Pseudomonadota; class Gammaproteobacteria; order Alteromonadales; family Shewanellaceae; genus Shewanella; species Shewanella avicenniae. Next base: position 145,896 of record NZ_CP071503.1, on the reverse strand, counting down.
TTATTGCATTAGCTTTTTTTATTTTATTTGTATGGCCAATTGTTCGTGGTCAACGATTCATATTCGTAAAATCTCTTTCAGTTAGGCTGACCTTAACATGGTTACGCCCACCGCTTCGCGCTCCTCCTAAAAGCTCCCACTAATTTTATCTTGTTCTATTGGCTTTGCTCGCTAAGCGACCTGGCCAGTAGCGTGTTTGCGCATCTGCGCAATTAGTTGGAGTTAAATATGACCATTTTTCGAATCAGGTTCGCGCTGATAGCGACCTTGTTATTCTGTTCGTTCGCTCTTCAGGTATCAGCTCAAACAACAGCTGACACTACAGCTGCGCCTAGCAGCATTCTTTCTTTGAGCGATGCCATTAAGGCAACACTCGCCAAAAACCCTCAACTTAGTAGTTTTCAATTTCGCAAACAAGCTCTTGAAGGAGAGCTTCAAACTGCTGCATTGAGACCCGCTTTTCAGATTGGTGCAACGGTTGAAAACGCTGCTGGAACTGGAGAATACTCAGGTTCTAAAAGCGCCGAAGTAACACTTACATTGTCATCAATCATTGAGTTTGGTGATAAACAAGAAGCCCGTATGGGAGTCGTTAATGAGCGCCAGCAAGGCTTAGATCTCCAACAACGTATTATCGAATTGGACTTGCTATCAGAAGTAGCACGCCGATTTATTGATGTCGCCACGGCACAGAAGATGCTCGGTTTACGCCAATCAACACATTCGCTTGCAACTGAGACAACTGCATCGATCAAGCAACGTGTAAATTCAGGTAATACACCTGATGCAGAGCTAGCGCGGGCTCAAGCCAACCAATCTCGAACAGCCATCGAGTTGTATCAGGCCGAATTAAAGTTCGATGCTGCTCGCATCAAATTGTCTGGCATGTGGGGTTCTACTAATCCAACTTTCACCTCTGTAAATGCGGATCTTTTCAGTACTGGTGACATTCTCCCTCTCTACGAACTTTTAGCTCAACTTTCAGATCGACCCGACATTCTGCTTTTTGCGAACGAAGCGCGTATGAAAGATGCAGAGGTTCGTTTAGCTCTTAGTCAAAGTAAGGCTGATGTTGAATGGAATGCTGGCATTCGTCGGCTACAAGCCAGTGATGATACGGCAGTTGTTTTGGGCATTTCCGTCCCACTTTTTGCGAACAATAGAGCAGCGGGCGAATTAACTACCGCAAAAGCAAATCGATTAGGTGTTGATATCGAGCGCGAAGTGGCATTTCGTCAAATGCGCACGCAATTGGTCATCCTTTACCAAGAGCATAAGGCTTCACTTTTTGAGTTAAAAAGTCTCCGTAACGATGTCATTCCACAACTTAAAATCGCATTAAGGGAGACAAAAGCCGCATTCGATAAAGGGCGCTATGGGTACCTCGAACTTAGTACAGCTCAGCGCGAATTGTTAGAAGCCGAATCTGCATTAATTGATGCAGCGGCAAATGTCCATTTGTTGCGTTCTGAGATAGAGCGTCTCAGTGGAACTTCTACAGCACAAAATTCTGAGGTTAAACCATGAAATCATTTTTTAAAGTTGTCCAAAACCTTTTATCGACGAAACATCTTTTACAAATTGGATTTTTGAGCATTTCGTTAATTGGAATTTCATTAGCAAATGCAGCCAAAGAAGAACAAAAAGCTTCTGCCAAGCAGGAAAAAGCAGAAGAACATGAAGAAGAAGCCGCAGCCTTAACGAATGAACAATTGAAAACAGCGGGGATTGGTCTTGCCCAAGTTGGACCTGCCGACATTCGTGAAACGATCTCACTCTACGGTACGGTCTATGCCAATGGTGAAAAGATACAACGAGTTGCAGCGCGTTTTGTTGGAACTGTTCGCACCGTAAATAAAAAAGTTGGCGACACTGTAAAAGAAGGTGAAGTGTTAGTAACCGTTGAAAGCAACGAGAGCTTAAAAACCTACTCCATTACATCGGCCATCAGTGGCGTCGTTGCAGAACGACATAGCAATGTCGGTGAGCAAACTACGGACAAAACAATATTTGTCATTGCAGACCTTTCAAGTGTTTGGGTTGATGTTGCAATTTTCCCTCGCGATGCTGCAAAAATTCGTGTCGGACAAACCGTAAAAGTTACCAACCCATCAAATGACGTTACTGGCGAAGGCAAAATTATTTCAGTGTCGGCCCTAGGTTCCAGTACTAATCAATCCTTAACAGCTCGCGTGTTATTAGCCAATGCTGAGCACGAATGGACACCGGGTCTTTTCGTGAATGCAGATGTCGTTCTTGCAAAAAAAACAGCTGCTTTAACGATTCGTAATGAGGCTTTACAAGATCACGAAGGCAAGCAAGTTGTATTTGTTAGAAGTCAAAAAGGCTTTGCGCCGCGCCCGGTAAAAGTGGGCCGCACAGATGGTGAGGTCAGCGAAGTTCTCGGTGGTGTTAAAGCGGGCGAAACCTATGCCAGCAAAAACAGTTTCATCATCAAAGCTGAATTAGGAAAGGACGGTGCTGAACATGAATAATTTCTGCATTGGTATTCTTTCCTTCCGGAAAAGTATGGTTAACAGGGAGGTGACGTCATGATTGATGCACTTCTTAAGTTTTCCATTTCTCGTCGATGGTTAGTGTTGTTTTTAGTGTTGGTGGTAGCTGGAGTTGGATTGTGGAATTATCAACGTCTTCCAATTGATGCTGTTCCCGATATCACCAACGTGCAGGTGCAAATCAATACGGCTGCCCCTGGATATTCTCCGCTGGAAGTTGAGCAACGTATTACCTACTTGGTTGAAGTTGCTATCGCAGGCTTACCGAATGTGGAAGAGACGCGTTCACTCTCTCGTTATGCATTGTCGCAAGTAACGGTTGTGTTTAAAGATGGAACCGATATTTATTTTGCTCGCAATCTTATCAATGAGCGTTTGCAGCAAGCGAAAAGCCAAATGCCTCAAGGTATCGAGCCTGGTATGGGGCCAGTGGCAACTGGCTTGGGTGAGATCTTTCATTACGCTGTACATGCGGATAGCAAAGCACGCCAAGCGAATGGTCAACCTTACGATGCAACCGCTTTACGTACATTGCAAGATTGGGTGATTCGTCCGCAATTGCGTTTAGTTCCAGGCGTGACAGAAATCAACACGATTGGCGGTTTTGAAAAACAATTTCATATCACACCTAATCCAGCAAAATTGTTGGCTTACGGAATTACCTTTGAAAATGTTGTAGAAGCCTTGAAGAAAAACAACGTGAGCGTTGGTGCTGGCTATATCGAAAAAAATGGTGAGCAATACTTAATTCGTGCTCCAGGCCAAGTCAGCGATATCCCTTCGATTGAGCAAATTATTCTTGCTCATCGCGGGAATTTACCGGTGACTATTCGAGATGTGGCTGACGTGAGTTTTGGTAAGCAATTGCGGACAGGCGCGGCAACCAGAGATGGTGAAGAAACTGTGCTAGGTACCGCAGTGATGTTGCTCGGCGGAAATAGCCGAACGGTTTCTGAGGCGGTGTCTGCCAAAATTACCGAGATCAATAAAACGCTACCAGAGGGTGTGACTGCCGAACCTGTCTACAACAGAACTATTTTGGTTAACAAAACCATTGCAACGGTTCAAAAGAATTTGCTCGAAGGTGCAATTCTGGTTGTGGTTGTGTTGCTAGTAATGCTTGGAAACGTGCGTGCCGCATTACTCACTGCAATGGTTATTCCGCTTTCGATGCTGATGTTAATGACGGGCATGGTTCAAACAAAAGTCAGCGCAAACCTGATGAGTTTGGGTGCATTGGATTTTGGTTTGATTGTGGATGGTGCAGTAATCATTGTTGAAAACTGTATTTTGAGACTTGCAGGACGACAACATCATTTAGGTCGCAATTTAAATTTGGACGAACGTTTTCAAGTTGTATTCGGTGCGACGCGCGAAGTGTTCACGCCGAGTTTAATTAGTGTGCTGGTAGTAATCCTTGTAAATCTTCCAATCCTTGCATTGACTGGCGTTGAAGGAAAAATGTTTGCCCCTATGGCAATGACCGTCATCATGGCGTTGATCGCAGCTCTGATTTTGTCGTTAACGTTTGTTCCTGCAGCTGTTGCTCTTTTGCTATCGGGTCATATCGAAGAAAAGGAAAATATTATTGTTCGTAAAGCCAAGCAGGGATACGCCGGAGTACTCGATTTTGCGTTGCGTTTACGCAAGCCCATTCTTGCGGGCGCTGTTGTTTTCGTTCTGATTTCGGGATTCATTGCTACCCGCATGGGAACAGAATTTATTCCGAATTTGGATGAAGGCGACATCGCTGTTCAAGCGTTACGCATTCCTGGTACAAGTTTGACGCAATCTCTTGATATGCAATTTCAAGTTGAAAGTGCTGTTATGAAAGTGCCTGAAGTAAAAACGTTTTTCTCTCGCGTAGGTACCGCTGAAGTTGCCAGTGATCCAATGGGGCCAAATATTTCTGACGGCTATGTCATGCTGAAAGATAAAAATGATTGGCCCACACCTCATCGCACGAAAGCTGAAGTCGTTGAAGATATCGAAGCCAAACTGGCATCTGTCCCAGGTAATGCTTACGAAATTAGCCAGCCCATCCAGCTTCGCTTCAACGAATTGATTTCAGGTGTGCGTTCTGACCTGGGTATCAAAATCTACGGTGAAGATCTTGAGCAACTGCTCGCTTCTGGTAATCAAATTGCAAGTGTGCTGAATGGTATTAAAGGTGCTGATAGTGTGAAGGTTGAACAAGTGGATGGTTTGCCCATTCTCTCTGTTGAAGCGATTCGTCCTGCTCTTTTACGGTACGGATTGAATATGACAGATGTTCAACAAACGCTATCCATCGCAACGGGTGGTGAAGAAGCCGGAAAAATATTTGATGGCGATAAGCGTTTCGATCTTGTCGTTCGTTTACCTGAAAAATTGCGTAATGATTTGACTGCACTTTCACGTCTTCCCATTCCATTAGCTGATGGTGGCTATGTTCCACTAGGTGAAGTTGCGAAGTTAAAAATTGCTCCTGGCGCAAACCAAATCAGTCGTGAAAATGGCAAACGTCGCTTAGTGGTAAGTGCTAATGTAAAGGATCGCGACCTTGGCGGTTTTGTTGCTGAGGTTCAACAAAAGGTTGAGCAGCAAGTAAAACTCCCGTCAGGTTATTGGATTAGTTACGGCGGCACCTTTGAGCAATTGCAATCTGCATCCAAACGATTGAGCGTACTTGTACCTATTACATTACTCGCAATTTTCGCGCTGTTAATGATGACCTTCGGTTCTGCAAAAGATGCACTTCTGGTATTTAGCGGCGTACCGCTCGCGCTTACCGGTGGAGTGATATCACTTTGGATTTGCGGCATTCCATTGTCCATTACCGCAGGTGTAGGATTCATTACTTTATCAGGTGTTGCTGTGTTGACTGGTGTGATGATGGTGTCTGCATTCCGTGATGGCCTAAAGGACGGCAAATCGATTGATGTCTCCATTAGTGAAGGTGCAATGATGCGTTTACGTCCCATCTTGATGGTTGCATTTGTTGCTGCCTTAGGTTTCCTTCCGATGGCCCTCAATACCGGTACTGGCGCGGAAGTTCAACGACCTCTTGCTACAGTGGTTATTGGTGGAATCATCTCTTCAACGTTACTGACATTGCTTGTATTGCCAGGGCTTTACCGAATGTCATTTCGACCAGTAAGTAAATCTTAATTCACGCAAAGACAGCTGTTTATTGAGCCGTAAACAGCTGTCTTATGAGGAGATACATCATGAAATTAATTACAGCGTTTTTACACCATGTAAGAGTCAACAATGTTGTTGATGCATTAAACGATGCAGGCTATCGGAATCTCATTTTGCAGGATGTTCGAGGCATGATCCGATCCGGTACTTTTGGACATCTCGCTAAGTGAGTAAAATCGCTTATTGAGGTGAAGTATGTCAACAAAGAAACCCCGCAAGATCCATACGCAAGAATTTAAAGCCGAAGCTCTTAAGCTCGCTCAAAAGATTGGTGTAGCCGCCGCAGCGCGTGAGCTTAATCTTTACGAATCCCAACTCTACAATTGGCGTTCCAGTACTGAGAAGAAATCCAATACTACGTCTAGGGAAGCAGAACTTGCTGCTGAGGTCGCAAGGCTTAAACGCCAACTTGCTGAACAAGCGGAAGATTTGGCCATCCTAAAAAAGGCGGCCACCTACTTCGCGAAGAACCAAAAGTAGCCAGATTTGAGTTCATCCTCGAGCATCAGCACCGTTTTTCTCTCAAGCGAATGGTGGAGGTACTCAAGGTATCGCGTAGTGGGTATTACACCTGGCGGCAGAACGGCATGACGCTGAGCCCAAGAGCGATTAAGCGTGCGGCCCGTGATGTGCTGATTAAAGCGTCTTTTGACGATTCCAAGAAGCGCAATGGCGCACGGCGTATTCAGCAAGATTTAGCGGATAATGACTGTAAGGCGGATATCAAAACCATTATGGACAGCATGTCACGGCAGTGTTTAGTGCCAAAGGCAGCGAAGAAATTTAAGGTAACGACCGACAGCAACCACAAGCATCCAGTCGCACCTAATTTGCTAGAGCAGAACTTTACTGCAAATGCGCCGAACCTGAAGTGGGCTGGCGACATCACGTATCTGTACACCAACGAAGGATGGCTATATCTGGCTGTAATCATTGACCTTTACTCTCGCACAGTGGTGGGTTGGTCGATGGCAAGCAGAATGACATCGGAGCTTGTTTGTGATGCATTGAGGATGGCTTTATTCCGCCGAAGCTTTCCTACCGGCGTGATTGTCCATAGCGACCGAGGCAGCCAATACTGCGCAAATGATTACCGTGCTTTGCTTCAGAAACATCAGTTAGTACAAAGCATGAGCCGTAAAGGAAATTGTTGGGATAATGCCTGCGTGGAAAGCTTCTTCCACACATTAAAGGTTGAAGCGCTGCAAGATGAGCCTCTCATGACACGAGATCAAATGAGACAAGCTGTATTTGAGTACATTGAGGTTGATTACAATCGGACCAGACGGCATAGTGCTCTTGGTTATTTGAGCCCAGAAAACTTTGAATTAAAAAATAGTGCTTAGCAAAGTGTCCACTATTACTGGATCAGATCAGTTCATACGACAACAGCAATCATGTCTAAGTTCTGTGCTCAGTATCGCCTACTAGGGTAGCTGAATCGGCTACTATACGTTAAGAGTCTTAACCGATAGAAGGTGAAATGCAGTGTTTTATCGACATCACCTAAAGCCTTACATTCCCCTAATGCAGGTCTTGACCGTATCAGCCATTGTTACAGTTTTTTTCCTTAAAAATCAGTTTTCTGTAAATTTCCCGATTAACTTTCAAATCACACAACAGTTTCTCAGCGAAATTGCTCCGGGCGCACTACTAATCTGTTTGCTTTTAGGCGTTAGTCATTATTTTATCAATCAAAGGCTTAATTACTCTGTCAAAACGTCAAAACTGAGTTTATGTCAAAAAGTCTTCGGATTAAGCTTCTTTCTCGGCTGCTCAAACTTATTGCTTTTTTTAAAAGCGGAAAAACTCAAACTAACACAACGTGATCGGTACATGATTTTGCTGATTGGCCTTAGTTCAGCGGGTGGGATTAGCTGTGTTTCGATGTCTGCATTGGGAATCCCTGTATATCAACTCCTGCTTGCAAGCCTAGTTATGCCCTTAGCTATTATCATTATTAACGTTCCGTTTAAGAGAGAAAAATCAGGCAGTTCAGTCAATTTCGCTGTTGGCTGCATTCAACAAAGCAAAACACCCAAAAAATTATCCGATTACCTTTCTCAATATTTGGTGGGGGGCTGCAAACTTACTGCTAATAAAACAATTACTATTATGTTTTTCGAAGTACTCAAGGGTTCTGTATATAAATCAAATATCGATTGGAGTTATGTTACCCATTATCCACATTTGCTCTTAAAGGATTTGGGGTTTAGTGCTCAAGCCGCTGAGGTTATCACTCAAGCATGGATTGCCAAAACTGTAGCGAATAGGGAAGCAGCGCTTATTGATGTTGCTAACGCCGGAATTTATGACGAACTAACGCTAATACAACAGATGTTGACGCTCTCTTTGCTGATCAATATCGCCAGTGTTAGTGCTTTTATCGTTGTTGGTTTAAATATAATGGCTTTGTTCGGTAAACAAGCAAACCAATACCTAAAAATCCTGCCTATCGCATTTTTCATAGTAAATATTGTTCCGATTCTACCAGTTGGGGTCTATTCCTTACTCTATTGGTAATTACTAAGATGTGGTTAGCTGGATAGCAGTCTTTTCAGACTGCTATTTTAATAAGAATCAGAACATTACATGTTGCAACAGTAACTAATTAGCTTTCTGTCTAATAAAAATACTTGCAACCAAGGTCACTATAAGAATCATTGCAACCACGCCAAGCGAAACCGCGACTGGTATATGGATGAAATCAACCATCGTCATCTTTAGCCCGATGAAAACCAAAATTACGGCTAGTCCATATTTAAGCAATGAGAACTTTTCTGCCATACCAACTAACAAGAAATACATTGCTCTCAAACCTAGAATCGCAAACAAGTTGGAAGTCAAAACAATGAATGGGTCTGTGGTAACAGCAAAAATCGCTGGAATGCTATCAAGAGCAAAAATGACATCACTCAACTCAACCATTACTAATGTCAAAAACAGCGGTGTGACATACCAAAGTCCATTACGTTTCACTAAAAAATGCTCATTTTCTAGCGTGTTAGTAACTCGAAGGTGCCGTTGTAGCCATTTGATTAGAGGATTATCAGCGGTATTTTCCTGTTCTTCGCCACCAAAAAACATTTTGGCGCCAGTAAAAATCAAAAAAGCACCGAATACATACAACAGCCAGTCAAATTGGGAGATTAACCAGCTGCCACCGAAAATCATCAATGTTCTCAGTACAATAGCGCCTAGGACACCATAAACTAACACTCGGCGCTGTAAGGATGGAGGAACCGCAAAATAGTTAAATAACATCAGCCAGACAAATAAGTTATCTACGGCCAACGCTTTTTCAATGAGATAGCCAGTTAAAAATGCGACTGACTGCTCCGCTGCGACTTCATGACCAGCTGTACTATTTAAATACCACCAGAGACCTGCGTTGAACGTAAATGTTATTGATACCCAAATAACAGACCAGACCGCTGCCTGCTTGACGGACATGCCATACTCGCCTCGGCGGCCTTGAATCATCAAATCAATAGCAAGCATTGTGATAACTATGAGAGCAAAGGCTCCCCATAGCATCGGTGTTCCGACTGTTGTCATAAAATAGCTACTCCTAAAAAACAAAATGGCCAACACAGAAAGTGTCAGCCATTGATTTTGAGCAGCAATAGACCTCGCCTTCCGGCAAGGTCTCACTTACAACCATCTAAAAAGGTTGCTCGGCGATCGGATGCTTTAAGCATCGTGATGACGATCTACCGACAATGAAGTTACTCCCCTTAGCGAATGCTAATCTATTATAGGGCTCCGAACAAGTCAATTGAGAAATGGACTAATTTGATAATGTCGTATGTTTGGTTGTGATCGAATAATCACTCGAACTATCACTGTCAGAGTTCTCATTTGGCAGCATTGCTAAAATTTGTTCCGCTAGTTCATGAAACCAGAGAACCTGCCATAACAAAAAACAGTATTGTCCAAAGTAGTGATAAGTTGAACTTCTTGTATATGTAAAATCCAGCAAGGATCAACGCAACATCGGTCAATGTGCCAACGGCACTGCTAAAAACTGGTTGATATAGTGCAGCAAGCAAAAGTCCAACTACAGCGGCGTTTACCCCTTTAATTGCTCCCGCGATTCTTGGTTTACTTGCAAGTAGTTGCCAATTCCTCAACACGCCTAACAGCAGCAGAAATCCCGGCATAAATATACCAATAGTTGCTACCAGAGCTCCGATAATAGAGCCTGAAGACATCACATAACCGATATAAGTTGCCATTGCGAACATCGGCCCTGGTACAACTTGTGCTGCGGCATAGCCCGTCATAAAGGCATCCTGAGAAACCTGCTCACCAACCAATCCCTGGAGAAGTGGAAGAACGACATGACCACCGCCAAAAACGAGGCTACCAGCCCAAAAGAAGTTGCTAAATATCGCTAAAAGCGAGTGAAATCGCGTTGTTAGCGGCAAGCAAAAAAGCAGGAGCAAAAATAGAAGCAGTGGCATTACTGACGGTTTAAATGATCCACTTACCGCAGTAGCAGAAGCAACCAGATAGCGACTGCCAATCAATCCAGCAATCATCAGCAATATCATTTGAGTGCTGATTTGCGGTACAAGTAGCAGGAAGCTAGCAGTAACAATGCAAATGCCAACAGTAAGTCGGCTTTTGCAGAAATTGCTATACATCCCCCAAACGGCATCAGCAACTACTACAACCGCTAACAATTTGAGGCTATGAACGACACTCTCATATACTTCTGTATCAAGAAAATGACGACTGAGCATTGCCAATAGCAACATGATAGTGACGGACGGTAAGGTAAAACCTAAAAATGCAGCGATTGCTCCGGATAAACCACCTTTTTTATAGCCAAGTGCAAAGCCGACCTGACTAGAGCCTGGTCCCGGTAAGAACTGACTGAGCGCAACGATTTGAGCATACTCACTATCTTCCAACCATTTGTGTTTTTCCACAAAATACTGTCTGAAGTAGCCAATATGAGCTGCCGGTCCACCAAAGCTAATCCAGCCAAGAAAGAAAAAGCTTTTAAATATCGACCACATTGTTGATTATCCGATTTGGCATTTTAGCCTATTACTGACGCTCCCTGTCGTGAATGTCAATGCAGACAATCTAAGGGCAACGGATGTACCCAAAACTGTTCAAGGCCACTAACTTCTGTACAGCGATGAAACCCCGTTAAACGGGCACTCTGCATTTCCACACCCTACATTTGGTCACTTTGTAGCATTAGTACAACTTGGTCAGAATGAGTAACCGCCGTCTCATATCAAGTGGCGACTTGTAGCTCTTGAAATTATGCTGTTTAAAACGCACCACTTTGTAGTCCTTACGCTGTACCCACAAAGAGATAAATTTACTTATTAAAGCCAAAAAATCTTGTATCAAAAACACACAATCTTTACATTTACAATACAAAACCTTAAAAATTTGTGATATTTCCGTGACGGAGAAAACGTTATGAAGACATTAGCGTTAACTATTCCGCAGGAAGCACCAGTTTGTATGGATACACTTTTCGACTACGTCCGCACATGGCACTCCAACAGCTACGTTTATGAACTCGGACAACTTGAAATCAAAGTTGAAAAAGAAATTATCCAAAGCGAGCTAATGATATTTCGCGAACATTTTCCTTGGCTAAACACAAACATAATTAATTGACGAGAGTATTTTGAGTAGTACAAGTTATTCCCTGAGAGCCAAAGGTCATCTGGAGTATTCACCGGATCGATAGAAATATCCCAAATCTCAATGGTCATATCAAAGTGAGATGTTGATACCAAAATTGGAACCTAGATTTGGTATGGTGATGCCAAAACAATAAGATGCATAATATATACACCTTTCGTTTTGGCAGTAACTGAACATGTTGAATATTGATGATCCACGCAAAGTTGCTAAAACACCGGCCATTTGGCGCTTAGGTTTTCGCCCCTTTTTTCTTGGTGGGGCGATTATTGCTGCTCTCTACATTCCTTTGTGGGTGATAACTTGGCTCTTACCAGCATACTCCCTATTTGAAGATACATTCTGGTCGCCAATCCTTCCGTTGTGGTGGCACCCTCACGAATTACTATTCGGATTTGCCATGGCAATTGTGTCAGGATTTTTGCTGACAGCAGTACAAAACTGGACAAATCAGCCATCTCTTAAAAATTGGCCTTTAGCGCTAACATTTTCTTGTTGGGCGTTGGCACGCTTGAGCTTGCTCATCCCTACCCCGCTCCCCATTATTCTGCCCGCCGTATTCGACATACTGTTTTTAGGGATAGTTGGCTCCACCTTATGGTGGAATATTTATAAGGTAAAACAGTGGCGCAATATTGGATTTCCACTGATGATTATTGCCGCGTTATGTATCAATATTCTCAGTTACTATTCATTGTATGTCCGTGATTTTATTCTGGCACACCAAATTTGGCAGTCGATGCTTTGGTGGCTTGCGTTACTGATCACGATTGTTGGCGGTCGAGTGATTGGCTTCTTTACTGCAATGAGATTGAATGCAATCAAGCAACCCGCATTACCTTGGGTAGAATATCCGTTATTACTGATCATGCTCACGCTGGTTTTACAAGCATTATTCGAGCTATTACCAAGTGCATTTATCCAAGCGCTGCTATTCATTGCGGGTGTACTCCACCTGATCAGAGCTTCTCGCTGGATGCCGCTAAAATCATTCAGGGAACCACTGCTTTGGTCCTTACACATTGCTTATTTTACGTTGCCAATAAGCTTACTGATGATGAGCTGGTATTTTAACGATGAATTTGCTTATCGCTGTCTGCTACACTTATTCGCAATTGGCGGCATGGCAATGCTTTGCCTATCAATGATTTCGCGAGTTTCACTCGGCCACACTGGGCGGAATATCTACCAAGGACCCAACATGCGGATCGCATTTATCTGTCTGCCGTTGGCTGCATTTTTTAGAGCCATCATGCCGATTTACTTTCCCAACCAAACCCACCTTTGGCTATGGTTTGCAGCAGTGTTCTGGTTTGGTTCATTTGCCATTTTTGTGTACCACTACACCATGATTTTAACGCGTCCAAGAGTTGATGGACGTCCAGGATGATGCAAAACACTTTGGATAAATTGAACGTGAGACCATCTATGAAAATAATGTCGCCTCTGAACCTAAAACTGTGGTTATTCATTTTGCTTGGTGCCTCCGGCAATGCTGTTGCAACCGATGGAACAACTGATATAGCTAAATCCTACCCAAAGCAGTACAAAACGTGGGAAGCGACGCAGGAGCAATCAGAGCGAGAAGATGTACTAGCAAACAACCCGCGAAATGTCATTCTTTGGGCAGGGTCTTCGTACGCAAAGGAATACCACACACCTCGTGGCCATCAGTTTGCTGTAGCCGATGTGAGTCATACGCTCCGCACCGGCGTTGCGCCAAAGGCGGTAGAGAAAGGGCTATCTGCGAGTTGCTGGACATGTAAAACTCCGGATGCACCACGCCTGATAGGCGAACTTGGCTTTGAAGGTTATGCAGCGAAAAACTTTACCGATTTAGGCACTGAAATAAAAAATGTGGTGTATTGCAGTGACTGTCATGAATCTGGCTCAGAAAAGCTAACGTTGCCACGACCTCACGCCCGTGACGCAATGGCCAAAATCCATCAACCCTTTGAACAGCAAAGTGCCACGGTTCAAGGTGCTCAAGTCTGCGGGCAATGCCACGTTACTTATTATTTTCGCCCAGAAAAGAGCAATGTTGTTAACATCCCTTGGATCTTTGGTAATACCGCTGATGACATAGAAAAATATTACGACACTCGTCGATTCTATGAGTGGATCCATCCGATTTCAAAAACGCCAATGCTTAAAGCTCGTCACCCAGAGTATGAACACTGGAATCGCAGTAAACATGCGGAACTTGGTGTAACCTGCGTCACCTGTCACATGCCTGAAGCAATCGATGAAAATGGTAAAGTGTTTACTAACCATAAAGTTGATAAAGCTCTGCCCTACTTTAAGAGCAGTTGCAAAGGCTGCCATAGCAGCCAAGAAAAAATGGCGCAACGCCTAACGGACTTGAAACACGAGATAAATGCTAAGGCAAAAGACGTAGAAGAACTACTGGTTAAGGCGCACTATGAGGCCAAAGCCGCATGGGGCGCCGGCGCGACTTGGGAACAGATGAATGACGCCATAATGGACATTCGTCACAGCCAATGGCGCTGGGATTTTGCCATGTCATCACACGGAATTTACGCTCATAACCCAGAGGAAGGTAAACAGTTGCTCAATAAAGCTATCGAACAGGCAAAGAGCGCACGTAGCTCTTTATCAAAAATATTGAGGCAACTCAAAGTCGAGCATGTCTATTATCCCGACATCAGTAGCAAAGCCAAAGCCCAACAAGCCGTGGGGATAGATGAAGCAGAATTAGTCCGTGAGAAAAAGGCGTTCATTGAGGAAGAAATCAATAAGCATTGGGATCCGGTTACCCAGCGCGGTTACTAACTAACGGCATGATATTCCCCATCCTGATATTTAGGGATGGGGAATAAGCTAGATTTTCTTCATGCCTCTGCAGCTTTTTAACACTGATTATGTTTAAAAATGTCATTTCAGCCCAAGCCGCCTCGCGAGTTTATGTAAATTGCTAGGATCAAGCTTTAATAAACGGGCAGCTTCCGCCCAATTATCTTGCGTTGTTGCCAAAGTCTGTTGGATAAGCTGACGTTGGAAATCTTCGATACTGTCCTTTAATGAACGTCCTGAGAGCACTGACGGTTCAAGCGACGTGCTATCGAGAGCTTGACTAAAATCACGAGGATACGTAAGCAATTCTTGATCCAAATGACGCGGTTCTATGGTGACAATTTCGGTCTTATTGGCACCTTGACTTACTGTGCGCAAAGCTGCTCGGCTGATAACATGTTCTAGCTCACGTACATTCCCTGGCCATGGATAGCGCTGCAACAACTGCTCCGTCGCAGGTGCCAAACGTAAACTGCGAAAACTGAAGCGACTACGATTCAATTCCACAAAATAACCTGCTAACAACAGGATATCATCACCGCGTTCTCTTAGTGGCGGTATGACCACCGGATACACGGAAAGGCGATGGTATAAATCGGCGCGAAAATCTCCTCGTTTGACCATCTCTGCCAAGTCCCGGTTCGTGGCGGCAACAATACGCACATCTACTTTTATTGGTTTATCTGCGCCTAAGCGCTGGATTTCACCGTTTTGTAGTGTTCTCAATAGCTTGGCTTGAACGGTCAACGGCAGCTCACCTATTTCATCAAGAAACAACGTGCCACCATCGGCAGATTCCACGCGACCAGCACGTTCTGATGCGGCCCCAGAAAATGCACCTTTGACATGGCCGAACAACTCACTTTCAACCAATGTTTCCGGCAGAGCAGCACAATTGACGTGGATCATTGGAGCAACTTTACGCTGGGAACGCTGATGTAAGCGCCAGGCAAATAGCTCTTTACCAACGCCCGTTTCCCCTTGGAGTAATACAGGTAGATCTGAAGTCGCCACAACATCTAGCTCTTTCAATAAGTTTTGTACCTGTGGATGCTGCCCAATCAGCTCTTGACTAGCGGAAATGCTACCATTGTCCTGTTTCAGTTGCTCATCAAACTGTCGTAATGCCCGCATTTCACTTTCAAGTCGATTAACTCTTAGGATGGTTTCACAATACACCGCAAGTTGCGGTATGAACGCTATCTGCTCGGCGCTAAAATGGCCTTTATACAGGGAGTCAAGCGTTAACACCCCCCAACATTTACCATCGGGCCATAAACTAATGCCCATACAGTCATGTACCGGCAGCGGCACTCCTTGCTGTGTAGCTAACAATCCATCATAGGGATCTGGTAGAGCACTGTCGGGAGCAAAATGTACTAGTTTGCGTTGCGATAAAATAGCCGACAACCGTGGATGATGAGCCACTGCAAAACGGCGTCCACTGGTTGTAGTCACTAAACCTGCGAGAGCCACAGGTTTCAGAATGTCGCCATCAAGTTGTAGCAGTCCGACTGCGTTACAGTCTAACAACTGTTGAACCTGATCAACGAAACGCTGTAAACGAACCGGCGGTGACAACTCGAGCTTTAAGTCACGAAAATCTAATGGGAATAACATGGTTCATTTTACCCTAATGGTAAATTATACCCATAATTATAGGGTGAAATTCACCATATAAAAATATTCATTTCTATATATTTCAACTAATTAACACTTGGCACGTCGTTTGATATAGACCAAGCAGAACAGTGAACGCCTCAGTATGAATTAACCCGTAATGACGTCACTGCTTTGGCATCACATCTCGGTGATTGCATTTTCATTTTCAGGAGTTGAAGTTTATGAATGAACAGCAAAAAGCTTTGGTTCGCGCGACTATACCAGTATTACAAAGCAGCGGTGTCGCCTTAACTAGCCATTTCTATCAGCGGATGCTAAGCCATAATCCCGAACTAAAACACATCTTCAATCAGGGGCATCAGGGCGCCGGTCGTCAACAACAAGCACTGGCAGGTGCCGTACTTGCCTACGCTCAACATATCGATGATCCCTCAGTATTACTCCCTGTGGTCGAACGTATTGCCCATAAACATGTGAGCTTAGGTATTCGCGCCGAGCACTATGCGATTGTTGGCAAACATTTATTGACCAGTATTCAAGAAGTCCTCGGCGACGCGGCCTCCGCCGAATTGATTGATGCTTGGGCGGCAGCCTATGGCGAATTAGCACAATTGTTTATTGGGTTGGAAAATACGCTTTATCAGCAAAGTGTTGATAACACTGGAGGTTGGAGTGGCTGGAAACCCTTCCGTATCGTGCGCAAACAGCCTGAAAGTGAAGAAATAACATCTTTCTATCTGCAACCTATTGATGGAGGCCGTCTGCCGAACTATCAACCCGGCCAGTATATTAGCGTCCGAGTATATGTTGAAGAGTTAGGGATTTTCCAACCTCGCCAATACAGCTTGTCAGACATTGCCGGTGGTAGTGCACTGCGTATTTCAGTTAAACGCCAAGGTGCCGGAGAAACCTCACCCGAAGGCAAAGTTTCCAATCTGCTGCACAGCCAATATGATGTGGGGCAGATTGTTGAGTTATCTGCGCCAGCAGGCGAATTCGTCCTACAACAATCTTCCGAACGTCCAGTAGTATTGCTCAGCGGAGGTGTCGGTATTACACCAATGATTGCTATTAGTCGTACGTTGGCACAACAAGGTAAGCGTGATATCCATTTCGTACATTCAGCGCGTAACCGTCATGTACATGCGTTTAGAGACGTCAGCGATTCATTGGCCGAAAACGGGGCAAAAGTACATTACTTCTATGATCAAACTGACGCACAGGATCAACATGCCCGCCCCGCACCATTTGCGTTAACCGATGTCCTACCTGAAGCACCACATGATGCAGAGTATTACCTGTGCGGCCCTGCTGCGTTTATGCGTCATTATCTTTCAGAGTTAAAAGCCCACGGTGTACCAGAAACGCAAATTTTCGCGGAAGCTTTTGGTTCTGGCGGCGTATAAACCATTTAGCTAAAGGGAGCATGAGCAGTCCCTTTTTAACATTATAAAGCAGCTCAAACATAACAAGACGCTTAACTAAATTAGTTGGGCGTCTTTTTGTATTCGAGTCGAACAGGCTTGCCACGGCTTCTCATCAGGTGACAGTGGGATTTACTGAAGTAATGATGCGTTGCGGCATTTTTGTAGCACAACAAAATCTGCATGTTATTAAGACATCTCTTGATTGCATGAATATTTGAGAAATCTCAGGCCTTACCAAATGGAGTTAGGGACATAAATGCCATCGCTATAACGGCGTTGGTAGATAGCATAGGCTTGGTGCTGCCAATAGATTTCCATTACGAAGGTTTTCGTTCCAAATACTCTGTCCATGAGCATCGTCCTTTGATATTCCGACGTTCCAAGAACTAGCGAGTCGTCTAAGGGCCAACAGCCAGCTAGATCAAGGAGAGCAGAAAGAACACTGGTTGAATGTATTAAACTTAGCTGTGGAAAATTCCAATTACGTCACGAGGAACTTGAATGATACGAAATTGTAGACCAATTCCATTAGTGTCAAATGGTTACAAAATCGTTATTTTAAGTTGAGACGTTTCATTAACCGGTGCAAATTACCCGGATTGACTTTCAACTGCTCTGCAGTAGCACTTAGCTTCTTATCATTCTCCAGATAAGCACTCTGCACAAGCTGTGTCTGAAATAGATCAATGGCCTCTTTTAATCCTAGGTGCAGATACTCAGTTGTATTAGTTACCCACCCACCGTCAACTGGCAGGGAGTCAATAACGTGCTGGTTTGTCATCTCAATAGAAAAGTTAAAATGGTGCGGAAGCAGAATTATCTGCTCAGATTGGGTATTAGACTTTGCAATCACTGACGCTCTGTTTATCGCATGTTCCAGTTCACGGACATTACCGGGCCAGCTGTAATTCTGAATAACGGTCAGGGTTGCCGCATCTAGGCTGATATTGGCGACACCTAACTTATGTGCGCATCGCTCCGCGAAGAAGCCAGCAAGCAATACAACGTCTTTATCACGTTCTCGCAAGGGAGGCACAAAAACAGGAAAGACACCCAGTCGATGGTACAGATCTGCTCTGAAATTACCTTGCTTCACCTCTTCATGCATTACCCGGTTAGTGGCAGCAATAATTCGGACATTTACCTTGATATTCCGGTCATCGCCGACTCGCTGTATATCACCATACTGAAGAGCGCGGAGTAGTTTGGCCTGCAGTGAAAGAGATAGTTCACCAACTTCGTCCAGAAAAAGGGTGCCATTATCTGCCAGTTCAAATTTACCCTTACGGTTACTAATGGCTCCAGTAAAAGCCCCCTTTACATGCCCAAACAACTCACTTTCGGCCACAGATTCCGGGAGCGCCGCGCAGTTCAGGTATACCAAGGCATTGTCCGAGCGACGGGATTGGCTATGAAGCGCATTTGCTACCAGTTCCTTACCTACGCCCGTTTCCCCCATGATCAGTACCGAGAGATCAGTATCTGCCACTGCATCAATTTGAGATTTAAGCTCCAGCATTGGTGAAGACTGGCCAATAATCTCTTCAGGGTAATTTAGTTTTCTTGACCGCTTTGGGGATGCAGCTCCAACCCCAGCAGTCCGTTCCAATTGCTCCATCAATAAGGCCGTATTCAGGCTGCTGGCAGCCAAGGCACTCACAATCCGAAGATCATCATTGTTAAAATAATCAAATTGAGCCGGATCAAAAGCGTCGATGGTAACAGCACCAATTAAACGATCGTCCAGCATTAGCGGCAGACCGATACAGGAGTGAACCTTGAGCTCCTCCTCATGATTGGGTATCAAGCCGTCATAGGGATCGGGCAGATCACTATCGGGGGGAAAACGCACAATATCTCCAGCCCTAGCTATGGCCTCAAGGCGGGGATGCTTCTCAATATCAAACCTGCGCCCAAGTACATCCTCACTTAGTCCATTAATCGCCAAAGGTACAAACTGCTGATTGCGGAATAGTAACAAGGCTGAAGCATCACATTTCAGAGTATGGCGGATAGTAGAAAGTAGTCGGTCAAACCTGTCCTGATCAGAAATACCGGAAGTTATGTCCAGCGCAACCTGTACCCACGCGTTACCAAGCTGTTCCATGACTATATCCTCAACTTTAAAAATTATCTAAACGACAATATTATTATCATATTGATAATCACAACAAAATATCAAAATGACAAAAAAAATAAGCTGATAAAGTTATCTTGATGATATGAAAGGGATAATTTTTTGGCACGCTTCATGCCCTTATAAGACAAACCTTCACAACTGATTTAGGGTAAAAAAATGACGATTCATGTAAAAAACAATATTCACTGGGTTGGACAACGTGACTGGGAAGTTCAGGATTTCCATGGTACAGAATATAAAATGACAAAAGGAACCAGCTACAACAGTTACCTGATCCGTGAAGAGAAAACCGTACTGATCGATACGGTTGATCACCGTTTTAGCTACCAGTTCCTACAGAACCTAGAGATGGAGATAGATCTGAATGATATCGACTTTATCGTGGTAAACCATGCAGAGGAAGATCACTCCGGTGCTCTATCTGCACTGATGGAAAAAATACCGGGAACTCCCATCTATTGTACTGAAGCAGCAATCGACTCTATTGTCGGACATCACCACCATCCAGAGTGGAACTTCAAAACCGTCAAAACTGGCGACAGTGTTGATATCGGTAACGGAAAACAACTTATCTTCATTGAAGCCCCAATGTTGCACTGGCCTGACAGTATGATGACCTATATGACAGACGATGCGGTCCTATTCAGTAATGATGCTTTCGGCCAGCATTACTGCGATGAGCACCTGTTTAACGATGAGGTAGATCAAAACGAATTGATGGATCAGTGCCTTCGTTACTACTCCAATATCCTGACGCCATTCAGCAACCTAGTGACAGCGAAAATCAAAGAAGTTCTAAGCCTTAATGTACCTGTGGATATGATCGCCACCTCCCACGGTATCGTGTGGCGTGATAACCCGACTCAAATTGTTCATCAGTACCTTGAATGGGCAGACAACTATCAGGAAGAGCGGATCACCATTTTCTACGACTCAATGTCTAACAACACCCGCATGATGGCCGATGCAATTGCTCAGGGAATTCATGATATTGACCCGCAAGTGGCGGTAAAAGTATTTAACGTATCTAAACACGATAAAAACGAAATTCTGGCAAATGTGTTCCGCTCCAAAGGAATATTCGTTGGCTCATCCACCATGAACAATGTAATGATGCCCAAAATTGCCGGTATGCTGGAAGAGATCACAGGCCTGCGCTTCAAAAACAAGAAAGCTGCTGCATTCGGCAGTTATGGCTGGAACGGAGGTGCCGTTGACCGCATTCATGCCCGCTTGACCGATGCAGGATTTGAAACAGCCTTAAGCCTGAAAACCAAATGGCGCCCAGATGGAAAAGCAATGCGTGAATGTCGTGAACACGGCCGTCAGCTTGCGAAGCAGTGGGCACTGAATAACGAAACACTGATAGAGACAAAACCTGCACCAAGTGAATTGGCAGAACCTTCTGACAGTAAGGTACACCCAACAAATTGCCAGTGCATGATTTGTACTGTGTGTAATTGGATTTACGACCCTGCAATTGGCGAACCCAATCAGGGCGTTGAACCTGGTACACAGTGGGACAACGTACCAGACTATTTCCTTTGTCCAGAGTGCAATCTGGGTAAGGAAGTCTTTGCTAAACATGCGAACAATGGCCAGGAGGCAGCCTGATGTATCCTCCTCTGATTATTATTGGGAGCGGCTTTGCCGCTTACCAACTGATAAAAACACTTCGTCGTAAAAATAGCGATATGCCTATCCAGTTATTTACCGCTGATAACGGGGACGAGTACAACAAACCGGATCTGAGCCACGTGTTTACCCGCCTGCAAAGGGCTAGTGACCTTATCACTATGACGGGAAAAGCATTTGCTACCCAGCAAAAAATTGAGATCTTTGCCAATACCAGAGTAGATAAGATTGATACCGACAATCACACCATTACCGCTAATGGCATCTGTTATCACTACTCCAGGCTTGTTTTAGCAACCGGCGCCAAAACCTTTGTTCCTATATTGACTGGTGATGCGACTGCAGAAGTTATTACGCTCAATAGCCTAGAAGAATATCGTGTTTCTGAACAACGTGTTACACAGGCACAACGAATCTTAATCATGGGCGGCGGTCTTATTGGTACTGAACTGGCGATGGATCTTTGTTCCGCAGGTAAGAAAGTTCAGATACTGGATCCGAGCCCCCATCTTATGGCCAGCATGATACCTGACTTTGTCGCTACAGCCCTTGAACAGCAGTTACGGAACGATGGGGTCCAGATTGACTGTCTGGACCATGTCATCAGTGTTGAATATGACCAAAGCTGTCTAGTTGCCACGACCAGAAACGGCTTACGCTACAAAACTGACTGCATAATCTCTGCCGCAGGACTGGTACCCAACACAGAACTTGCAAAAAAAGCCGGGTTAGCGGTGCAACGAGGCATTGTTGTTGATAAGACACTGCGAACTTCGGTTGACAATATCTACGCCCTTGGGGATTGCGCCGAAATTAACGGCAAGGTGATGGCATGTATGCAACCTATCGTACTCAGTGCAAATGTGCTGGCCAGTCAGTTACTTTCCAGTACAGGAGAGCTAAGCCTTCCAGCCATGATGACTAAAGTGAAAACTCCTCGCTATCCGATCCAGTCTGGTGGTAACTGTGACTCCGCAGCGAGTTGGCAGGTGCATATCAACGAGCACGGCATCCTGGCCAGAGCCTACAATCATAGCCAGCACCTGACCGGTTTCGTCGTTACTAAAGACAATATAAGCCAAGCTTTCCCGCTGCTACGAGAGCTTCAGGCTGCTAACTAAGCGAATTGATTATTGTCGTCTGGTTAAATCAATCCATACATAGTGAGTAGATAAGCATGATGAATATCAGCTTCTCAGAGCCCGAAAGGCTAAAAGCAATTTTTGATAGCGAGAACCGAGAAGAGTGGCAAAAAACCAGCCATATCATTCGCAGCCTTGCGCTGAAAGAAAATGAAATTATTGCCGACATAGGCGCCGGCACCGGTTATTTTTCCGAAATTTTCTCGCATACAATCAAGGAAGGGAAAATCTATTCAATAGATTGTGAGCCCAATATGGTGGCCTATATGCGAAATAGATTTTCTAGTGAAGCGTTCAACAATATAAAGGTCATCTTGTCGCAACCGGACGACCCATCCATTCCCCCTAGGGTCGATACCGTGTTTATCGCTAATACCTACCGTTTTATCCAGGACCGCGATGCGTTTCTGAATAAGATGCGATCACAGACGAGTCGGAAGACCAAGTTTGTCATCGTCGATTTTAGAGGCAGTAACGCACGCGTATCACCACAACTAGCGATTGATGAAGTTCAAAGAGCTGGATTTGAAGTGGTGGATTTTGATGTGGCGGGATGTCCAGAACACTATATTTTAACCTTCACGTTAAATTAGTAGCCGATTCCTACTTTTGCTATGCCTGCTTGTTAGACAGCGATTAAGTGTTTATTCAACCGCGAAGCGGATATTTATAGAGAAGAAAGATTATGAGTCACCAACGAATTCCAAAAAACTGGACCATTCAACGCTCAACACCATTTTTTACTAATGATAATGTACCCACAGCACTGCTTTCTCACCATAACACAGCAGCAGGTGTTTTTGGCCAACTCTGCGTGATGGAAGGTGTTGTAACCTACTACGGGTTTGCTGATGAAAACGCAACTGAGCCTGAAATTAAGATCGTTATTCCTGCAGGTAGTTTCGCTACTAGTCCGCCACAATACTGGCATTGTATTGAACTAAGCGATAACGCTCAGTTTAATATCAACTTCTGGTCTGATTCAGATAAAAAAGACCAACGGATGTACAACACCAAATAATAGTCGTAAAGCGGGCCAATCTCTCATTACCCTGCGCGTCAGTGATAGACTCAGATGGGTAGCAGTTGCCGCACCCAAATACCTCAGCCACGCTCCAGAAATCGATGAGTCAGAGGATCTGAAGCAGCAT
The DNA here is from genome assembly GCF_017354945.1 of Shewanella avicenniae. Taxonomy (NCBI): domain Bacteria; kingdom Pseudomonadati; phylum Pseudomonadota; class Gammaproteobacteria; order Alteromonadales; family Shewanellaceae; genus Shewanella; species Shewanella avicenniae. The sequence continues at coordinate 122,589 of NZ_CP071503.1, read as the reverse complement.
AACTGCATCCAGCTACGTACCGGCTTTGGTGTTATATACCAGTGGAACTTTGAAAAATGGCAATAAGATGCGCCATCGATGTACCAGGTCAGTTATGCGTAAATGAAACGGCTATAGGTATGATATGGCGCTTGCTGGCAGAGGTATTAGGTACTTTTGGAAGAACGCATTGGACCTTTTTTGGAGAGTAGCACTCTACAAGTTGTATTGCCCGATTGGACACCAGTAGAAGAGCCGTTTTATCTCTATTATCCGGGCTGTAGACAAATACCGCCTAGCTGGAAAGAGTTGATTGATATCTTAAGAGCTCACGCTAAAACGTGGGAAAGATGAACACTTGTCAACTAAACCGCCATTACAAAAATTAGGGCTAGTTTCGCCCCATGCTTAGTTCCGTCTTGAAGGTGCGAAAAACGGAATGGGGCAAATACGTGTTACATCTTTTTGGGACAAAAGCGCCTTAGCGAAAACACGAATTTGGACATAAACGTTTTAGGGCTTTAGTCCTAATTGCTGAGTTTCAGATTAAAGTTTGTATGGGGTGAGGCTTTTCAACTTGGCTGTTACAGAGCAAGCAGTCCTGTTCCGGCCGTGCTGTTTATGACCAGAACTGATAATTCGCCATTTGATAAATATCCAATTAGGTAAGAATCGGTCTCTGTATCTGGCTTTGTTATGAAGCCCAGCTTCAGCTCCAAATGGATACAGAAGCTTGAATCAGGCCAACAACTACCAATGCTACGGTTAGCCACTTCATAGATTTTGCTTGAGATATGTTTTCACGATGCTTTTTCTGGTCTTCTTCGTACTGAGCAATAGTTACCAATGCTTTAGAACATAATTTGAATCCGTACTGAGTTTTCACTAAATCGCCACTTTCATGAAGTGAATGTAATAATAAGTCGTTATATCTTAATTGGCGTGACTTATCGGGGTGAAAAACCCATTTTTCTGTATAAAGTAAAGTGGAAAGTGAGACTGCGCTAATTTCATGCTGACCTTGATCAAGCTCTTTTTCCAGAATAACCTTTAGAACTTCTATTCGCTCTGACCTTACTAACTCTTTTTTGTTGAAAAGGAATTGACTTCCCTTGCCGATTAAAATTTTTGCTTTATCTACAGGGATTAATCCTTCCCAAAAATATTGAGCTATAGACCCGTATCGAAGATCGTAGCGCCCGTAAAAATGGGTAATATCTAACTCATAATCACCCATCAAGTAGAAGGGAATTGATATTCTTCCAAATTCCTTATTATCCAGCCAGTATTTTCCAGTTACCCCTTTAGGGCAAATTCCGTCACAAAGTAGCGTCCAACTATTATCCAGCGATCGAAAATAAACAACGTTACAATCTATCGATAATGCCTCTTCTCCGCTCCTTGGTATGCGGTCTGGTGCAGGCTTATTTAGCAATGACTTTAGTAAATGTCTACTTATGAAGTTCAATAGTTCCACCTAATCAGAAAATCACAACGCTTATTAAGCGATTTGTATGCATTAATGAATGTTATAGCAATTAAACCATTAGCGACGATTTAGAACACATCTTCTTTTGTGACTTCCATGTGTACTCCTAAAATTCGAACTGGGTATGTCAAAGTTAGCGCAAAATCACGCAGCTGGAACGGAATGGGGCTTTCTCAGGTTTTACCTGAGTAAAATGCCGCAAATCTGACTTCAGGTAAGGGATCAACTTGAGCCTCACTTATAACCCTTTCAAGTTCACTATGACTTGAAAAATCGTTTAAAGCTCTTGCCAGTTTCACTACTTCAGCTCGTAACAATGATACGTTTGCCAATTCGTTTAGAGTGCGCCTCTCAATGTTATAATTACTATTGTCAAATAGTGTTGGTATAACTTCTTTGAGCAAACTAACTTGATGGTCTAGTAAGTATTTGCTCTGCAATAGCTCATTAATACTCCATAAAACACTTACCGCGCTAGACTCCCTGTTTAATGTAATCATTGTAATCAGTGTTGCGATTAGATTTTCGTTTGATTTACATCTATATAGCTTTCGCCACTCCAAAATAGCAAAGGCTGCATTTGAGACACCTTCAGTATCTGAGCTATGAAGGAATTGTCTGAGGATTTTCTCCAAGTTGTCCTCTAGGGTAACATTAGTTTGTGCAAAGTAAGGCAAGGAGAGTAGCGCTTGCTTAAATTGAGTTTCTCTAACGAAAGAAATTACTTTATGATAATTTGACTCATTCAAGTCATCATTCCTTAACGCTGGAACAATGCAACGACTCAACGCTTCTGAAATATATTGTCCGATAAAGCTATCGTCATTAGTTTTGAAGAAGTCTAACTCATCAGCTCCTTCTACTTGGGAAGACCAACCTATAAGAACATCAAAGCACTTTAATGCTTCTTCGTGTGAAGGCGATATAGAAACATGTCTACAGTTGATTATGTCTAACAAACGAGTCGAATCAAAAAAGTCAGTAGCCTCCGTATCAAAGACATACTCTTTGAATTTAGTTCTTAGTGCATTGGGGTCATAGGAAGGCAACTCTAGTGTAACCCAATTAAGCAGCCCTGTTTTTGGTAAACTCTTGACGGCAGTATTGTGCCCCCAAATCTGGTTTCGTATCTTCTCTTTCTCGCTATCTTTTAGATAGTTGCACTGTAAAAGAGGTAACAATCTTTCTAGTCCAAAACGGGATATATCCGAGTTCGGCTGCACCTGATCAATTATTTGATCTATCCTATGGTCTAATTCAGAGCTATCGATTCTCTCCAGTTTCCCTCGTATCACAGGGTTTGGCCACTCAAAAGAGTTAGTTTGGTCTGAGAGTTCGAGCTCTGGTGATAAAGGGAATTTCAGAGCATCTAAAAGAAGTTCACCCTGCGCTGAGCTAGGAACGCTATTCAAAGAGTAATTTATCAAGTGCTTGAGTGAGTTCCTCAACCAAATATGTCTAAACACTCTCTCATGTCCCCAAGTCATTGCTAGGCGGAAAATTTGCTTTGCCTTGGCCGGTGACGCTCTCACAGATAGCCTTGCAAGGATCTCGACTAGAACTCTAGCTTTTGTTAACGCTGTTGCCTTACAGACTCTAGAATTGCTTGAGAGTTTTTCAGTCCAAAACGAAATTGCTTTGATACACCATTCAATTAGTTTCTCACAGTCATCATTTGAAATCCGAGCCAATTGAATTCTTGAAAAGGTCTTTTCAAGAAGACTATCTGTCTCGCTGTTTGCGGTAAGAACACTCAAATAAAGACGATGGTGAAAGTCTACTTCTTCTAGATGAAGTAACTTAGCAGCAACATCTAACATGATATTGACATGCTCCCAACGAACAGGAATACCAATTTCACTCGTAATTTCATCAAATATAACTAAAGGGTGGACTTCATTACTGAAGCTTCTATTTCTTGAGTTATCTTTATATTTGCCAGGCTCAAATAGTACCTCGATACCTGTGTGGCTTTCTTGAGTCTCAATCCTCTTTTGAACGCTGTTTCTAGAGCTTTCAATATGCTGCCAGATGTCGCATTTTCTTACCCTAGATACTTCACCAAAGATATTCGAACCGATAAATTGGTGATCCATGTAATAGCCCCCGATTAAAACGGACACTCATTAGTTAAGCGATAGGCTTAGACCTATCTTTAAGGAGTGTCTATGGAACGTATTGAAATTATTACTGGCGAACAACGTCGCCGTCGTTATACTCCGCAAGAAAAAGCAAAGTTCGTTGCCATGACTATGCAGCCGGGCTATTCGGTTTCGCTGGTTGCCAGGCAAAACGGCATAACCCCGAGTCTATTGTTTAAGTGGAAAAAGCTCATGCAAGATGGTGGTATGTCTGCTATCCAGTCTGGTGACGAAGTCGTCAGTGCTGCAGACCATAAGGCGCTTCAAAAGAAAGTGAAACAGCTTGAGCAGTTGCTCGGCCGTAAAACGATGGAAACCGAAATTCTAAAAGAGGCGCTGGAGATAGCTCAGTCAAAAAAGTTGATATCGCGCATGCCATTGCTACCACCGGACGATTCCCTGTCCTCCGAGTAGCTGCGGCTCTTGGCGTGTCGCGTTCGAACTTATACCAACGTTTGTCCGTGCGCCGAGAAGGCCGCTCAGTACGCTACAACAAGGCTGATGATGCGCTGTTATTGCCGTTAATAATCGACCTCTGCGAGGAGCGTGGAAGCAACGGCTATCGCCGGATTACTGCGCATTTAAATCGCCAGTTGAAAGCAGAGCAGCATGTAATTACACGAGTGAATCCCAAACGCGTCTATCGCCTGATGCAACAAAACAACTTGCTGTTACGCAAACATACCGGTCGTGTAAGTGAGCACCGCGCTCATGACGGTCAGGTTATTACGTTGCACCCAAACACTCGCTGGTGCTCAGACGGCTTTGAAATAACGTGCTGGAACAAAGAAAAAGTGCGCGTGGCATTTAGCTTAGATTGCTGTGATCGTGAAATTATGAGTTATGTAGCCACAACGACGGGTATCCGCGCTGACATGGTTCAAGACATTTTGGTTGAAAGCATGGAACAGCGCTTCGGAGATGTCCGAGAGTTGCCACATACCGTGGAATGGTTAACCGATAATGGCAGTTGTTATATCGCCGAAGAAACACGGCAGTTCGCGAAGTCACTCGGTTTTAAGGTGTGCACGACGCCAGTTAGAAGCCCGCAAAGCAATGGCATGGCAGAAGCTTTCGTGAAGACGTTTAAACGAGATTATGTATACCTGAATGACCGTCCAGACGCAGCCACGGTGCTTGCAAAGCTCGCTGAATGGTTTGACGATTACAACAATTACCACCCACACAGTGGATTGAAAATGATGTCACCTAGAGAGTATCGAGCTCTCAAAGTGGCGAGTTAAACTGTCCGTTTTAGTGGGGGCAACTACACTTTTCAAGATCTTGTTCTTATTGCAGTATGGAGTCTGTTTTTAGTTGCCCGAAATGTAGAAAGAGTCTTCACTGAACATACCGCCCAGCAAGCAATCGAAGAGATGAAGGAAGATATCGACCGAGCAAGAAGCTATGCCAACGAAACTCGTCATCTCAGCTATCTCATGAATCACGAAAAAAACTAAACATAAGCATCACCTAACAGCTGGTATTTTCATATTGGACGCGAGATGTATTTAGCTTGTAGTTTTCTTTCTTAATACATATTAGCTCATTATCTAACAAATAATTATGTCATCTTATGGTTACATTTTATGTCAGCTTATGGTTTAAGTGATTTAGTAACTTATTGATATGTATTATAGGGGTATGACAGTTTATGGTTTCAGCGACACCCGCTTTTGTCGATATAACCATAAGCTGACATAAAACAACCATAAGCTTGCGGCTGCAACACCCCGATTTAGCCGCTGATGAGGCATTATCAACTGAGTGAGTAAAACAGCGCGGAATCTACAGCTCCCTTTAACCTCTAAGCCTTTCAAATATCTCATACAGACATCACGGTGTTTATCTACGTTTTTAAGTTTGCGCATCGTACTTTTATCGTATAGCAACAGAAATATCGCCGACTCATGCCACGATAGATCACCCCACACTTCGAAATATCGATCGCAACCATGAATTATCGTGCGGTGATATTCACATTTTGTGAGCAGCAGCTTCCGCAGACTACAACACTATTACCGGTGAAAATATCGTAGCGCCTACAAATAGATTTCACGACCCACTTAACACGCGCTTTCTACCGCTTAGAACCTTAGCTAACGGTGCATGCAGGAAACTAGCATCGACATGCAACTGATATTGCTATATTCCAATTATCTAGGTTGGCAGTTGGCCACGCTTATTGATTTTAAACAATTTATCTTAAAAAAAGTCTCGCACTTAGTTGCTATATTGCCGTTTAAGCACATGATTAATCTACAGGCGCTAGCATCTAGGTTTAGCCATATTTCTGCGCCTAATGACATTATCCGTTTCGAATGTTGAGACCATCACAATCCTTTCTGATCCATTAAGGAGTCAGCGATGTTAAGACGCATCAAGATTGGCAAACGCCTATTTTTAGGATTCAGCATTTTAGTTTTGTTAAGCGTAGTAGTGGGTTTGTCAGCGATTTATCACATGTTTGAAATCAAAACGAACATCGATAATCTCGCTGAACGTAGACTACCGGCGGCATTGCTCGTCGGCGAAATGAACCGCAATCTCCTCTTAGTCCGAATATCGACCACCAATGCCCTTGATGCAGATTCAATGGCCGAACGGTTGAAATACCAGCAGCTTATTAAATCCTCAAGTCAGGCCTATGAGGAATCATCGAGTCAGGCCGAAGTATTTCACAAAACCACAGCAGGTCGCGCCGCATTTGAGCAAGTACTAGATGCAAAAGCGGCCTATGATTTAGTGCTGACGCAGGTGCTCAATCAGATCGCTGCTGACGATATTAACGGGGCAAAAGCCTTACAACATGCACAACTAAATCCGCTTGCTGAAAAAGTCACTGATGCATTATCGGCGTTAGCACAGTATCAGCGCGATACCGGGAAAAAACAGTCAAATTTAGCCTTTACAAGCCTCAGCAATGCTGAAATGTCGATCATTATTTCAATTGTGGTCGCAAGCGTGTTAGGCGTGATTCTGGCAATATTTTTTACCGCCAGCTTGGTACAACCAATGAAACTGGCATTAAATGCCAGCCACCAAATTGCTGCAGGCGAACTGCGCAACCAGTTTGACGACGCCGAACCGGATGAAATGGGAGAAGTGATACGAGCAATGGCCAAAATGCGCACTCAACTGCGCACTACGATAGAGGAGATCCATCATTCCGCTTCAAAGCTGATGTCCACATCCAACGAATTGCATACCATTACAGAAACATCCGTCCAAACCATTGAAAAACAAAATGCAGAACTTGATATGGCAGTCACCGCGGTTACCGAGATGACAGTGGCCATTGAAGAAGTGGCGCGTAGCGCTGCAGCAACCTCAGCCAACTCAACGTTAGTTGATGCAAGTGCGACTCAAGGGCAGCAGCAAGTTGAGTCAACTGTTGATGCTATTCAACAGCTCGAAAGTGAACTACAACAATCAAAAGCGTACATTTTAAGTTTATCGAATCAAATCGCTAACATTGGTTCGGTAATGGAAGTGATCCGTGGCATTGCAGAGCAAACTAACTTACTTGCCCTTAACGCTGCGATTGAAGCAGCGCGAGCAGGTGATACAGGTCGTGGCTTTGCGGTCGTCGCAGATGAAGTACGCGCGCTTGCTCATCGAACCCAAGAGTCAACCAAGCAAATCGGTGACACCATTAAAGCGGTTGAGGCAGAAACTGTGAGAACCGTATCGTCGATGGAGCAAAGTAGTTTGCGCGCAACTGACACATTACAAAAAGCACAGCAATCAGGCGCCGCTATTGAAGAGATCACCGCCGCCATTAGCAACATCAGTGTTCAAAATCTGACGATAGCGAATGCTGCTGAAGAACAAGCGGCCGTTGCGCGAGAAGTAGACAGCAACTTAGTTAACATTAAGCACCTGTCTGAATTTACCTCTGCAAGTGCGCGTGAAACACGAATTTCTAGTGAAAAAACCGCCGAGCTCGCTCAACATCTCAGCGAACTGGTTAAGGTATTTAAGGTGTAACGGGTAACTTCAAAAGCCAATCGGGGATGCAATATGCTTAAAGAAAAGCCTCTGATGCTAAAAAAGCCGTTAAATAACCACAAGATGCATCACAGCAGAGGCGTGGAGCGACATTCGTTGATAAGGCTCCTGTAAAACGAGTAACGGAGAAACAGTGTCTGCGCAAGGTTTTATGTATCCTTATGCCAGACGCCAACCTTGCTCTCATTAAACTATTGCGATTAATTTTTCGAGGTTAGCTTTGATGAAAATCGATCTTCGTAACGCATTGAATAGGCTGGCAATTTTTGGCGTAAGTGCAGTTGCTGCGTTACTGGTCTATTGGCTCGGATACCTATTTTACGTCAATGAGTTCAAGCAGTTACTACATCGAGAAAGCGAATCGGCGCTTACTGAAATCCAAACGCTGAGCGACGAAGTCATTTCTACGCTGGCGCTGCTAAATAATCAGCCGCTCAAAGGCTGTGATAATGAAGCACTCACCTATCTGCGTAAAAAATTATTTTTACTCAAACGGGTGAAGGAGATCGGTTATAGCGAAGGCAATCTTCTTAAATGTACGACGGGACTTGGTGAATTAACGCCCCCCGTAGTTGAAACTGCGCCAGACTTTATTGGGCCATTAAAGGCAGCGGTTTGGATCGATCGACCGCTCAGCTTATTTGAGGATACGCTAAAAGGCATTGTCGTGCGTTCAGGCAGTTACAGCGCAATTTTTCCGCGAGAATTTATTGGCAATCTAATAAAAATTGATACCGAGTGGGAATTGGTCTTTTTCCATAATGGCCAATATAAACATGTCACAGGGACGGAAGGGGTCTATCGCGCCAACCTGAGTCGACAGCTGCCGTTCCACACATCGTTATGCAGCGATAAAGTGCCTTACTGTGTTGCTGTTGCCGCCACGCATACATTTTTTTATAAGCAATATCATTCGTCGTTGGTGAGTTGTATCGGCATCGCTTTTTTAGTGTTCATTATTTCCGTCATTCTGCTGACAGAGTTTAGGGATCGTTATCATTCCGATAGCGCAAGGATTATGCGGGGTTTCACCAATGGCGCCTTTTTTTGTCTGTACCAACCCATTATCGAGTTAAGCAGCGAACGCGTGATTGGATGCGAAGTGCTGGCACGGTTTCGAGATAAAGATGGTGATATTTATCCGGATCAATTTCTTCCCACCATCGTAAGAAATAAAAAAACCTGGGCATTTACCACCTTGATTATTGGACGTTGCCTTGAGGAGATTAAGGCGCTCAATAACAACGGCGAGAAATTCAAAATCAATATCAACTTCTTTCCTCAAGATATTGATTCTGGTGAAATTTTAGAGATAATCAAAAGCCAAACATTAAAACATGTCAAATTTCAATTTGTGGTGGAGATAGTCGAAAGTGAACAGCTGATGAGCAAAAACAGTGTCCATGTTCTGCATGAACTCATTGGTCATGGGTTACAGATTGCTATCGATGACTTTGGTACGGGTTACTCAAATCTTCGACAATTGAAGAAATACCACTGCCATACCCTAAAAATTGACCGATCTTTTATCAACGAAATGGAAGACGGCTCGATACGTTCTACGTTGATCCCTCACATTTTGGATATTGCCAAGCAAGTGAACGCCAATGTTGTTGCAGAAGGCATTGAAAATACTGAACAACATAAAGCCTTAGTTGAGCTCGGGGTAGCATACGGACAAGGTTATATGTTTGGACGGCCGATGAGCATGGAAAAATTACAAGCAATGCTTGGCTAAAATAATCTTGAAACATGCGCTAAACGATATTTGCCTTTTTCAGCATCACTCGTATCTGTAAACATTACTGATACGCCATCTCAGCATAGAGGCACACCTAGACAGATTCGGTTCATCAATGAACTGTTATTATTGAGTTCTCGTGGCATTCGTAACCGCAGCATGTGAATCCGCTAGCGAATAATGCCTAGAGCAGTGGAGGAAGTTGCCTATGTTCACCGCGTTGATTAAGTTGCTACGCGACTATCTGCGTTTGTTGCTGTTTGGCTTAGGAGTACTGGCGGGTATTCAGGTGCCGGGCTTTGTCGATCAATACCAAAAGAGCGTGCAGGCGCATCTGGCCGAAGTTAGCCAACAGTTGGCGGGCTTTCAACGCGATGCTGACCGCTACTTTAATGGCAATCTTGAGCAACTCATTAGCCACTATGGCAATAGCAATGACCCAGTGTTTAGCGCTGGCGGCAGCAATATTGGTGCAATCGCCCAGCGCCAACTGCAACTGTCTCGAGCGGTACAAGGTTTTGAGGGCGCGTATTGGCATCCTTACCGCGAGCTACTGCTGAACCCACTGCCTGATATTCGCGCCGAAGTTTGGCAACACTTTAGCTATCAACTCTTGTTGAAACCGGAGGCAATCGCCTTTGGCTTGTTGGCTGGTTTGCTCACAGCGATGTTCATTGAAGCCTTGTTGAGTGCTTGTTTCTGGTGCACTATCAAAGGGGTAGCGCGAGTTTATCGACGCAGCCCTTCCCCTTAACACCCTTCTGACACGGAGTTTTTTATGATTGCTGTAGGACAACGACTTCCCGATGCGATGTTGAGCGAATTGACGGCTGATGGTGTCGTCGACCATCAAATCCGTGAGCTTTTTGCCCAGAAAAAAGTGGTACTGTTTGCCGTGCCCGGTGCCTTTACCCCAACCTGCTCTAACGCCCATCTGCCCGGTTTTGTTGCCTTAGCGGATGAGATCAAAGCCAAAGGCATTGATTTGATTGCCTGTGTGTCGGTCAACGATGCGTTTGTGATGAAAGCTTGGGGCGAGCAGCAAAACGCCAGTGAAATTATGATGCTGGCCGATGGCAGCGGCGCGTTTGCTAAAGCGATTGGGTTAGACTTTGACACCGGCAGTTTTGGTGGGCTGCGCTCACGCCGTTATTCGATGTTGATTGACGATGGCGTGCTGAAAATTCTCAATCTGGAAGCGCCGAAAGCCTTTGAAGTGAGTGACGCCCATACCATGTTGGCCGCGTTGTAAGCTGAAGTTTTCCTCTCAGCGCACTGGTAAAATTTCAGAGGACTAGCGCTGCGGTTAGGCATCCTGCCACTGTGGCAACCACACCTTAGCACGCAGGCCACCTGCTGGCCTGTTGCTGAGGCTGACCTGACCGTGATGACGCTCGACAATCCGTTTGATAATTGCCAAGCCAAGCCCTGAGCCGACACTGCCGCGTGCAGTATCACCTTGGGTAAACGGCTGGAACAGTTTCTCGACTTGATCGGCCGCAATCCCCGGACCATTGTCTTCAACCACGAAATAGGCGCCATCATCCTCATTGCCGCTGCTGATCTGAATCCATCCATCGCCATAACGCAGCGCGTTTTCCACCAGATTGCCCAGTACCCGTTTCACCGCCACACTGCTGGCGTTGACCGGGCGACATTGCCCCAGCTTCAGTTGAATATCGATACGATTTTCCAGTTGCGCCACTTCGGTGATCAACTGATTGAGCTCGACCGCGGCCCGATCATGTTGTTGGTCGTGACGAATATAGGCAATGAACTGATTGATGATGGCATCCATATCTTCAATGTCTTTGATGATGCCTTCTTGCAGGTAGCTGTCTTGCGCGCTCATCATTTCTGAGGCCAGCCGAATACGGGTCAACGGTGTACGCAAGTCGTGGGAAATCCCCGCCATCAATAGCGCCCGATCTTGCTCAAGCTGTTTCATGCTGACCGCCATCTTATTGAAGGTATTGGTTACTTCGATAATTTCTGACGATCCGACCAACGGCAATGGCTCGGGGTAATCACCACGGGACACATCCTGCGCAGCATCACGCAACCGTCGCAACGGCCGGTTTTGCTGCCGCGCGAACCACCAGCCACCGGCGACACTGAGCGCACCAATAACCATCAAATACAGGTTAAGTGGCGATAAAGCGTTTTCATTCCAGCCATCAAGCGGCACTCGAATCCACACGGACGGTGCTTGCGGTGGCTTGATCCACACCTGCAGCCCTTGGTGCTGGGAAATACGCACTTCGGCATCGCCTTGCAAGTATTGCGACATCTGCGACGATAAAAAGCCGTAATAAGTGGAATCTTCAATGCCTGCTTCACGGGCTTGTTTTTGGTTGAAGATCTGCATTTCGCCGCCGTGTACTTTGGCGTTTAGCGCGTCCACCACGGTGAAATGTTCGCGGCCGATGTCGATGCCATCAGCAAACAGCAAGTTAATTTGCCGCGCGATCAGCTGGTTAATCTGTTGGTAGCTGGGTTTGATAAAGTAGATGGTGACCGTTAGGTAGGACACCAGCTGGTTGATCATCAATAAGCAGGCGATCAGGGTAACGGTTTGGCTAAAGGCGCTACGAGGAAGCAGGTAGCGCCACCAGCGGCGCTTCATTTTCTGGCGGCGCCGTCAGGAACGAACACATAGCCCAAGCCCCACACGGTTTGAATATAACGTGGGTTGGCAGGGTCTTTTTCAATTAAGCGGCGCAGGCGCGACACTTGTACATCGATAGAACGTTCCAGCGCCGAATAATCGCGGCCACGGGCGAGGTTCATCAATTTATCGCGTGATAACGGTTCACGTGGATGGGTCACCAGCACTTTCAATACCGCAAACTCACCGCTGGTCAGCGCAATAGCTTCATCGTGGTGATACATTTCGCGGGTGGCTAAGTTGAGGCTGAATTCACCAAAGGCAACCAGCTCCTCTTGCTGCGATGGCGCACCGGGGATCTCTTGGGTTTGACGACGCATCACCGCTTTAATACGGGCGAGCAATTCACGCGGATTAAACGGTTTGGGCAGGTAGTCATCCGCGCCGAGTTCAAGGCCGATAATCCGATCCACTTCATCACCTTTGGCGGTGAGCATCACAATCGGTAAGGTGCTACCTTGCTGACGCATGCGCCGACAGATAGACAAACCATCTTCACCGGGCAGCATCAAATCCAGCACTAACAGGTGGAAATTTTCACGCTCTAGCAAACGATCCATCTGCTCAGCATTGGCTGCCGTCCGCACCTGAAAGCCTTGCTCCATCAGGTAACGCTCCAACAATGCCCGCAGTCGCATATCATCATCAACTACCAGAATTTTTGAGGTTTCTTGTCCCATGGAGATTTCCTTCAAGCCCGTGGCTGTTTCAATAGGTTAACAGCTCTATTTTGGCATCATACCAAGCAAATTAATGTCGAGAATGGCAAATTTAGCTGTAACGGGGGGAAAAAACTACCCTGTACTTTGTAACAGCAGTTTAATACTCGTTAAGTTTGCTCAAATAAGCGCACAATTAAGCCGCTGCAATGTCGGCAGAAGTGAGGCTGACACCCTTAATTTGGGCAAAAAATTGTTCGCCTACCTTGAGTTGCAATTCGTCTAACGCCCAGCGAGTGATGTTGGCCCACAGCACACTGCCGGCTAAATCCAGCCGTAAACTGACATATTGGCCACTGTTGCTCGGCTCAATCCCCTGCAGCGTTACTGGCAGCACGTTACGAATACTGCTGGCCTGTGGCCGTTCACGACACACTGACACTTGGTTACTGTGAATACGCACGCGGATCAACTCGCCCTGTGGCAACAATTGATTGACCCATAACGATATTTCTCGATTGAGCGCCAAACGGCTCATCTCGTAACTTGCGACGGTTTCGATCACTTTGGCAGAGATCAGTGAGCTTTGTTCCTGCGCGGTTTGCCACGGCCGCAGCAGTGGACTGTCCCACATTTGCTCAAGCGGCCCATTGAGAACCATTTTGCCGCTATCCAACACCAGCATATGGTCGGCTAACTGCAGGATTTCATCCAAGCTATGACTGACATACACAATCGGCAGTTTGAGTTCGGCCGCCATTCGTTGCAGATAGGGTAATAGCTCTTGCTTACGCGGTAGATCAAGCGAGGCCAGCGGCTCATCCATCAATAGCAGCTCAGGCTCGGTCAACAAGGCGCGACCAATGGCAACCCGCTGCTTTTCGCCGCCTGATAGCGCCGCTGGATAGCGCTTGAGCAGTTTGTCTAACCCCAGCAGGGCAACGACGGTATCAAACAGCCGCTGATTGGGCTGTCGTGGCCGACCATAATTTAAGTTGCCACGAACGCTGTAATGGGGAAATAAGCGCGCATCTTGAAATACAAAGCCGGTGGCACGTTGCTCGGGCCGTAAATTAATATTGCGTTGGCCATCAAACAGCACGCGGTCACCGAGCTGGATCCGCCCAACATCGGGTATGGCTAATCCGCCGAGAATATTGACCAACGAGGTTTTACCCGCACCGGAGCGCCCAAAGATGGCACTCACGCCAAAAGTGGGCAACGCCGAGTTCACCTCAAGCAGGGTGTCGCCCAGCCGTTTCTGAATATCGATGATTAACATTGACCGCTCGCCCTTAATTGCACCTTGTTGCCTAACCATTGTGAGGCCACCAGCGACAGCAAAGAGATCACTATCGCAATCACGCATAATCTGGCCGCTTGTGCCTCTGCCCCTGGGGTTTCGATAAAGGAATACATGGCGAGCGGAATGGTGCGAGTTTCACCGGGAATATTGGACACAAAGGTAATGGTGGAACCAAACTCGCCCAAACAACGGGCAAATGCCAGCACCATCCCCGAAACAATGCCCGGCGCGGTGAGCGGCAAACTGATGGTGAAAAAGACTCTTAGCCGCCCAGCACCTAAGGTTCGCGCCGCTTGTTCTAAGTGAGTATCCACCGCTTCAAAGGCTTGCCGAATCGCCCGCACCATCAACGGAAACGCCACCACTGCGGCGGCCAATGCCGCGCCACGCCAACTAAAGCTAAAGCTGATCCCCAGATGCTGATACAACCAACCGCCGAGCCAACCACTGCGCCCCATACTGACCAGTAGCAGATAGCCAACCACCACCGGTGGCAGCACCAACGGTAGATGCACCAGCCCATCTAGGAGTGATTTACCGGGGAAGCGGCAACGCGCCAATATCCACGCCACCGCAACCCCAAATGGCAGACTACAACAAACCGCTACCGCCGCCACTTTAAGGCTTAGTAGCAGTGCAGCAACTTCGTAGTCAGTTAACCCAAGCATGGCTTAGTCCACCTTAAAGCCATATTTGGCAAACACGGCTTTGGCTTCGGCGGTTTGTAGATAGTCATACAATGCTTTAGCTGCTGGGCTTGGCGCGCTTGAGGTCAAGGCAACTGGGTAGGCGATTGGCTTATGGCTGCTGCTTGGAAACTCCGCCACGGTTTTCACCTTGTCAGAGATCTGGGCATCGGTGGCATACACAATACCGATGCTGGCTTCGCCACGTTCCACCAAGGCGAGCGCCGCCCGCACATTATTTGCCCGTGCCAGTAGTGGCTCGGCACTGGCCCATAACCCGAGAGTTTCGAGCGATTCTTTGGCATAACGGCCAGCCGGCACATGGTCTGGGTCGCCCACCGCAATCCGGCTATCCCCCACTAAGCCCACCACATTTAACTTGGCGTCAATCACCACCGCTGGCAACTCACGCGCTTGCGGCGCAATCATCACCAAGGCATTGTGCAGCAGCGTAATGCGGCTGGCACTATCAATCGAATGTTGCTGCTGAAGGTAGTCCATCCACTTTTGGTTCGCTGACAGGAACAACTCTGCTGGCGCACCTTGTTCGATTTGGCGCGCCAACGTCGATGATGACGCAAAGGAAAAACGGGTATCGGTATCGTGAGTCTTATCAAATTGCTTGCCGATGTCGGTCATGGCATTGGTTAACGACGCGGCGGCAAATACGGTAATTTGCTCTTTGGCGAAGCTGCTAAATGACAGCGTGCTGGCGACAACTACACCGAAAATCAGTTTGAGGCGAGCGTTCATGGTTTCATCCCTGTTGAGTTGTGTTGCTATTTGTTTATCGATATATACCAAACTATATAACGATCGGCAAACGAAAACCGGGACTTTTTTGCTCAGCAGTAGCGTTTCACTAGCGGATGAACGACAATGGCGTTAGCAATAAATGGACAGCAACCTTATGGATCTTAAAGCACTTCTCACCTTAAACAACGACAGCACCCTGTTTGCCAACCCTCGAAGAATCAAGCTATTACAGCAAGTACAGCGGACAGGTTCTATTAGCCAAGGCGCCAAAGAGGCTGGTATCAGCTACAAAGCGGCTTGGGATGCGATTAACGATATGAATCAACTCGCTGAACAGGATGTGGTGCACAGTGCCAAAGGCGGGAAAGGCGGCGGTGGTGCCAAATTAACGCCGTTTGGCGAACGTTTGCTGCAACTCTATAGCTTGATGGATCAGATGCAAGATATGGCGTTAACCGCACTGGTGGATGCCGCAGTACCCATGGGCAGCTTGCAAGAACTGATGGCGCACTTTTCACTCGAAACCAGCGCCCGCAATCAACTGTTAGCCGAAGTGGTCGCACTGCAGAGTGATAATGTCAGCGATTCAATCCAATTAAAACTCGCTGGAAATCAACAGGTCGAAGCATCCATTACCCATTCTAGCACCGCCCGCTTGGCGTTAACGATCGGCAAAAAAGTGCTGCTGCTATTTAAAGCGCCTTCCGTATCGATTCAGCTGCACAGCGACGACAGCGGTAACAATCAACTGCGTGGAGTAGTGACCCAGTTGATGCGCGGCAATTCACGCACCGAAGTTACCCTCGACATCGGCAGTGATGAACAGGTCTATGCCTCGGTCGAAAATGAACTGATCAGCGCCATGAAACTGACCGAGGGCGACTATTGCTACGCCTGCTTTCACCCAAGCAACGCCATTATTGCCAGCATGAAATAAGCGTTATTGGTTGGGAAATAAACCCTGTTCAGTAAAAACCATGGCTTGCCCAAAAAATAGAAAAGCACAGCGTGATAGCTGTGCTTTTTGCTATTTCAACTCAGCGAGTTATTCAACATCTGCCGCGGGTGCTGCACCGTTAGATTTTGCAGCGCGGGCGGTTACCGCTTTGCCATTCACGGCTTTGCTGTGAATCGCGTTTTGGGTCAGTGCTGCGCTACCACTTAGCAACTGCTCCAGTCCCTCACCTTGTTTAACTAACCCAAGCTCAGACAACATCGCATCCACCATCGGCGCATTGGCGCGATACTTGAGTGCCGCATTGGTGATCTGCTCAGATAAGCCAGCTTCACTGCCCGCCGCTTCACCGACACCAGCGCTGCTGCCTAAGCCATTGTAACCTTGCAGGATCTTGATACTGTCGATCTGTTCTAACGGCTTCACCGTTTGGGCGATGATCTCTGGCAACACTTTCAGAATTTGAATCGCTTTTTGCAGTTCAATCTGCTCTAGACTCAGCACGTTGTCGGCTTCGTTCAGCATGCGCTTACCTTCCGCTTCCACTTCGTAGCTCTTGGCTTTTGCTTCGGCGCGGATACGTTCCGCTTTCGCGCTGGCTTCCGCTTCAGTCACCACCGCTTCAGCACGGGCTTTAGAGGCTGCTTGTTCTGCTTCTGCCGCCACTTTCACCGCAACCGCTTCCCGTTCCGCTTCTTGGCTGGCTTCTAGTACTTCAATCTGCTTTTTACGATTCGCTTCGGCCAGTTCACGCGCGGTGATAACCGCTTCTTCCGCTTCTACTTTTTTGCGCTCTTCTGCCGCAGCATCGGCACGAGCCACCGATTCCTCTTTCGATTTCACCGCGACCGCAACCTGCTTAATCTGCTCGGCCACTTCAACGGCGCGTTGTTGCTCAATTTGCTTCTCGCGAATGGTTTGCTCTTGTTCAATCTTCGACGCTTCAATCGCTTTTTTACGCTCGATTTCGCGCTGTTCGATCACTTGCTCTTTTTCAATGCGCGCTTGTTGAATCGCGCGGTCCTTGTTGATCTCGGCCACTTCAGATTCACGGGCTTTTTCAGCCGCTTGTTGCGCAATCAACATTTTTTGTTCAGCACGCGAGAATTCCAACTCCCGTTGTTGCTCCAATGAGGCCTGCTCTTTGGCTTTGCTGATCTCCAGCGCTTGTTTGTCGGCTTCCAGATTGCGCGTTTCAATCAAAATGCGAGTTTGTTGCTCAATGTCGTTGGTTTCTTTGCGCTTTTCTTGAATGATGCGCGTCAGACGTGCGCGACCTTCGGCGTCAAAGGCATTGTTTTCATCAAAGTATTCCAGATTGGTTTGGTCAAAACCGGTCAGTGATACTGACTCCAATTCCAAGCCGTTCTTCTCAAGATCGGTGGCGACATTGTTTTGTACCCGCTGCACAAAGTCAGCACGCTGCTCATGCATCTCAGTCATGGTCATCTCGGCCGCCACGGCGCGCAGTACGTCAACAAACTTACCTTCCATCAACTCTTTCACTTGGTCTGAGTCCATGGTGCGGTAACCCAAGGTCTGCGCCGCCATCGAGATCCCTTCGGTGGTGGGTGCCACCCGCAGGTAGAATTCGGCACGCACATCCACCCGCATACGGTCTTTGGTGATCAGTGCCGATTTCAAATCACGCACTACTTCAATACGCAGCGTGGTCATGTTGACTGGCATCACTTCGTGCAGCACTGGCAGCACCACAGCGCCGCCATCTTTCACCACTTTTTCGCCCCCAAGACCGGTACGCACAAAGGCGGTTTCTTTGGTGGCACGTTTGTAAAGCTTGGCGAAAATCAAACCGATTGCGAGAATGGCAACCACCACCACGCCTGCAATAATTAACATCAAGCTCAGGTTATCCGTAGTACCTGATTGAACAAATGAGTTCATACGTCCTCTTTTAACTTAATGATGAATGGGAAATGAGTGCTTTTACGCTAGAGCGTTCACGATCACGATAGGGCTTTCACGATAAAGTGACGTTCAGTTTTTTCAAGTAAGGCGACCTCAGTGCCGGCAGGCAACTCAGTGTCATCTTCCGGCGCCACCAGAATGTAATGCTTCTGGCCAAAGTCATCGACCAACACCGCTTCTGCTGGTAGATCGCGCCGAGCAGTACCGATAGTGATTCGCGCAGATTTACCGACAAATGAGCGGCTACTGATCGCGGAAGATTCGTTTTTAGGCAGCAAGCGCGCTAACGGCTGGCCAATTAAGCGGGTGAGCCACACCATAGCCAGCAGCGCAAGCGGTAGGCTGATGTACATTGGCACCAGAAGATTGAATAGATTTTGTGCGGTTGCGTTAACCAAATAGCCACTGACGCTAAAACTGGTAAGTGCGAGTATCAGCCAAACCAGAAATGGCAGCTTAGCAAAACAGAGCCAGCCCAAAAGCGCCGTCACGCCAGACGCAGGATTGACCAGTTCAGCACTGACGTCGGCATCCAAATCGAGGTCGACAGGTAAGGCTTGGTCGATGAGATTGCCCAGCGAAAAGCCGATAAGAGCGCCCACGCCTTCCAACAGTGCCAGCACCAGCATCAAGCAAAGTGCACAGCTGAATACAAAATTCTGATCGCTCAGCAGAAACTCAAACATATGGTCGCTCTTCCGTGTGACATAATATGTCAAGTTAGCGAAATGCGTTAGAATGTCAACTGAAAGATTAAAATTTACTTAAAATGGGTCGAACCGTCACAAAAGCGACCGCTGCCAACACTGACGATTGGCACTTGGCGGTGAGGAAAGTATATTAGCTGCGATCAGCTGGTCAGCTGTCTGGCACAGCGCCCAATAGATAGCGCTACCGCCGTGGCCGCGTTTTTGAAATAGGATTGCCCTTGAGAACCAATTTAATCACCGCCGAAGGCTTAGCCAAATTAACCAAAGAGTTGGATTATTTGTGGCGTGAGTATCGCCCAGAAATCACCAAAAAGGTGGCGTGGGCGGCGAGCCTCGGCGATCGCTCTGAAAACGCAGATTGCAGGTTAGTACGACTTAAGCCATACTAATTCCATAAATATATTGATTAATAATATTTTATTTAAAGTATGTGTAATATTGCTGGCATACTATTTGAAAAATAAAAGCCGATATCCAAACACAGATATCGACATAATAGGTGCCGCTTATTTATAGAAGTCTCAGCGTTGCTTAATCATTCTACAATTGATGACTTTTAGTGAGATAATAGGAAGTTAGAGTGAATGGTTTATGGGCAGTGGCTTCAAAGATTGATTCAGCGATAGCTCCTGCTTGAATTTTTGAAAGGATTGCGCTTTCTCTGAGCGAATGTAGAGTAAATGATTGTGATAGGCCAATCTCTTTAGCTGCGATATTAAATACTTTTGTAGCTCCAACTCTAGTAGTGATTATGCGATGCCATGTGTGACGCGATAATCATCTAATCCAGCGGTATGTGTTCTTCCCTATCTCTAAATGAAACTTTAGGAACACTGGTTGTACTGTCACTGAAAATTTCCAGATTAATTGAGGGGTGACCGCGGTAAGCAGTCGTCCAGCGTGAGCGAACGAACTTGAACCGCTTATTAGGCTTGGGGCAATTTTTCATATATCTGGATGACGTGTTCTGGACAAAATTCGATACTAGCCCCTGCTCGCAACTCAGTAGTACAGTACGGGTCATTGTCTAGCACTCCGACATATGAGTCGCCATTGCGCTCTTCAACCACCACCCACATACGCTCGACATGCAGGCTTTCCTCAAGCGAGATGCGAAAAATCAGCTTTACAATTTCACCTGGCAGCAGGCTTTCCCGTTCATCACGAGGAGGCATCCAGAATGTCTCGGGATATTCTCGGTTGATTTCTTCACCATTATCAAGTGTGTATTTCATGAGCAG
Organism: Shewanella avicenniae; assembly: GCF_017354945.1. Lineage (NCBI taxonomy): Bacteria > Pseudomonadati > Pseudomonadota > Gammaproteobacteria > Alteromonadales > Shewanellaceae > Shewanella > Shewanella avicenniae. The sequence goes on along the minus strand of NZ_CP071503.1, from coordinate 102,318 downwards.
CCTAGCGCCTGCCACATAGGAGAGCAACTTGTTGCGAGTCCAGCGCTGTAGGCGCGGTGTGCTGGTGATTCACTACTTAATCAATCTACAATTGACTACTTTTAGATGGATAATAAGAACTTAGAGTGATTGGTGTATGACCAGTGGCTTCAAAAATTGATTCAGCGGTAGCTCCTGCTTGAACTTTTGAGAGCATTGCGCTTTCTCTGAGCGAATGTAGAGTGAATGATTGTGATAGGCCAATCTCTTTAGCTGCAATATTAAATACTTTTGTGGCTTCAACCCTAGTAGCGATATGCTCAGGAAAGTAGTGATCAGGCGAACCATGTGTGACGCAATAATCATTTAATCTGCCAAATATTTCTTTTGGCAATACAACTGTATGTGTTCTTCCCATCCTATCTCTAAATGAAACTTTAGGAACACTGGTTGTACTGTCACTGCAAATTTCCAGATTAATTGCGTCTTCTAATCTAAGTCCAGTTAAAAATAACAGCTGAAATAAGACCTTATAGTGCAATTCAGTGGTATGTTCGATTAGCATATTGACCTGAGATTCTGAAATCGTCTTCTCTGGTTTTGGGATTATCATTGTCATTAAAAAATACCTCTTTGTTAAATGAGCTAATTTTTACGGCTATTAAAGTATGGTTGTTTTTTTTTAAAGCGTTGGGATTTTTTGTATCTCCAATCACTAAAGGCAGACCGTAACCAAGTTTATGTTGGAATAGCATCTGTTGCAGTCATTAAGATTGGATAGACGAACGGGCTAAAATGAAACAAGCTGAAATCTTACCTGAGCATAAAGATAGGCAAAGTCTAATATTGTTGAAACAGCAATATTCCAGTAGGGGGAGCTAATTCAGCTATTTCCCCATTATGATTTAAAGAAGTTGTACAGTACCGTTCCGTAAGTTATTGGAAAATTCCCCGACCAGACCTTGTGTTAGCTGCGACTAATATGCTGCATAAAAAACGATAACTTACGAATTAATATTCTTTTTAGTGTTTTTTGAGACAACCTAAGATGTCAGTTGCTCTGGGACAAATACGTGTTACATCTTTTTTGGGACAAAAGCGCCTTAGCGAAAACACGAATTTGGACATTTTTCATGTTGTACCCGCTAGATGCCAAGCGATCAACATCCCCCGCAATTGCTTGACTAACAATAGGTTTATGTCACATTAGCAAATGTATCTTCCACGGAGTTAAATGGTCAAGGAATGAAAAATCTTCTATCAATCGTGCTGCTTGCGGCATCATTGCTGGCATATCCTGCTCATGCACTGGTTAAGAAATCCAATAGTGGCATTTGTCACGATGAGGGCAGTCGCTACTTCGACAAGACCAAGCATTTCACTCCATATCAAACGCTCGCAGACTGCTTAAATTCTGGTGGTCGCTTACCCAAAGGGTACGTGCCAAAGTCTGCATCGGAATATCAACCCACATCAAATCATTCATCAGGCGCACACTACTCAAGGGATAAGTTCGGAAAAGGGTGGGCTGACGTTGACCATGATGGGCAAGATACCCGCCAAGAAATCTTGATTGCTCAGAACACTGGTAACTTAGTCTTTAACGACAAAGGGCGTGTCATTCGCGGCCGTTGGGTATCTATGTACAGTGGCAACGTGATTGTGAACGCTTCTGAAGTCGATATTGACCACATTGTTCCGCTTAGTTGGGCATGGAAGCATGGTGCTGATAAATGGACGCAAGCCGAGCGAGAACAGTTCGCCAATGACCAGCGTAACTTAGTTGCTGTCGAGGCATCACTTAATCGTCAGAAGGGTGACAAAGGGTTGGACGAGTGGCTTCCACCGACTAACCAGCAACAGTACACCCTTAGATTTAAACGGATAGTCGCACTTTATAAGCTCACTGGTGAGTAGTGATTCAAACGTTATTGCGTAGTGCAAATTTCCAAAGCCCAAACTTTCACTCCTTCGCGTTCGTAGTTTGCCTGCCTACCTGCTTTGAACCCCGGACACATGAAAAACGAGTATTTAAAAATTGAGTCGGTTAGTAAGACCTTGTTAATGTCATTTTTAAGCTTCTGATTGTTGGTTGGTGTTACGGAAGCAAACACCTCTGCTGATAGTTTTTTACACTGGGACTCAATATCTGCACCTGCTGCGGTGCCTAGATTTAATTTGAACGGTGCGAGGTCTGGGTGTTCTACAAAAAGGATTTCCACCGCTAGGAATGACGCTAAGTAAGTGAATGACTGGTTGATCTGTTCTATCAGGTTTAGGGGGCGTTCTGGGGCGAGTGGATCAAAGCCTAGCTTGCTAAATTTCATACTCGAAAATAAATCTAACGGGGGGCTTTCTTTGGCCAATTTCTCCAGATTATCAGAACTGAGTTGCATTGACTCAATCACCGTATTTTTCAGCGTAGCAAGTTCGGTTGGGTTTTGAACGATGAGGGATTTCACTTGATGCCTCCGCGCAATCCATTGGTTAATTTCGTTTGAAAAGCATCTGCTTTCGACAGTAGAGAACTCTACCTCTTTAGAGATAATTTAAGTTACAAAAGCATTGTGATGTTGCTCTCAGTTTACAATTGTATTACATTTGTAAGCGTAGAGAACATTAGTTCCGCAACACTGCGATGGAGAAGCGTATGAAAACGTTATCGATTATCTGTCCGCAGGAAGCGCCTGTTTGTATGGATGCTTTGCTTGATTACATTAACACTTGGCATTGCGAAATTTATGTCAGGGAAGCAGGTCAACTTGAAATCAAAGTTGATGAACAAATCGTCAATAGTGAACAATTTATCCTTCGTAAACATTTCCCTTGGGTTAAAGTAGATGTCCTGAGTTGACCATTGGTACCGCAGGCGTAAACATTTGGGGCGAGGCAATGTCAGCTTGATTAACCTCGCCAAGAGTCATGACCAGTTCTAATCACCACATACACTAATGAACGATGTATCATAGGGTTTAGGCCTAATGTTACTCGAGTCTCCAGAACCGTTACCCGATGCTCAGTAACTGGAACTTAGGTGCTTTTCGTAATTGTATATGGGCGTCCTTAAACCCGTTAACTTTTTAAAATCCTCATATTCCCCAAATTTGATCAAATTAGATCTGCGGCCTTGAACTACTTTGGCGTATTTTTGCAATATTTCCTGTTCGTCCGGCATCAACTTTTCAAAGATGCTGGGCTTGAACGGAAATGGTGTAGAAGCCTCACATCGCTGAAGAATGTCATCAATAAAATCATGATTAACTCTTGAATTAACTGCGAGTTCTCTTTGCGCCTCAATTTTCGCATAGGCGCCTTCCCATCCCAATTCGTCTATTGCACGCAGTGCTCCGAGTGTGTGCAGAGCTCACAGTCTATTTTCTAACGATTTTTTGAACAATATCGAACGTTGATTTTCCCTAACCGAAAGTCCGTTTTTGGGGAACGGTTTCCTATGGTTTTTTGGCGAATATTCGACTGTTTTGATGTAGGTGGGGTTGGCTGAGAGGTCGCCCTGGTAAGGCCTGATTTCTATAGACACTCTGTAGTATTACTAAAATTTGCTCAATCAGTGTGTATCACACCTAGGCTAAATTCATGACGCTGACTTTCAATGGGGCAAATACGTGTTACATCTTTTTGGGACAAAAGCGCCTTAGCGAAAACACGAATTTGGACAATAGCGCCTCAGCGAAATCACAAATTTGGATACTTTCGTGCTACGAGTTAATTGTAGTTGCCCCCACCAATTGCGGACTAGATTCTAGGAAATTAGTAGCAATTTACAGAACTGTCTGGGCGGTAAACTTAAGAAAAATGTGATGAATACTGATTTATATCATAAAAACACAAAATTTTTGTGGGATTTCTTGTGAAGAGAACAGACCTAATCTAGCTTTGTAATTTGCAAGAGACTGCACAACTAGTAAATACGATTTGAAGAACGTGTATGTTTGTTGAGCGTTAAATAATAATGGACTGTGAGCAACGCAATGAACAATTTATCAATTTCGCGACAGATGGGCTTGGGTTTTGGGATGGTAATAGCACTTTGTTTGGCTATTGCCTTAACAGCCTGGTACAACATGCACAGCATGTCTGAGTCAAGCGAGAAAATGGCTGAAATCCAAGAAATTAGCAAAGTAATAACCGAAACAAAATACACTAGGGAAAACTACCTACGCACAGTCGACGAACAGTTTAAGAATGCGTTAGCTGAACATATCAGACACATAGATGTCTTGTTAAAGTCTGAACAAAAAAAGTATTCCTCACTAGTTGAAATCAATCTTATCAAAGAAACCATCTCTACCTTAGAAGAGTATTCCGTTGCCTATCAACAAATGACTGTTGAACTAGATAACAAAAATTCAAAGATAAAGGCTACTGCTGCTCTGGCAACATCCCTTATCGAACGTTTAAGCGTGGCTACTGACCATTTAGAAACGCAGCGAGGGAAAGATATCACAGTACTTGAATCAATCTCGCATCTCAAATCAGCTTCTATTCATATGATCGAAATTGACAAATTGGCTAGAGGATGGCTCAGGGCTGGGACTAGTGATCACACAACAAATGAATTAATTCAAAAAGAGGTTAAAGAGGTTCAAACTCATGTTGGAGACACTTTACTTCTATCTGTTGCTCAAAAACAGTCCGTAACTACAGATGTAGAACAAATGGCAGAAGCATTTAATGCCTTAGTTAAAATAGATCTTGCCCTTAATAACTTATCAGATAAATACAACGGTGTAGCTTCAAATTTGCGTAAAGAAGTGCAACAACTGTATTCCTATCAGCACGATTCAACTGATGAAACTAGAGTATTTGCATCTTGGCTTCTTTTTATCGCAGCATCAGTATCAATCGCTATTGGCATATTCGCATCTATTAAAATTACCAGTCGCATTGCTGGCCCGTTGCATGAACTGGCAGAAATTGCAGTAGCAATTTCTAAAGGTGACCTGACGAAATCAGTTAGGGTTATCCGTAAAGATGAAATCGGCATGCTTCAATCGGCAATATCAGATATGACCGTGTCGTTAAAGGAACTTATTGGAAACGTTGCCTCTGGAATTTCTGAACTTTCTTCGGCTGCTACTCAGCTATCTGCTGTCACTGAACAAAACCAATCAGGCATGACAAAACAACATCAAGAAGTCGAACAAGTTGCAGCAGCAATGAACGAAATGACTACCACAGTTCATGATGTTGCGCGTAATGCAGAGCATGCAGCTGAAGCAACAACAAACGCTCAAAGTGTGACAGAGCAAGGGGATAAGGCAATTCATGAGACACAGAGGATTGTTGCTGAATTAACAGCGGAGGTTGATAAGACATCTGAAGCTATGGATGTACTGGCTAAACAAACCGAAAACATAGGTTCAGTACTTGAAGTTATTAAAACAGTTGCCGACCAAACTAACTTATTAGCTCTCAATGCAGCGATTGAAGCTGCTAGAGCCGGAGAAGCTGGACGAGGCTTTGCGGTGGTTGCCGACGAGGTTCGTAATCTTGCGAAGAGAACACAAGATTCAACGTCTGAGATTGAGTCTATGACCCAACGATTACATGCAGAATCTGAACGAGCTTTAAGTAGAATGGCAAGTAGCAAAGATATTGCATTTGCCACAGCAAGCAATGCGACAAATGTCGGCGAAATGTTCAGCAGAATTGCAAAGGCGGTTAATGACGTGCAAATGATGAATCAGCAAATAGCTACTGCCGCTGAAGAGCAAAGTGTTGTCGCTGAGGAAATAAATCGCCGAATCGTTGAGGTTAATGAAATTTCTGATCAAACAGCAGAATCGTCGTTGGAGGTTGCGTCTGCATCTGAACGTTTGGCGGCACTGGGCGCTCAACTGAATGGCGCCATATCAGGTTTTAAAGTTCGCTAATAACTCTTGCTTGTGAGGAAGTTGAAATGCTGAGTGAGATGTTCTTAGAGCTAAATCCTCGATTTTTTAAAGTAAAAATAGCTGCTCAAATAAGATTAAATAAGATTTTGTTTGATGGACAATTTCTTCAATTAGAATCACTTTTGCCATCATTGCAGCAAGCAATGGCGAGTCTAAGTGATTTCGGGCTAGTCGTATCCTTTTTTTCAAGGGCCGACATTGAGCAATGCTCAAATGCTCATGTTAAAGACTTTTGGCATAGAGCTGAAACTTACGGAAAAGATAACGTAATTATTCCGTACTTTAAAAAAGAATGTCGTACGTGTAAAAAAACTAAAAAATGCAATCCTGCGGGATATTATCCACTATTTCGTGGTGAAAAATTATTTGCTTTGATGTGTGTTGACGGTAAAAATTTAGTGGATCGTTTGCGCGTGAGTTCTTGTCTAGATGACTATTTCAAAGACACCGCAGCTAAAATATCCCATAGAGTGTCAGATGACTTACGCAGTGAAAACCTATTTGTTGCCGATCAGTTAGTTAGCACAGCTAGAGAAGCTGTTGTAATCACAGATCTTTCAGGAACAATTCTCAGAGTTAATAAATCATTTACTCGTATTACGGGCTACGACACTGGTGATGCCATAGGTAAAAACCCCAAAATTTTGAAGTCTGGTAAGCAGAGTAGTGAATTCTACAAAATATTGTGGTCTGAACTTCAAACCAAAGGCTATTGGTCAGGAGAATTTCTTAATCGCGATAGCAAAGGAAACGAGTATTCTCAAAAAGGTACAATCGTCACACTTTACAATCATATGGGTAAGCCAATGTACTACGCAGGCTTAATGGAAGATGTCACGAAACTGCGAGCCCAAGAAAATAAACTTACTCAATTAGAGCAGCGAGATCCCTTAACATCTCTACCTAACCGCAACAAGATTCAACAAGATTTTGATGATTTTATTATTAGAAATCATAACAATAGACAATTGATGTTTATGCTTATTGGACTTGACGACTTTAAACACATCAACGACGCAATGGGTCATAGCGTTGGGGACAACTTGCTATCCGCTGTTGCAAAGAGATTACTCAAAACAGTGAGTGATGAAGCAATTTTGTATCGATTCGGCGGCGATATGTTTGCCATAGTCGCAGAGCATCATGATGAAAAAACGATCACATTGGCTGAGTCAATCATCAGTTCTATGTCTTCACCATTCTACGTCAATTTTAGATCCTTAAGTGTAAGTTGCAGTATTGGGATCGCTATACGTTTAGCAAATGACGAGATTTTAGATCAACTTGTCAGTCGTTCTGAAATTGCAATGTACTCGGCAAAAAGGAATAACAAGCGTTCGTTTGTCTTTGCAACTGAACAATTAGATCAGGAGTTGTATGAAAAAGTTCAGCTTAAAGCCGAACTGATTAATGCCCTGACCAAAAATGAATTTCATCTAGTTTATCAGCCTAAATATTCAACTAACACACTAGAGATGGTTGGCGCTGAGGCGCTAATTAGGTGGGAGCACCCTGAGTTGGGCTTCATTAGCCCCGTAAAATTTATCCCTATCGCAGAGAGCTGTGGCCAGATCATAGACATAGATTTTTGGGTGATTAGAAGCGTTATTGAGCAGATAGCTAAATGGCGGGTTGGTGGGATTCTTTCCTTGCCCATAGCTGTGAATATTTCCATGCCAACATTTATACGCGAGGGATTTGTAGATGAAGTTGAATCTCTACTCGATGTTTTTCAAATAGCAGGTCATTTTCTAGAATTTGAAGTAACAGAACGCATCGCAATGAGTGATCAGGCTAAAGCTCTTGAAGTGTTGCAACGTATCAAAAATCTTGGAATTTCAATATCTATCGATGATTTCGGAACAGGATATTCTAGTCTTTCTTACCTGCATACAATGCCATTTAGTAAGCTTAAAATTGACCGTTCGTTTGTCTCGGGGATTGACCAGTCTGAAACAAAGCGGGGGATCACTGGTGCAATCACCGCAATGGCCAAAGTGCTGAAGATCACTACTATTGCGGAAGGTGTAGAAACGAAATCTGAAATCGATTACTTGAGGTCAATTGGATGTGATCAGATACAGGGATTTTTAATGTGTAAACCCATGTCGCTGAGTGATTATGAAGAACAAGTTCGTTCAACGTTGGGGACTTTATCCATCAAGCAGTTAGAAACAATTTGAAATACGATACCTAAACCCACTAACCCAGAAGCAGAAAGAACCTTCACTTTAGGTATTTGACCCTTGCTTTTCGCCACATAGGTAATTATTACCGATTTGCAACAGTTTAACTGCCGAGAATTACTCGGCAGTAGGTTGAGAAGCCATGTGGAGCTTTTTAATACCACATGTACACGCTCTAAATCGTTTCGCAAATACGTGTTACATCTTTTTGGGACAAAAGCGCCTTAGCGACGCAGGCTTAGGCAGGAACATTTCGGAGTTAAGCCTTAACTCAAACGCGCTTGTTTCGGATAAATAATTCTATGGATTAACGCCGCAAGCAATGGCCGTAGCCTAGGGACAAAGCCCCCATCGGAGGTCCAGCCCACGAAGTGTGAATAGCCACTGATTTCCTAGACACCTTTTAGTTAGATAAACTAGCTAAAAAAGAGGTGTCCATGAGCAATAAACGTTACCCCGAACAATTCAAAATCGAAGCAGTGAAACAAGTCACTATTGCCGGCCATTCTGTTGCTGACGTTGCTCAGCGTTTAGGTACCACCACACACAGTCTTTACGCTTGGATTAAGCGCTATGGTCCAGATTCCGAGGAACACCTTCAGCAGTCTGCTGAGTCCGCCGAAATTCGACGACTACAAAAAGAGCTTAAGCGCGTTACTGAAGAACGTGACCTGTTAAAAAAAGCCGCGGCGTACTTCGCAAGCCACCCCGAGTAAGATACGCCTTTATCCAAGAACATCATCACAGCCACTCTGTACGACAACTGTGTCAGCTGTTTGATGTTCATCCGAGCGGGTATTACGCGTGGAGGAGCTGCGCAAAGTCGAAGCGACAACGTGACAATGAACGACTTACAGGTCAACTCAAACAGTGTTGGCTTGAGTCTGGTGGCGTCTATGGATACCGCAAACTTCATCGAGATCTGCGTGATCTTGGTGAGCAATGCGGTATTAATCGCGTACATCGCCTGATGCAGCGAGCGGGATTGCGAGCACAAGTTGGTTATCGCAAGCCTAGAGCTCGTAGTGGTGAGCAGCATGTTGTAACACCAAATCGTTTAGAACGGCAATTTAACCCCTTAGCGCCGAACAAAGCGTGGGTGACGGATATTACCTATATCAAAACACATGAAGGTTGGCTCTATCTTGGCGCAGTGATGGACTTGTTCTCACGTCGCATTATTGGTTGGTCAATGGGCAGTCGTATCACCAAAGAGCTCGCGCTAGATGCTTTATTAATGGCGGTATGGCGTCGTAAACCTGATGGCAAAGTGCTGGTTCATTCAGATCAGGGAAGCCAATACACCAGCCATGATTGGAATGAATTTTTAAGTGCTCATGGCTTGGAAGGTAGCATGAGCCGTCGAGGCAATTGCCATGATAACGCCGTAGCTGAGAGCTTCTTTCAACTGCTGAAACGTGAACGAATTAAGCGAAAAATCTATGCGACAAGGGACGACGCAAAGATAGATGTGTTTAATTATATTGAGATGTTTTACAACCCAAAACGACAGCATAGTTCCAATGATGGGCTATCACCGTTAGAGTATGAACGTCAGTATTTTAATGAGGCTAAAAGTCGTCTAGTGAAGTAGTGGCGATTCAGTGGGCGATGTTGGCTTGCCTTGTTAGATTTCAAACGATGATTTCCCAATGTACTTGCCAAGAATGATTTCTTGAATTGCGCTTTCTTTCCATACAATGCCAAGTTGGGCTTGGAAGTCATCAGCACCAACCCTGCCGGAATAAATACCTACAAACCTTCTTGCCTCACCAAACAGTGCATCTTGAAGGCCGGTGCAGCCCTCGGGGACGCAATAGCCATTATGCTGGGCATATACAGGTGATCCTGACATCCCCTCCCGCGTTGCAGTATCAATATAAAATTTGGGGAGCTTATCTAGATCTATGTCTGGCTCAGAAGCAATGCTACCTCTTTTCCATATAGGAAATTTAGCTCCGCCACTGAGGCCCCTAGGGTATCCAAGAACAAAGACATCAAGGCTTGGCCGCAGAGTTATTTGTTCTAGCTCTAGTTCTTCTGAGTTAGCAGCTTGTAGCATACAGCCATCGATACCTATAGGTATTGCCACAGCATCTACATTGTGTCCATGTTCAGGGTGCTCAAACCAGACCGGTTTATCATCTTCATATAAATCTAGGATAAGAGCTTTCCAGCGTACTTTAGATTCGTTACTAGGTAGGACTGTATCCGTGTTGGCATCTGTAGGAACGTGAAGTACGAGCTTGTTTGGAAGTGCGACATCCGGTGATATGGCCTTCAAAGTATCTGGTCTACGACCAGTTACATTGTGGTAATTTGTGATCAAGAAGGTTTCATTATTCATTGAATAAATAAAGGCCGTACCAATCCCAAAATCGACATCTTCGTAACGAAGGTCAATTTTCAATGGCACCCAGCTCAATTTTTCTTGAATAGTTGCTGGCACATACTTTCCTTAATATCTAAATTCAATTGTGTAACCCCGTAGCGGTCCCACACCAATATTTTGTTATGCTTTTATGTCCCATGCCCAGTAGTCTCGGTTGGTTGGGTCAGCTGATAAATATGGTGTATCAATGCCTAAGGTAGCCGCGATAAGCTTGGTATTGAATGAAACAAATTCGAGACTATAGTTTTCTTCTGGATAAGAATAACCGATAGGATGACCACCATATTTGGCTTCATGAAATAATTCGTTTCTTTGAATGCTTAGCGTACTTCGCTTGCCTGTAGAGTCAAGCTCAGCCCAGAGAGGTAATTTTAAATTATATTTTTTGGCGAGCTCCACAGGGCGACCTGCGTGATATTTAGCTTTTACACCAGCAAGATTATAAAGGCCATCAAGGACTTTATATTGTGCTTCAAATTGATCCCATTCAAAGTGGTGACTTTGGCCAAGTAAAAACCAATGAATGCATGCAAACATCTGATTTCTTTGTTCGAGATTGCTTGAAGTGTAAAACTTATTGATAGTTTCCATCCCATTTGCATAATCATTACCGGACATGAGTAAACCGTTTAATTTCCCTGGCTTATACGCTGTACGGCCTAAATATGAATACCCTTCGGGAGTAAGGTATAACCCTTGTAAGAAACCATAACTTAATATTAGGAATCTCAAGTGCTCATCAGTACATGAGTTTGATGTGATTTCGTGTGTAGGGTCAATCTTGAAAAAAGGAACACAGTTAATTGGTCCTCGATTTTTGAACTTTGTATTTTCTGTTGGTGATTTCTTGAGTTCTTGTTCTGGCCCATAAAACCAACCATTACTCACATGTACAGATTGGTAGAATCCCTTCAGAACATCATCAAACTTAGAAACTGGTGCAATCTTAATGGAACTAAATTCAAATGATTTATCATCAGGTAGGAAGCTAAATTTCATGGTTACACCGTTAAAAACAAAATGATCATAACGCAACGGCATTCTTCCGTGCCCGTTGCCGTGGGCTTGTTTTGTGAGTGGCAGATTACATAGGAGGTGCGCATGATGATGGACAATTTGACTTCCTTGTATCTGAACTCTCCGTATTCAGCCAACATTGAGAATGTTTGTTCCTCACTTGAATCTGGCTGGCGGTGGTTGCGTGCAAGCTCGCTTGACCTGCGATGCTAACGCTTCAAGCGTGCCTGAAAAGCATAAGCAATTATTCAATTATTTATGTAGCCACTTTGTATCATACTTAAATTTGGTCAATCTTTGTACGTCATATTTAGCCTCAAACCACAATGTAGAATCGATATGGGGCAAAACATCATTATGCCATGGAGGCAGACACATGATTGGGCACTGAAAAGGGAAGGACCCATTCTAGCTATTCTCTCCTACGAGCCAACTTCCAGCACAGGGGAAACGATTCACTTTAGCGCGGTGAGACAGCTCCACCTGATAAAAACTTAATTGTTTTTTTTGGCTTTTTACCCTTCATTTTTCTTTCTTGATTTCTAATTATTTTAGTTTTAATTTGTTTTTTCTTTCTGCGCAAAGTTCGTTTAGAAAGGAATAACTGTATTGCTTCGTCTCTGGTTAAATGTGGTTCCCTTCTGAGGATAGCATCAATACTTTCATTTATCGTCGTCATTTTCTCTGTTATCCATTTAAATTACTTGGTTTTACCCCAGTCCCTGACACTGATTACTGCTACGAGAGAGGACATGATTCCCCCATGTGATTTTATTATTTTTGAACGTTTCTTCTTTTTCTTAGGCTTATTCAAGGCTGCTTGTCGGAACTCTTTAAGAGATTCCAATTCAATCTGTCTTGCTTTAAATAAAGCTATTGCCTCTTTTATTGTTACGTTATTTTTAGTTCTAAATTTAAGTATTGTGTGTCTGTCATTTTTGTCGAATGAAGCCAATAGATGAAAGTCAGGGTCTTGGAATGCTTTAACCTCTGGTGTTGAAACTAATATGTTATCAGCGATGGCTTCAGTTTGAGGGGGCATTCGATTTTTTTTGATGATTTTTACCATAATGGACACACCCAATACATATGGAATGCTGAAATATGGTCTGTCACGTTTCGCAATTTTCCGAAATCGTTAACGCATCCTCTATTTCAACACCAAGATACTCAATCGTACTCTCTAACTTAGCATGCCCAAGAAGTAGTTGAATAGCGCGTAAGTTCTTAGTTTTGGCATAAATCAAAGAAGCTTTAGTTCGGCGCATTGAGTGCGTGCCGTATTGACTGATATCAAGCCCAAGATCACCAATCCAACGATTTACCAATGTCAGGTAATAGTGATACGACAAGTGCAGTCCTTTGCGACGGTGACTGGGGAAAAGGTAATCTGCCATTTCTAATTGGTTGGTGAATATCCACTGCGATAAGGCTTGCTGTGTTTTCGGGGTGATTTCAAATTGGACTTCTCGCCTTGTTTTCTGTTGCCGAATCATTGTTCTCGATAAAACAGTGCCACTGCGGGATACATCTCGAACCTTCAGACTGAGTAAGTCACAAGAACGCAGTTTGCTATCAACCCAGCGATAACTCCTCAAAGCGTTTTTCTAACTCAAGCCGAATGCGAATTCTCCAAATATCCTCCAGTTTCAGCGCTTTCTTCTGCCCAACACGTATGCCCTTGTTCCAAGCGTCCATAATATGTCCTCTTTTTAATAGAAAACATTTAAAGTAAGGCACAAACCAATGAAAACATGCCAATTTCGAGGTATTGTTTTTCGATCTAAACGTCACAAAAGTTGCCAAAGATGAACGAACTGGAACAAGAATTTCTAAAATCATTAGAAAAGAAGCTATGGAATGCCGCTGACAAACTCAGAGCAACGCTCGACGCCGCGCAATACAAACATGCTGTCTTAGGGCTAATCTTCGTCAAATACGTCTCAGATGCCTTCTCCATGCGTCAGGATGAGATTAAGGCCGACCTCACCAACCCAGAGCATGAGTATTACTTAGATCCGGCTGATTTCTCAGAAGATGAATTGGCGGAAGAGATCGCCACCGAACTGGAAGTTCGCGATTTCTACACCGAGAAAAACGTGTTTTGGCTACCGACTGAATCGCGTTGGAAATTCCTGCAAGACAACGGCCCGCTGGTGATTGGCGGTGCTGATTTGGTGATTGACGGTAAGCCTAAGAAAATCACCTCTGTCGGTCACTTGATTGATAACGCGCTGGAAGGGATTGAACGCGATAACCCAAAACTCAAAGGCGTACTGAACAAGCACTATGCGTCGCTCAAAATCGATCAAGCCAAGCTGAATGAGCTTATCAACCTGATTGCGACGATCCCGTTCACGCACAAATCACTTAACAGCAAAGATATTCTTGGACATATCTACGAATACTTCTTGGGTGAATTTGCCCTTGCTGAAGGCAAGAAAGGCGGCCAGTTCTACACGCCAGCCTCTATTGTGACCCTGATTGTCGAGATGATTGAACCATTTGAAGGGCGCGTCTATGACCCTGCAATGGGCTCAGGCGGCTTCTTCGTGCAGTCAGAAAAGTTTATTGAGCGTTATGCCGGTAAAAACGCTATTGATCCGCTGACACAAAAGCAAAAGATTTCTATCTACGGCCAAGAGTACAACTACACCACATGGCAACTGGCGGCGATGAACATGGCCATCCGTGGCCTTGATTATGACTTCGGCAAAGAGCCTGCCAGTACCTACACCAACGACCAGCACCCTGATTTACGTGCTGACTTCATCATGGCTAACCCGCCATTCAACATGAAGGAGTGGGATACCGGCATTGATGATAATGACCCTCGTTGGAAATACGGTAGACCACCTGCGGGTAACGCCAACTTTGCGTGGTTACAGCACATGCTTTACCACCTCGCACCGAACGGCTCGCAAGCATTGTTATTGGCTAACGGCTCAATGAGTTCGACCACCAATACTGAAGGAGATATCCGTAAGAATTTGGTCACACATGATTTAGTCGAATGTATGGTGGCGCTGCCAGGGCAACTGTTTACCAACACCCAAATTCCTGCCTGTATTTGGTTTTTAACCAATAACAAAGGTGCTCGTACCGATAAAGCAGGCCGTAAGCTGCGTAATCGTAAAGGCGAAGTGCTGTTTATCGATGCTCGCAACCTTGGCTATATGAAAGACCGCGTATTACGTGACTTCACCATGGACGATATTTCTAGAGTTGCTGACGTATTCCACGCATGGAAAACTGGCGACGTCGTAAATGGTGTGAGTTATGAAGACCAAGCGGGATTCTGCAAATCCGCCACGTTGGAAGAGATCACCAAACACGATTTTGTGCTGACACCGGGGCGTTATGTCGGTGCTGCGGATGAGGAAGATGATGGTATTCCATTTGCGGAAAAAATGGCGACCCTGACCGACAAACTCAGTGAGCAGTTTGCTGAGTCCGCCCAGCTAGAAGCGGAGATTAAGAAGAATCTAGCGGGGTTGGGTTATGAGCTTTAAAACCTACACTCTAGGGGAAGTTGCATCCAATACATCTAGACGCTTTAACTTTAAAAACAAAGAGCAAGTCTGCTTTGTGAATACAGGTGATATTTTAGATGGTCATTTCTTAGTTAATGAGAAAGTTTCGAGTATTGGATTGCCGGGACAGGCAAAGAAAGCAATACAAAAGGGAGATATCCTTTATAGCGAGATTCGTCCCGGAAACAAGAGGCATTTGTTAGTCAACACAAACGTTGATGATTATGTTGTATCCACTAAGTTCATGGTTATTACTTGCAGTCAAGATATTGTTATTCCTGAATATTTATATTTGGTATTAACAAGCAAAGAATGTGAGGCTGAGTTTAAAATTATAGCAGACTCACGGTCAGGAACGTTTCCTCAGATTACATTTGATGCCGTTGCATATTACCCCGTAGAGCTCCCCAGCCTTATTCAGCAAAGGGCAGTTGTTGAGTTTATTAGATCAATAACAGGGAAATTAAATTTAAACAACCTAACCAACCAAACCCTAGAAGCCATGGCGCAGGCCATTTTTAAATCCTGGTTTGTCGACTTCGACCCCGTCAAAGCCAAAATGAATGGCGAACAGCCACAAGGCATGGATGAAGCCACTGCCTCGCTTTTCCCCGATAAGCTAGTTGAGAGCGAGTTAGGTTTGATACCTGAAGGTTGGGCAATCAAACCGATTAAAGACCTTTGTACCAAAGTCCAAAATGGTGGAACGCCAAAAAGAAATGAAAACTCATATTGGGATGACGGCACTATTCCATGGTTAACTTCTGGTGAGGTTCGCCAGTCAATTATAACTGCGGTTGAAAATAGGATTACCCAATTAGGTTTAGATAAGTCTTCTGCTAAATGGGTTCCTGAGCTTTCAACGCTTGTAGCACTCTATGGTGCTACCGCTGGAGAAGTATCCTTAACATCAATACCTTTAACAACGAACCAAGCTGTATGTGCATTAATGCCTAAAAAAGAACACCAGTGGTATAACTATCTTCAACTCAAAAATAGAGTTGCTGAGTTAGCTGGAAAGGCTGTTGGATCTGCGCAACAAAATATTAGTAAAGGGCTGGTTGAAAGTACGGAAGTATTGTCCGTGCCTGACTCATTGTTAGAAGCATTTAACTCTCAAGTAGAAAATCTCTTCAGGCTTCGTATCTGTAATTTGAATGAAAATGTTGAGCTATCAAAACTGCGAGACACACTGCTTCCTAAATTGCTTTCCGGCGAAATCGAGTTAGCCAACACTGAAGATATGGCAGAGGTGAACTGATGTCTGGGCATATTCGGAATTCCTGTAAAGAAGCCGAAATGTCAGAAGTGGCAGTTGACTGGAAATTTCGGTCAACTGCCAGATCAAACGCATTAATGAATCGGCTCATCGAGCATTTCATTGTTTTAACGTCATAACATAAGGGACTAAACGTGCAGATCACTGAAGATCAACTTGAGCAGCTGTGTCTTGATTGGTTTCAAGAGGTAGGTTACCAATATCAAAATGGCTATGACATTGCCCCTGATGGCGACTCGCCTGAACGGGACGATTATCATCAGGTGATATTACATCAACGTCTCGTTGATTGTTTGAGCACGATAAACCCTGACTTACCGACTGATACGCTCATAGAAGTCGCGAAAATCGTTACCACGCCGCAAACGCCTGTGCTTATCAAAAATAACAAGGCGTTTCACAAGTTCCTCATCGAAGGCGTGCCCATTGAGTATTCTGTGATTGAGGCTGGCCAATGGGTCACCAAGCATACTCATGTACGGCTCATGGATTTTGAACACCCTGAGAACAATCAGTTTCTGGTGGTCAATCAATTTACAATAACCGGCACTAAAATCAACCGCAGACCCGATGTCGTGGTGTTTATTAATGGCTTACCAATTGCCGTTATAGAGTTAAAGAACCCAGCTGATGATCATGCAGATATATGGAATGCGTATAACCAGATCCAAACCTATAAAGACGAAATTGCCGATCTATTCGTGTTCAATGAGGCGATTGTTATTTCTGATGGTTGGACCGCGCGAGTCGGCTCCTTAACTGCCAATAAAGAGCGTTTTCTGCCATGGAAAACCATTGAAAGTGAAGACGATAAACCACTATGGGAATACCAATTAGAAACCATGGTACGTGGTTTCTTTAAGCCGGAACTGCTGCTTGATTACATTCGCTATTTCGTTCTTTTTGAAAATGATAGCGATAAAATCATTAAGAAAATTGCCGGTTACCACCAATTCCATGCGGTAAGAGCCGCCGTTCAAGCAACTGTCACCGCAGCGGTAACGCCTAGTTCTTCAACGGAACGTAGCGCGAGTTACGCAAACCGAGTGGCTCCCGGTAGCAAAAAGGCGGGGGTAGTTTGGCATACCCAAGGTAGTGGTAAGAGTATTTCAATGGTGTGTTATGCCAGTAAACTGCTACAACAACCAGAAATGAATAATCCCACATTAGTGGTTGTTACTGACCGCAATGACTTGGATGGCCAGCTATTCAACACCTTCACGATGGCGCAAGAAACGCTCAAACAAATTCCACAGCAAGCTGAAGACCGCGACTCATTGCGTGAATTACTGCTCAATCGTCAATCAGGCGGCATCATTTTTACCACGGTACAGAAGTTTGCACTTGTCGATGAAGAATTAGCGCATCCTATTTTGTCCGAACGCGCCAATATTGTTGTTGTTTCTGATGAAGCGCATCGTAGCCAGTATGGCAATAAGGCCCGCTTGACGGAGGTCAAAGACGAAAACGGCAAAGTCACCGGCCAACGTTATGTTTATGGTTACTCGAAATACATGCGCGATGCCTTGCCAAATGCGGCCTTTATCGGTTTCACCGGTACGCCGATTTCACTTGATGATAAAGATACCCGCGGCGTGTTTGGTGATTATGTCTCGATCTACGATATTCAAGATGCGGTGAGTGATGGTGCCACGGTGCCGATTTACTATGAATCACGCCTTGCCAAACTCGACATTAAGCAAGATGAAATTGAAGCGTTGAATGACCAAATCGAAGACGAGATTGGTGAGGATGAAGAAACCGATGCTCGCGAAAAAATCAAATCACAATGGTCTGCACTGGAGAAACTGGTTGGCGCAGAGCCGCGAATTAAGCAAGTAGCACAGGATCTGGTCGAACATTTTACAACTCGTTGTGCCACCTTCCCAGGTAAAGCCATGATAGTTGCGATGAGCCGAGAAATTTGCGTGGATTTATACAATGCAATTGTAGCCATCAAACCAGAGTGGCACAGCGATGATCCCAATAAAGGTGCTATTAAAATTGTCATGACCGGGAGTGCGGCGGACAAAGAGAAAATGCAGCCGCACATTCATGACAAGAAAACTAAAAAGCTATTTGAAAAACGATATAAAGACACTGAAGACGAGCTGCAATTGGTGATCGTGCGAGACATGTGGCTGACCGGCTTTGATGCACCTTGTTGCCATACCATGTATATCGACAAGCCGATGAAAGGCCATAATTTGATGCAGGCTATTGCTCGGGTTAACCGCGTATTCAAAGATAAGCCCGGCGGCTTAGTTGTCGATTATATCGGTATTGCCAATGAACTGAAAAATGCCCTCAAAACCTACACGAATAGCCAAGGAAAGGGACAACCGACCGTCGATACGGCGGAAGCTTTTGCAGTGTTGATGGAAAAAATCGATATTGTCAGAGGAATGTTTGCAACACCGGTAGATGGCGCGGTGTTTAAGTATCGACCTGAGTTTGAAACTAAACCTCTTCAACTATTACCTGGAGCCGCTAACCATATTTCTGGGCTTAGCCACAAAAATGCTAAAGGAGAGGACGTGCGTGATGGTAAGCGGCGTTTCCTCGACGTCATGGTGGCAATGATGAAAGCATTGTCGCTGTGTAGCACTATGGATGAAGTAGCAGGCTATAGAATTGAAATAGCGTTCTATGGTGCTATTAAGACCGCATTCCTGAAACACTCAACGGTTGATAAAAAGCGCAGTGACGAGCTGCGTAACTCAGCGTTACGGCAAATTCTCAATAATGCCATTGTTGCTGATGGCGTTGATGATATTTTCAAGACAGTCGGCTTGGACAAGCCAAATATCGGTTTGCTTTCTGAAGAGTTTCTCGAAGATGTGAAGAACATGAAAGAGAAGAACCTCGCTGTTGAGTTGTTGGAAAAATTACTGCGTGATGAAGTAAAAGCGCGGATGAAAAACGATGTTGTGCAAGAGAAAAAGTACTCTGACCGTATCCTGTCCACACTACAGAAATACCATAACCGAAACATCGAAACGGCTCAGGTAATTGAAGAGTTGATCCAATGGGCAAAAGAGATGCAGGCCGACGCCGACATGATGGATAAGCTGAATCTTTCGACGGATGAAATGGCGTTCTATCGTGCATTGGTGATAAACGAAGCCTCGGTACGTGTTCTCGGTGACGATAACCTGCGCCAGCTTGCAATAGAGTTAACAAATCAACTCCGAAAATCTGCTACCGTTGACTGGCAGAAGCGCGAGAGTGTTCGCGCAAGAATGCGGAATCTGGTTCGACGTCTATTAAAACGCTGGGGATATCCACCTGAACAATCAGATGGTGCAATCAAGTTGGTGCTGGAACAAGCTGAAGTACTCGCCGACGGATGGTACAACTAACAGGAAAGTGATGAGGCAAGGTCAATCCTTGCCTTTTACATACTTATTCACTTCAAACTTGAAAATTGTGGTGAATAAACTCGCACTTCGGTACAAAAAGTAATGTTACGGGTAAAATTTGAAGGAGGATTTCAAAATCCTTTATGCCCACTTACTTGTTAGCTCAAGGATATGTTTAGCACCATCAATTGAATTGAAGGTCATTCGGCAGGATTGTTCTTTAGTTCAGATATAAATTTTAGAAGGCGCAATTTTTTTGCTTTCGAGAGTTTATCCACTTCAATTGATATCTCTGCAGATAGCTCATCTTCTTGGAAAAAGTAGCTCAAAGGCACTTCCAAGATTTCAGCCATTTTCTTCAATGTGCTGAAATCTGGAGTATGTCTTCCCTTTTCATAATGGTTCATACGTCCGCTAGCAGAGCTTTCATCCATACCGATCATCACTCCTAATTTCTTCTGAGTAATGCCTGCACGTTTTCGAGCTTGTTTGAGTCTGATGGGGAGCGGGTTAACTGCCACTGATGTTTCATTTAGATGTCCCTACATAACTTAGATTGTCTAAGTTTTACTGATTTCTGTATACTTAGCAATCCTAAGTTTTACGCATGATGAATTGGAAATGAAACGTCCTAAAAAGATCAGTGCAATCATGCACAAGCTGTTGGTTGAAGAAAGAATGGATGCTTTTTCGGTTATTGAAGCAAGAAATGCCTTGTTGGCTCTAGGGTGGAAAAGCTCGAACGCTGACAATTTACGCAAACAAATCTATCGACAGCTATTGTCATTCTTGAACAATGATTGGCTTAGAACCGAAGGAATTGGTAGAGAGAAACGGTACCATGTTACTGACACATTTATGCGACTTAAGAATGTCGGAAAAACTGATGTTAATTATCCAGTTACGACTAAAGCGAAAGCAGACAAAAATGATTACTCTATTCTCGTAGTTGAGCGATGTAAGTATGAGGGTGAGTTAAAGATTGTTTTGGGCGAAATAGACGAATACCGTGCGTTATTGGTTCGTTTCCCATCACTCGAAAAGCACATCACACCGCTGTTGGATGAGTCAAAGATACGTTCGGCAGAATTACTCGGCAAAGTGAATGTCCTCAGCAATGTTCTGAAGAGCCTGTCTGCGGAGAATTCCGCATGCTAAGAACTTGGCAGGCAGAATGTGCAACACAAGCAATGGAAAAGTATCGTTCGGGTGGCCATCACTATTTCTGCCAAGGTACGCCTGGAGCTGGTAAAACGACGCTTGCTGCAGAGGTCGCGTCAAGACTTATAGAAGCTAAAATGGTTGATATTGTTTTATGTTTTTCGCCGTCTCTTACCGTTGCTGATGGGATAAAGAAAACATTTAGTCACCGACTTTCACGAAGTTTTAATGGGCGCCTTGGATGTATCGGGCAGTCTTTGACATATCAATCTCTTCCATTTTTAAGCGATGAATTTTGGACTGAATTAAAGTCCTTTAGAGTATTTATTGTTTTCGATGAAATTCATCATTGTTGTGGGAATAGTATCAGTAATACAAATGCTTGGGGTCAGCAAATTCTAAGCAAGATCCAACGCCTTGCTACTTATACTCTAGCAATGTCAGGAACGCCTTGGCGAACGGATTCACTTCCCATCGTTATGGCGCAGTACACTAATCCAGAAGGTGAATTGGTCGTTGACTACAGATATTCACTAAAACAAGCAATTAAGGATAAAGTCTGTCGAGCCCCCAAAATTGTGCTCGTTGATAGCAAGAAGCTGCGCCTTACTTCTAAACATAAGGAGCAACAGACCTTTGAATCTATTAATGAATTTTTGAAGGAAACTAATGCGTCGTATCAGAGCATTATTTATAACAAAAAGGCGATGAAGCATCTTTTAGGTTTAGGATGTGCAAAGCTTACCGAAATACGCAAAGTTTCAGCAAGCTCAGGTGGCCTTGTGGTCGCAGCATCGGTTAGACATGCGCATTCCATTGCTAAAATGCTGGTTGAGGAATACCAGCAGTCAGTCACTATTGTCACTTATCTTGATGATATGCCTTTAGCTGAAATCCAACGATTTAGGGAAGGTATAACCCAGTGGATCATCAGTGTAGGTATGGTGAGTGAAGGTACCGACATTCCACGCTTGCAAGTTTGCTGTCACCTTAGTTCAATAAAAACCGAGCTTTACTTTAGACAGGTGCTAGGGAGAATTTTAAGAGTTAACAACGCGCCGAATCAAGATGCGTGGCTTTACACATTTGCTGAGCCAAATCTCGTGGCTTATTCTGAGGAAATTCAAAAGGACATTCCTGATTCGTGTTTGTACAGCAAAATCAATGAGTCGTTGGCATCAAACATCTCAACGAGCCCAAGTAGTAGAACTGTAACTAAAGGTACAATGACTGAGGTTGATGTGATGCCCAATCTCAAATTTGGTGATTTCACAAGCACAACGGGCCGGCTTGCTCTTTCAGAACAGCTATTTGACGAGGTTGTTCTCGGCGAATTTAGAAAACGTGTAATTTCTGCTTTTTTGTAGTTGTCTCACAATCGCCGGTGACACCATTAGTTGCTGCGGTGGGGTAGCTTCTATGCGCAAACCTTGTTCACATCACCCTTGTATAACTTCACTTCAGATGCTAATACTTTAAGGGTGATTTTCAGCGTGCCTCAATTATTTGGAACTATTTTGGTAGCTAATATCGTTGATATACCAGATTTTCTCACCATCAGGAGTCATTACGGTAACTTCATCATCAACTTCTTTTTTAACAAGAGCTCTGGCCATCGGGGCATCAATTGATATGTAATCCTTCCGCTCATAGATTTCATCAGGACCAACAATTCTAAATTTCTTGACGTCACCTAGTTCATTTTCGATTTCGACCCAGGCGCCAAAGAAAACTTTACCTTCTTGCACAGGTGAGTAATCAACAATCTTAAGAGCCTCTAACCTCTTGCGTAAGAAGCGAACTCTAGAGTCGATGCTGCGAAGTAACCTCTTATTCTCCTTGTAGTCTGCGTTCTCTGATCTATCGCCTAGACTGGCTGCCCATGCCACTTTTTGTGTGATTTCAGGGCGATATTCACGCCACAAATGGTCAAGCTCTTTGGTTAATGCTTCAAAACCTTCAGGAGTGATTAAATTTGTTCTCAACTGACTTCCTACTATTTCGAACTAGAGGTGTAACAACGCCTTCTTAAATGCGTCTAGTGTGGCAACGGGAAAAACCTGACTCAAATCTTCACGTCGCAATATACTGCCCTTTGGCCCGACTTCCAAATCTTCTCGCCGCAGAAATTCTGTAGATAACATATACTCGAGAGCCTCTCTTTCTAATGCGGTTAATCGAATTTTTGATACTGGAGATGCACCATTATCAAAGATTTCTATGACTTGGTTGATAGGCACCACTTCGAGCAATAGCCTTTCAGCTTCCTTTTTTTGGGAGTAAAGAATGTTTACTTGTAACTTGAGGACTGGATCTGTGATGTTCTCAATCCATGCTACGGATTTTCCGAATGGGGAATGATTTGGCTTAGGGACTTTTTTGTCTTTAGCAGCATCAGCGAAAGATTTGATCAACGTCCTATATGCATCTCCAGATTTATTCCTAATGCTCTGTGCAGCGGGTACCCCTTTTTCTTTGCCCAGCCTAGAAATAGTGCTAAAGCTGAAGTCGTAGATTCCTCGTTCGAACTGCTCTTTGCAAACAGTATATACAGCGTCCAAAGTCGAACTTACCCGCATTGATGCGTTTTTTTTAAGTTGTTTAAGGACCGTCTCAGGGGACATTTCAAGCATTCTTGTTCTCCCCTTTTAGACCGAGTTTTAGCGGTTTAGCTTTTTGAAAAAAGTGCTTTATTTCATCAGCATTTAGCGAATTTTTGTAACTCAAATCTCTTAACGTCATACTGCCATCTATCAATAAATCGATTTTTTCCCAGCTTTTTAGTCGGCTAAGCATTAGTTGCGTAAATTGGTTTCCGACTATCAATTGTTCCCTTTCAGAAAGATGCATCATATGTGCGGCCAATCCATTATTGAGCATCATTCGATCTAGTGCTTGGCTCCTTCGAGTTACTGCGAGCTCATCACTGCAGCTGTGATACAGCTCTGCGTTCTCACAGACTTCACATAACTGTTGGAAATGACTACAGTCTTCCAAATCTAAATTTATTGAAAAGTCTGTGGGTACCATGAGTTGAAGTTTGCTCTCATCTGAAGGGTGCATACCCTCAATCATCTGATGGCAATTATTTATATGTTTGAACATCGCATTTAGGTCTGCCAAGTACAGATCCATTTTTTTTGCTTTAGCCTCAATTTCGGCATTCAACTGCTTTCTTATAAAAAGTAGTCGAGATTTTTCAGATGCTAACGTTTGGTTTTGAACACCTAGTTTCATTTCGTCATATTGCTTAGACGAAATGATATCAATCTCTTGTATTGTACTATCTAGTTTATTCTTGATCTCTTGGTCACGCAGTTGTAAGACGTACTGTGACAGTGAGACTTCATTGAACAATGCGACTAATCCCACGAGAAACGCAGGACCAGTGACAAAAAAGCGACATTGAATGCAGTTTTGATCACCTAGATGCCCTGCTGGTACAGGATGAAAAATATTAGCTTTTGTTGCGACGGCATCTCCGCCCATGTCGCAAAATCCGCCTCCAACAGGGCAAATGCCAAAATCTCTAAAAACGTAATTGCCCGCGGCTCGTTCATTAGTCAGTGATGCAAGGAATTCGGGGCTGTTTGCGGTTAATTGGGACTTTATATCTTCAATTCGATGCTGCTCGATAAAGCGTCGAGTGGTTTCTGTTGCAGAACTTAGAGCCTCCTTTTCCGCTTTGTTCATTCGTTCTCGCAGCTTTAGGCCTGTCTGATCACTTTTTAGGTAATAAATAGACATCACGATTGATGAGTGCCCAACCAATTTCATAATAAATTCAATTGGTAAGCCAAACTCAGTGCTATAAGCATTAATCAAACTCACTCTCATACAATGTGGTGTGAATTTTGAGCTAAATTTTGATAACTTTATATCTGTGCTGTCTAATATGCTCTCACCAATATCTGTGAAATTTTGTCCGTCATATTCAGCAAAGACTTCATCGACTCCGTTGGCAAAAAACAATGCGGCTCCCAATCTTGTCGATAATCTAGAACCAAAAGTACCAGGTTCAACATCATTCAGATCTCTAAATAGAAAGCAGTTTTTGCCTTTGAAGTTTCTCTGTACTTCGTTCAGGAATGTTCTTTTGCAACGCAGCCATGGGGTGGGAGATGGAATTGCATTAAACTTTGATTGCCAACATCTCAGTTTTATCAGCCAGTACGCCAATTCGACAGGCATATAAGGGGTGTTATAGCCTTCTCCGAATAGTTGCGTCTTATTTGATGTATAATGAACGCCAAAATCCCCACTTTTTGTCTTATAAATCATTCCTTGTTTTTTAGTTAATCCAGCTTTCGGATGGTTGTTTGCTACCCAAACAATTTTCCCATTCGAGAAACAAGGGATTTCTAAATCCATTTCACCAGAGTCACAGTAGATTATCTGCCTTCCTCTCGCAGGTAATTGCATGAGCGCGTATGTATAGGTCCAAAAGACTGGCACCCAAATAAATCGTTTTCCATTATCTTCTTTGGTAACACAATCGGGGTCATTAGAGTCGACAGAGAAATCATCGCTAATTTGGACCCAGTCTGCGTTAAATTTTTGCAGGTGGCTAAGATCTGAATAGGACAATCCTTTTTCCGGAGAGTCGACTGGAAATATCCAGTCTCGAGTTGATTTTACATATGTGTATGGGAGGGATAATTTTTCCGTTTCATTGATTTTCTCTGGAATTTTCTCATCGTTAAAGTTGATATACTGAAATGGATTTCTTGCTCCGAGGACAATACTCACTTCACCAGTTTCAGGATCTTCGATAGTCAAATCTTTACTAATAATCCAATCAAGAAACTCTTTAATCGAAAATAGCTGCTTTTTTTTTGCCGGCACCGTTTTTTCATTCAACAGTTCGATGCACGGCTGAATATTAATTTTATCTCTTCTTAGGAAATCTAGCGGATTTTTGTCTAGGTCGTTGGCTTCAATAAACTCTCGTACAAACTCGCATAGATCACTTGCTTTTGTGCCAGCCCCTCTTGCTTGTTTGAGAAAGTCGGTAATGCACCCTCCCCAGATTTGCCAGTCATCAGTGAGGTATCGAACTTGATAAGGTCGTTTGTTACCAAAAAAGTCATATGTGTTAGTCCAACCGTTGTGTCGATACGTCTCTTCAGGGCTAGAGGGGATGCGCGGGTCATTTAATTCGGCACGCAATTTTTTGTAATCTTCCATTTTTTTGCAATGGTGCTTTCTGACAATAGAAACCAGTTCGGAGTATGGGTAAGGTCTTGGAATGTCGAGAAAGTCATACCAATCAAGCCAACCATCGAACCTTTCGGGGTGGGCAGGCAGGAATTTATAAGTCTTACGTTGTTCGTAATACTGTTTTGAGTCTTTTACGGAAAGAACCAAACATGCATGTTCAGCAATTGATAAATCATGGATTTCTCGTGGTAATAGAAAGTCCGTCCATCCTGTCCATTGGTCTTTATATCTAATGTCAGGAGAAGAGGGTAAGCATGGATCTTTTTTGTATGCTTCTAAATAATTTTTCGATGAGGTGATTCTAAGAGTAATAGCAGCTTTTTTCGCCTCGGCATAAGTTAAATAAAATGAGCTTTTGGTGTTAAGAAACGTCGGCCAATCATGCCAGTCGTTGCGAAAGTGCCACTCCGGGTTTCTGGGCAACTTGGGGTCTTCGGCATAACGTCGCAGGTATTCAGCGCGGGTGCTAATGCCTAAGTTTTGGGCGGCGAGACTGGCGTCGGCCAAAGTGACATAGCGTTCTGGCTTCAGCCGGCCCAGAAACGTCGGCCAATCATGCCAGTCGTTGCGAAAGTGCCGGTTCGGGTGACTAGGCAACTTGGGGTCTTCGGTATAACGTCGCAGGTATTCAGCGGGGGTGCGGATGCCTAAGTTTTGGGCGGCGAGACTGGCGTCGGCCAAGGTGACATAGCGATTGGATTTTGTCCCCAGAAACGTCGGCCAATCATGCCAGTCGTTGCGAAAGCGCCGGTTCGGGCTACTGGGCAACTTGGGGTCTTCGGTATAACGTCGCAGGTATTCAGCGGGGGTGCGGATGCCTAAGTTTTGGGCGGCGAGACTGGCGTCGGCCAAGGTGACATAGCGTTCTGGCTTCAGCCGGCCCAGAAACGTCGGCCAATCATGCCAGTTGTTGCGAAAGCACTGCTCCGGGTTACTGGGCAACTTGGGGTCTTCGGTATAACGTCGCTGGTATTCAGTGTAGGTGCGGATGCCTAAGTTTTGGGCGGCGAGACTGGCGTCGGCCAAGGTGACATAGCGTTCTGGCTTCAGCCGGCCCAGAAACGTCGACCAATCATGCCAGTCGTTGCGAAAGTACTGCTCCGGGCTACTGGGTAACTTGGGGTCTTCGGTATAACGTCGCAGGTATTCAGCGCTGGTGCGGATGCCTAAGTTTTGGGCGGCGATACTGGCGTCGGCCAAAGAGACATAGCGTTCTGGCTTCAGCCGGCCCAGAAACGTCGGCCAATCATGCCAGTCGTTGCGAAAGCGCCGGTCCGGGCTACTGGGCAACTTGGGGTCTTCGGTATAACGTCGCAGGTATTCAGCGGGGGTGCGGATGCCTAAGTTTTGGGCGGCGAGACTGGCGTCGACCAAGGTGACATAGCGCTCTGGCTTCGGCCGGCCCAGAAACGTCGGCCAATCATGCCAGTCGTTGCGAAAGTACCGGTCCGGGTTACTGGGCAACTTGGGGTCTTCGGCATAACGTCGCTGGTATTCAGCGCGGGTGCGGATGCCTAAGTTTTGGGCGGCGAGACTGGCGTCGGCCAAGGTGACATAGCGATTGGATTTTGTCCCCAGAAACGTCGGCCAATCATGCCAGTTGTTGCGAAAGTGCCGGTTCGGGCGACTAGGCAACTTGGGGTCTTCGGTATAACGTCGCTGGTATTCAGCGCGGGTGCGGATGCCTAAGTTTTGGGCGGCGAGACTGGCGTCGGCCAAGGTGACATAGCGATTGGATTTTGTCCCCAGAAACGTCGGCCAATCATGCCAGTCGTTGCGAAAGCGCCGGTCCGGGCGACTAGGCAACTTGGGGTCTTCGGTATAACGTCGCTGGTATTCAGCGCCGGTGCGGATGCCTAAATTTTGGGCGGCTGCGGATGTCTTCTGATACGTTAAATAGAATTTAGACCTTGGCATCATTCAAAGCCTCGCATTTTTACTCGAACATCAGCATCGGTAGGCCTTATATATACAAGGCAACTTTCCGGAGATTTATGGTGCATTGCTTTTTGTATGTCGGTTTGAGACATACCGTTTTGTGCTAAACGGTATCCGTAGGCGTGACGATGTGAATGTGGACCGCAACCTGCTAATTGTGAATAGGAAGACAACCTATTCACGGCAGCAGTGTACTTTTTGATAAAATTTTTTTTAGATTCTGGAGCACCTTGATGATTACTGAAAAGATAAGGGTGATCATTTCGAGGATTTGTCATCAGGTATTGTTGAAGTAATTTTGTAAATTCTAAAGATATATTGGGTGGGCAGAAAAAAACTTCAAAAGACAATTTGTTATCTGTCAGTAAAGGAGACTTCCAGCCCGAATATAGTTTGTGACTTCGTGGATATTCGTTTCTAGGTTTAAGCCTGTATCTTACGTTTAAGTATTCTCGCCGATTACCCGAAAACCTTTCTGGACTATTTCCATCACTAGGATGGTATACCTTAATAATTGAACTGCCAGTTTGTCGATCAATCATTACATCATGGATATAGATGTGGAAGCATTCAGATAGACGCAGCCCACCAAAATGCATGAGTATTAAAATCAACATGGTGCAAAGGTCAGGCGTACCATCTCTTTTATGGATGCCTAATTCTAGAAATGTCGAAAATAAATCATCTGGAAATCGAGATATGTCGTCCTGAATTACAAATGGTTGAGACAGTGACCTGACTTCACGAACAAATGACAGTTTCGCTCGGACTGGCTGTCGTAAATGGTTCAAGAAGCAGTTCGCTGTTCTGCGGTAATACGCACACCACAGCATCCTCTCTTCACCTTTTGTGGCCTTGCGCATTGGGTTCAGGTGAGGCACTTCAGTGCCATATTCACTATCTAAGAAGTCACAGTAACTGTTGATATGGCCAAGTAAGGTGTTGGTATCATTAATTTTTCTTGGACTCCAGTATAGTCCTGATTCATCAAAACAGTCGTTATCAACAGTGCCAAAATTCAATGCATCGACAAAGTTAGCAAGAAGCATTTTAGCGCTTTGCTCTAAGTGAGAATTAGCGTGGATGAATGTCAGTAACAGTTCGACAGCAAAGGCGCTGCGTTCTAACCAGGATTGAGACTTGCTTCTATGGCGATATAGATACCTTAAGTGAGAAATCAGTACGCCCTTTTCTGTAAACAGCGCATGTACAACGAACGGCTTAGCGCCGGGAAAGGCATTGAACTCGACTATCCTTTTGAGAACATAATCCATTTAAGTAAAGTTACTGAGTTAGAGTATGAATAGTTTATAGTTGGTGAATCTAACTTGTGCAAATTTTGTACAAAACAGACCAGGCACTATGCAGATAACCCAATAGCGATAGATTTAGTACGTTCATCAAAGTAGAACTAATACAAAGAAAACAAACGGTTACTGCGTCAAATTGATTCGCGAGTACGGTTTCTTCGTAAGCGTATTGAAGCCTTAACTGTGGTCGACTATTCCCCGGTGCAAGAAGGAAAAGTGTTCTTTGGTGCTTGGGTCGAAATAGAAAATGAGCAAGGCGAGCTGAAGCAGTTTCGCATCGTTGGCCCAGATGAAATCTACGGCGAGAAAGATTACATCTCTATCGATGCACCGATGGCGCGGGCGCTGCTGAAAAAAGAGGTGGATGATGAAGCCACTGTGCACACGCCAACCGGCGCTAAGCTGTGGTTTATCAATAAAATCAGCTATCAAAAGCCCAGCACCTAACGCCAAAAACAAAAACGCTCACAGGTAACGTGAGCGTTTTGCGGTTTACCCTTGGCGAGCTTAAGAAAATAGCCCCGATGACAAGTAACGATCGCCGCGGTCGCAAATAATTGCCACCACCACCGCGCCGGGGTTTTGTTTGGCAATCTGCAATGCAGCAAACACCGCACCGCCCGATGAAACACCAGCACAAATGCCCTCTTCCCTCGCTAAAGTGCGCGCCATCTGCTGTGCGTCTTGCGCTTCAATATCCAGCACCAGATCCACGCGTGACGGATCAAAAATGGTCGGCAGATATTCTTGTGGCCAGCGCCGAATACCCGGAATTGAACTGCCAGCAGCAGGCTGTAATCCCACAATCGTCACATCGCTATTTTGCTGTTTCAGGTAACGCGAGACGCCCATAATGGTGCCGGTTGTGCCCATGCTTGACACAAAGTGGGTAATCTTGCCTTGGCTTTGCTGCCAAATTTCTGGGCCGGTGGTGAGGTAATGAGCATTGGCATTATCTTCATTGTTGAACTGATCCAACACCTTGCCCTTGCCTTCGGCTTGCATCGCCAGCGCCAAATCGCGCGCCTCTTCCATATTGCCCACCAGCAGCAACTCGGCACCGTAGGCTTGCATGGCGTCTTTACGTTCTTGGGTAGAATCCCTCGGCATAATCAAAATCATCTTGTAGCCTTTGATTGCCGCCGCCATCGCTAACGCAATGCCGGTATTGCCGCTGGTCGCTTCAATAAGCGTATCGCCAGGGTGGATCTCTTGTCGCTGTTCGGCCTGCACGATCATATTCAGTGCTGCGCGGTCTTTGACTGAACCCGCAGGGTTATTCCCTTCAAGTTTTAACAGTACGGTGGCACTACCACAGTCTAACCGTTGCAGACGTACTAACGGCGTTTGCCCAATGCAGGCTTCAATGGTCGGAAAATCAGACACTGCCATGATCCTTTAAATCTTTTATCGAAAATTTGCGTGGCTCTATTCTAAGACGGTTATCGGTCACAAACACGGCGATTTTTGTCGGCGACATACAATTATTCGCTAATAGTTATTCCAAAAAGCTCTAGATACACATCTTCTTATAAAAAATCACATCTATTACTCTATATCGCAACACACTGACGCTGTTGTCAGATTAAGGAGTAAAAATGTCAGTCAAATTGATAAAGGCCCTAGTGGGAACCCTGTTTCTGGGCACCTCACTCAACGTGGCAGCCGCAGATCAAACACTGCTGAATACCTCTTACGATATCGCGCGGGAGCTGTTCAGTGCCTATAACCCTGTGTTTGCTAAACACTGGGAAGAGAAAACCGGTAAAACTGTTGAAATCAAACAGTCGCACGCAGGTTCATCAGCGCAAGCGCGCTCGATTCTGCAAGGTTTACCTGCCGATGTGGTGACCTTCAACCAAGTGACCGATGTGCAGGTATTGGCTGATCGTGGCAAGTTGATCCCAGCAAATTGGCAACAACTGCTGCCGAACGCTAGTTCACCTTACTACTCCACCATCGCGTTTTTGGTGCGTAAAGGTAATCCGAAGCAGATCAGCGATTGGGGTGATTTGACCAAGGATGACGTAAAACTGGTGTTCCCTAATCCTAAAACCTCAGGTAACGCTCGTTATACCTACTTAGCCGCCTTGGGTTATGCACAAAAGCTGTATGGCAAAGACGATCAAGCGGCGTTGGACAAGTTCCTCAAAACCCTGCTGGGCAACGTAGCGGTATTTGATACGGGCGGCCGTGGCGCGACTACCTCATTTGTTGAGCGTGGTATTGGTGATGTGTTGATTACCTTTGAATCTGAAGTGAACAACATTCGTCAACAATACGGTACTGACGACTACCAAGTTGTGGTGCCTAAGACCTCGATTCTGGCAGAGTTCCCAGTAGCCGTGGTGGAGAAAAACGCCAAACGTAACGGTAACGAAGAACTGGCAACCGAGTACTTAAGCTACCTGTACAGCGAAGAAGCACAACGTCTGCTGGCTGGGTTTAACTACCGTATTCACAACGATAAAGTGAAAGCGGAATTTGCCGAAAAATTCCCAGAAGTTGACCTGCTGACCGTAGAGAATATCATCGGCGGTTGGGACAACGCGATGAAAACCCAATTTGCTAACGGCGCTAAGCTGGATCAACTGTTGAAGCGCTAAGCGCTCGGGTTGATAAGCAACTTCCTAGACCTAGGCCAGTCCTGGGTCTAGTGGTCTGTAACTGATAGGTTTTTATTGGTCGTTTTTAACAACGGTATGCAAGCAGTCAATCGAATTTGAAGCTGCGATACTCAAATTCAATGAACGATATGTGGTGGCTAATTCTGTGATGTTGAATAACGGGCGCTTGCGCCATAAACGGGTGTTACCAGGGTTTAGCATCAGCTTAGGGGTGTCCTTGCTGTTTGTTAGCTTGATCCTGCTGCTGCCCACCACCGGACTGATCATGCAAACCAGCACCATGAGTTGGGCGGAATATTGGAACGTGGTTGCCGATCCGCGTGTGGTGGCCAGTTATAAAGTCACCCTGCTTTCGGCATTGGCCGCGTCAATATTCAATTGCTTGTTTGGCCTGTTATTGGCGTGGGTGCTGGTGCGTTATGAGTTTCCCGGCAAACGTCTGTTGGATGCGTTAGTGGATCTGCCGTTTGCGCTGCCAACGGCCGTGGCGGGGATTACCCTAGCCACCCTCTATGCGGAGAACGGCCAAATCGGCAGTCTATTAGCGACACTAGGTATTAAAGTCGCCTACTCGCCGTTAGGGATTGTGGTGGCGATGGTGTTTACCAGTATTCCGTTTGTGGTGCGCAC
Organism: Shewanella avicenniae; assembly: GCF_017354945.1. NCBI lineage: Bacteria > Pseudomonadati > Pseudomonadota > Gammaproteobacteria > Alteromonadales > Shewanellaceae > Shewanella > Shewanella avicenniae. The sequence goes on along the minus strand of NZ_CP071503.1, from coordinate 69,769 downwards.
CGTGCAGCCGGTGCTAGAAGAGTTATCCCACGATGAAGAAGAAGCAGGTATGACGCTCGGTGCGTCAGATGCTGCGGTGTTCTGGCGCATTATTCTGCCGTCACTGTGGCCCGCCTTGATGGTAGGTGCAGCGTTATCCTTCACCCGCAGCTTAGGCGAATTTGGCGCGGTGATTTTTATTGCTGGCAACATGCCCTATATCAGCGAAATTACCTCTTTGATGATTTTCGTGAAGTTGCAGGAGTTTGATTTTGCCGGTGCCAGCGCGATTGCTTCGGTGGTGTTGATGACCTCGTTATTACTGCTGCTGTTGATCAACCTGTGGCAAGCGCGTTACCTGCGCCGTATTCGTGGACGTTAAGGAGCGCAGATGAGTTCATTTAAACCTGCCAGCGTAGGCGATGCGCCGCTCATCAAATGGTCGCTGATCACCCTTGCTGTGTTACTAAGCTGCCTGTTTTTGTTGGTGCCGCTGGCGAGTATTTTCCAACAGGCCTTTGCTGGCGGTGTGCAGCAATACCTCAACCATTTATCTGACCCAGATTCACTGCATGCGATCGGGTTAACACTGATGGTGGCGGCGCTAACCGTACCGATTAACCTGGTGTTTGGGGTACTGCTGGCATGGTGTGTCACCCGGTTTGAATTTCCCGGGCGCAAAATTCTCATCACCTTGATGGATATTCCGTTTGCAGTATCGCCAGTGGTGGCCGGTTTGCTGTATCTGCTGCTTTATGGCAACAGCGGTTGGTTAGGTGAATGGCTGTTTGAACACGATCTGCAAGTGATGTTTGCCTGGCCGGGCATTCTGCTGGTGACCATCTTCGTCACCTGCCCCTTCGTGGCGCGTGAGCTGATCCCGCTGATGCAACAGCAGGGCCCGTCTGAAGAGGAAGCGGCGGTAATTCTCGGTGCTTCGTGGTGGCAATTATTCCGCCGCGTCACCCTGCCCAATATCAAGTGGGCACTGATTTACGGGGTGATCCTCACCAATGCGAGAGCCGTTGGCGAGTTCGGTGCGGTGGCCGTGGTGTCTGGCAATATTCGCGGTGAAACCAACACCCTACCGCTGCACGTGCAGCTGCTGTATGAGGATTATCAGGCTGAAGCGGCCTTTGCCAGCGCCTCGCTGTTGGCATTAATCGCCCTATTTACCTTGTTGTTAAAAGCTATCGTGGAATGGCGCCAACAACGCAGTTTATCCGCCCATAACGATAATGAGCAGAGCCAATTATGAGTATTCGTCTTGCTAATATTTCCAAAAAATTTGGCCAGTTTCAGGCACTGTCGCCGCTCAATCTTGATATTCAAGAGGGAGAGATGATCGGGCTACTGGGGCCTTCTGGCTCAGGTAAAACCACCTTGCTGCGTATTATCGCTGGGCTTGAAGGGGCGGATAGCGGCCAACTTTATTTTGGTGACCGGGACGTTACTCAAGTGCATGTGCGTGAACGTCGTGTGGGTTTTGTTTTCCAAAACTACGCGCTGTTTCGCCACATGACGGTGGCAGAAAACGTCGCCTTTGGTCTGCAAGTGATGCCACGAAAGCAACGGCCATCCGCCGCAGAAATCAAACAGCGGGTGAACCAACTGTTGGAAACCGTCCAGCTGGCGCATTTGGCACAACGCTACCCAGAACAACTCTCTGGCGGGCAAAAGCAGCGGATTGCGCTGGCACGCGCATTGGCCACGCAACCTGAAGTGCTGCTGCTGGATGAGCCATTCGGCGCATTGGATGCCAAGGTACGTAAAGAGTTACGCCGTTGGCTGCGCAGCCTGCATGACGAACTCAAATTCACCAGCGTGTTCGTGACTCACGATCAGGACGAAGCATTGGAACTGTCTGATCGGGTGGTGGTGATGAGCAACGGCCATATTGAGCAGATCAATGCCCCTGCGGAACTGTATGCGCAGCCCAACAGTCGCTTTGTGTTTGATTTTCTCGGTAACGTTAACGTGCTGAATGTCGATTGGCAGCAAGATCACTGGCGCAACGGAGAAGCATTTCTGGTACCGCCCGAACAAACTGAGCTGCAGCAAAATGGCGTGTTATACGTTCGTAGCCACGAACTGGAATTAGCCGACAAACCGAATAGCCAAGCCTGTTTGCCGTTTGATGTAGTGGCGGTAACCGCAATTGGTGCCGAAGCGCGTGTTGAACTGGCGCCGCGCGGTTGGGATAGCGATGAGTTGTGGGAAGCAACATTCAGCCATCAGCGCGTGAAACAGTTGGGGCTAACAAAAGGCAGCCAAGTATTTGCTACGCCGCAAACCGGTTACTTCTTTGGTGAGCAAGGAGCAACCACCCCAAGTCGGCTTAACTGGCCGTTCCTGCCGCCGGGCAGCCTAGTATTCGATATCTAAGCGCACGCCAACAAAGATCAAGCCACTGTTATTTCTGCAAGATGCAGTAATCACAGTGGTTTTTTATTGGGCTAACCATCAAAAAATTGCCGGATAAAAAAGAAATTTCAGCGGAGATCATTGGAGCGGGTGAAGGGAATCGAACCCTCGTATGCAGCTTGGGAAGCTGCCGTTCTACCATTGAACTACACCCGCGAGAGAACAGCGTGACGCTGTGCGCTTAAATTACTGCAACCAAAAAAAATGTCAAGCAGGTCATTAAGTTAACGTTTACCTTAAGTTGACTAGCGCTGCTTTTATCGCCGCGCTAGTCACCCCGCAGGCTTAGCCGTGGTACACAGGTAGAATGTTGGCCATCGATAACAGATGACACACCGCAGTGACCACACCAAAGAGCACCACAATCACAATCAGCGGTGTCCCGCCTGGCACTCTAAAGCCTTTGGCTTCAGCAAATAGCTGACGTGAACGATAGGCCATCAGGGCTGGCACAATGACTGCCCAAATGGTGGCCGCTAAACCGGCAAAGCCAATCGCAATCAAAAAGCCATCAGGGAATAACACGCCCAGTATGGTCGGCGGCACAAAGGTCACCAGTGAGGTTTTGATACGGCCGCTGCGGCTATCATCAAAGCCAAACAGATCCGCCACATAGTCGAATAACCCCAGCGTCACCCCAAGGAAGGAGCTGGCCACTGCGAGGTTAGCAAACAGGGTCAACATGCTGTTCATCAAGTCGCTGTCGACCACGTTTTGCAGCGCGCCCACCAGCACGCCCATGTTGCCACCGGCGGCAATTACCTCAGCAAATGAGCTACGGCTGAGATTGCCCATGGTGGCAACCATCCAGCCGAGGTAAATCACCAGCGCAAACGCGGTACCTATGCTGATCGCTTTAACAATAGTCTTGGGCTGGCGACCGTAATATTTCATCAACGATGGCACATTACCGTGGTAACCAAAGCTAGTGAGGCCGAAGGGAATGGCGGCCCACAAGTAAGGCGAAAACACTTGCTCACCATCCGGTTGCCACAGCTTGACCGGATCGACTTCCAGCCACAGATTGCCGATGGCCAATACGAAGGAGATCACCATGCCGCCAATCATAATGGTGGTGAAACGATCAACCGCTTTGGTCGACACCATCACCACTAACGCCAGCACAATGGCGAACACTAACGCCGCCATACTTTGTGGCAGATCTAGCCCTGAAAATGAAATCGCATGATTTACGATGGAACCGCCGCCACTGATGTAGGCGTAGGTGAGAATGTAGAGCACAAAGGCGATAGAAGCGCCATTGACCACCCGCCAGAACTGGCCGAGGGTTTTGCGGGTTAAGGTGTCAAAGCTGGCACCCGGTTCAAAATGCAGGTTGGTTTCGAGTAGCAGTAACCCCGACATCCACATGCAGAACCACACACCGACCAGCATGATCGCGGCATAACTAAACCACATGCCGGCGCCAGTCACAGGTAGCGAAAACATACCGGCACCGACCGTGGTACCGGCAATAATCATCGCCCCGCCGATCAACGACCGCGGCGAATCAGGGCTGTTGCTGTGCTTCATCAACTCTCCTGTTGGACTTCCGCACTGGCAACAATTGTTTGACGAACTTGAGGCGTCAATAACTGGTTAACTAGATCGCGCACGGCGGAAATCTCATCCATATTGTTGTTATTGTTGAGATACCCAAGCTCTTTGAGTTTTATACTGAGCATTGAGTACAACTTCTTGTCGTAGAATTCCGGTGCTGTTATGCCATGCAAACGGCCGAGTCGGCTGGCCAAAAGATGGCTTTCTAACTCTAAATCGCCACGCTCAATTTGCGGATTGGCTGCCAGCAGGTTGAAGATCATCGCGTAACGTTGCAGCGTTTCACTCATCACTTCGGCCAGCAGCGTCAGTGGCAGCTCGCCTTCTGGCGTTACGCGCCATTGCTGATCATCACCGCTGATAAAGCCCATAGACGCAAATCGTGCCAGCAATTTATCGGCATATTGCTGTACCTGTTGGCAGCCCATAAACAGCTCGGCTTTCAACAATGGATACAGGCGTTGCAGCACCTGATGCATCTGTTCGCGATTGCTGTTTTCAAAGCCAATTAGGCAACATGCTAACAATGAGGGAATCGCAAACAGATGAATGATGTTGTTTCGGTAATAAGTCATGGTTACCGCAACATTTTCATCAATGGACACTATATCGCCAATTCCATCATTTTGAATACAGAATTTTTTAAGATCTAAGCCCTGTTGCAACAAGGCGGCACCATCACCCTCGGCAACCGAGATAAAACCTGTGTAAGGCACTTGTTTTAACAGATCGAGATAGAAGTTAAGTTGGTGCTCCAGCTTGCCACGCTCAAGTGCGTTTTGTTCGGTCGCCAATAACACTGTGCTGGTGAGGGTGACAGCGGTTGCGGCGGCGGCATCATTGATGCGCGTCATCACTTTCGTTGCCAGCGAATTGACCGCAGGGGTTAGCCAAGCAGGCTTTTGCTCAGACTCAGGATCAATATTGCGCCAGTCCGGCTGCTTTTCAGTGAGGAATTGCTGCAAGTTAATAGGCTCGCCAAAATTCACATAACCTTGGCCGAAATTGCCCAGCTTACGGATCGCGCCCAGCACCTGCCACACCGATTCCTTTTTCTTCTCGGAGCCGCGCAGCTCCTTCAGATAGGTGGCCACTTCCATCACATGGTCATAACCCAAATAGACTGGCACCAAAGTGACGGGGCGTTCAATGCCGCGCAACACTGAGTGCATGGTCATCGCCAGCATGCCGGTCTTGGGCGCTAACAATCGCCCAGTACGCGAACGGCCACCTTCGGTGAAATACTCCACCGAATAGCCTTTGGCGAATAAGCGGTCGAGGTACTCTTTAAACACCGCTGTATAGAGCTTATTACCATTGAAACTGCGACGAATAAAGAAAGCACCACCGCGGCGGAACATAGGCCCTGCGGGCCAAAAGTTAAGGTTGATCCCCGCAGCGATATGCGGCGGTACCATCCCTTGAAAATAGAGAATGTAAGACAGCAGCAGGTAATCCATATGGCTGCGGTGACACGGCACATAGACAATTTCATGGCCGTCATGATGCAATTGGCGGATCTGCTCAGCGCCCTTAATGTTGATCCCGCTGTAGAGTTTGTTCCACAACCAGGTCAGCAAACGCTCAGAGATGCGGATCAAGCTGTCAGAGTAATCCGCCGCAATCTCATCAAGATATTTTTCTGCGACGTGGCGCGCTTCTGATTGAGAAATCTTCTTCGACGCCGCCTCTTCGTTGATCGCTTCTTGAATATTGTCACTGCGCAGCAACTCGGCAAACAGTGCTTGGCGATTAGGCAATACTGGCCCGGTCATCACTTTGCGTTGACGGCGGAAATGCACCCGTGCTACCCGCGACAGTTTATGGGCAATCGCCTCGTCGGTGCCATGTTGCTCGGCCATCACCCGCAATGACACCGCATTGGCAAACTGAACAAAGTTGTCGCGGCCGAGGAATAAAATCATCAGAAACTTGCGCAGCCAGCTTGGGCTTTCACGCTCAAATACGGCGGCGCGCATGGTGTCATCTTCTTTACCCGGGGTACGTCCCCAATAGAGGCTCACCGGCACCAACTGCACATCCAACGCGGGATCTTGCTGGTGCAAGCTCAACAACTGACGAAAAGTGCTGAGATAAGCGTGATTCTGCTTACGGGCACCGAACAAGGGTTTGGCATCTTCCAAACACAACACCCGTGGTAGCGAGTGCTCAGCCAAGCTCAACGCTGAGTACGGGCTCGGCATTCCCAGTTTGTAGGTCACATCGGCCAGTGCGGCTTTATCGCTGCACGATTCGGTCTTCATCACATAAACAACCGGACGGTCACGATCGAGATTGAGGTCTGCGAAAGGATCTTGCGGCACCACCACTGTGTGCACCAATTTACGTTGAAGCCAGCGAACGGCAGACAGCCAGAATGAGGTATGAGTTGACATGTTTCTATAAAACCTACGTTTGATGACCATAGAATACCAGAATCCGTCCAGCGTGCGTTAACGTGCTACCAATTGGTTAATAGTTGCACGAAACTAAATACTGTATATACTGACAGGTACTGTATGAAAAAACAGGATTTATCATGAGACCTCTGACGCCAAGACAATCGCAGATCCTTGATCTGATTAAGCGCAACATCGCCGAAACCGGCATGCCGCCAACACGTGCTGAAATCGCGCGTCGCTTGGGCTTTAAAAGTGCCAATGCCGCCGAAGAGCACCTAAAAGCGCTCGCCAAAAAAGGCTGTATCGAAATTATGCCCGGTACCTCGCGGGGGATTCGTCTGCCACAAGAAGAGATGGCGGATGAGGAACAAGGATTGCCGCTGATCGGCCAAGTGGCTGCGGGTGAACCGATTCTGGCGCAAGAGCATATCGAGCAGTTCTACCAAGTTGATCCTATGATGTTCCACCCCAGTGCAGACTTTCTGCTGCGGGTACGCGGCGACAGTATGAAGGATATCGGCATTCTAGAAGGTGACCTACTTGCGGTTCACAAAATGCAGGAAGCCCGTAACGGCCAAGTGGTCGTTGCCCGCGTCGAAGATGACGTGACCGTGAAGCGCTTCGAACGCAAAGGCAATGTAGTCTATCTGCACGCTGAAAATGAAGCCTACAAGCCAATTAAAGTTGACCTAAGTGAGCAATCACTCACCATCGAAGGTCTAGCAGTTGGCATTATTCGTAACGGAGATTGGCTATGAGTATGTTGCAAGGTAATGCCCCGCGTCACCCCGGCTTATGGCGCGATAGCGAAAGCAGCGATGTTAATGACGTTGGCGTGTCGAATCTGCCGTCCAGTAGCAATGGTCGCCGCGAGCTGCAACAACTCAGCAGCCAATTAGCGCAACTTAGCCAACAAGGGCGCTGGATTGTGTTAATCAATCCCGGCTTTGCAGGCTACAAAACCATTTTGGCGAATGCTGGTGTACGAATGGATCGGGTGCTGCAAGTACATGCGCGTGATGAAGTGGAAGCGTTGTGGGCGACCGAGCGCGCGCTCACTAGCGGCACCACGAGTGCTGTCGTGAGTTGGGTAGATCAACTCGACCATAAAGATAAGCGCCGCCTGCAATTGGTGGCCAAGAGCGCCCGCGCATTGGGCATAGTGCTAGAAACGCACGCGGCCACAGAGTTGCAATCCAGTTGCTGGCTGCAAGCGGTACACTAACGATACGTCTTCCAGTGACCGGTGACGGGGCGAGTAGCTAGGCAATCAACGCTGACTCAATGGAAGCCAGTGCCACGACATAAATGCTGCTCATTCAATCAGTGTGCCACCCAATCTAATGAAAAAGCCGTACAGAGTCAGAGGCTGTACGGCTTTTCTATTTCAACTCAATGGTTGCTGAAAAAAATGAGCAGTTGCTGAAAATAACCTGCAGCGTTACTCCTGCATCCACGCCCCCGGTTTATGGGTAAAGAACACAGTGGTCACCTCGGGTGCGGGGCAATCTGGCATCCGCGCATCAGCGCCAAGTAGAAGCCAGCTTTCACGATGGGCTTCGCCCATATCCTGCCCTTTGCTCATATCAAAACACTGCAGCTTTTCTGAGGCTGGCACTAACAAGTAGCGATTCGCCTGCTGCTGTTGCCACTGCCACGCGTTGCGCTCTTGCTGCTCAACAGGCGCCAGATAACTGAAATGAGTGATGTCGATCGGTGAGAACAAAATGAACTGCTCTTTGAAATCGATCAGTCCTACCTGCCCATCGCCCACCACTGCAGCTGTTTGCTGCATGACATCTTTTGGCGTCCGCATATGTTCCAGCAAACCATACCCCCAAGTGCTGTAGAGCGCCCAACCAAAGATGGAGATAACGCCCGCTTGCAGCAATGCAGCTTGCTTACGTGCGAGTAACAAAAGTAGCAACCAGCCAAGCGCCATGCTCAGGGTAAAATAGCCCACATGGCTTAAGTCATCGGTGTAGTCAGCCAGCTTTTTCACAATCGCCGGATGATCCAACATCGCGCCAATCGCCAGCAGTAAAATCACCACGCCGAACAACCACAACAAGCCCTGTAGCAGACGCTCAAACCATTTGCACTGACTCACTTGCTGCAACGCGGCCGCAAAGGCTAAACACGCCATTGGCAATGCAGGCAGAATGTAGACGTTACGTTTACCAGGGCTCAGACTGAAAAACAGGATCACCAGCGCCACCCACAACAGTAAAATGGCAATACGCGGATCAGCTTTGATACTGGCGACCAGTTGCTTCCAATAAGCAATGGCCAGCAGGGTAAGCGGTAACCACATCCAGGGGATCACCGACAACATAAAGAAATACCACGGCTTAATATGGTGCCATGCCGCCACATAACGCTGACCGGTTTGCTTGAACAAGATGTTATTCATATAGGCCAAGTGCTGCGCATCGCCCGAGCTCAGTACGGTGACGACCATCGGCACTAACCAGCAGCCAATCACCGCCAGCATCACCACTGGGCCTAATGCGGCTTTCCAGTGCCAACGGTCGCGATACAGGCCAGTGCGCCATGCATAAACGCCTAACGGCAGCAGCATGAGTAACGGCAGAAAACCAACACCTTTAGTGATAATCCCCAACCCCATGAATGCCCATGAGATGAAGTACCAACGCCAACTTGGGCCAACAAAGAAGTGCCGGATCAGGCCATAACAGCCGACAGTGATCCAACACATCACCATAGCGTCGATCTGCGCGGCCTTAACTTGGATCAGAAACTGCGGCACCAACAGCAGCAGCAACGCAGCGTTACGCCCGGTGCGAACATTCCAAATGCGCGCTCCGAGGTCAAATACCAACATAGTGGTCAACAGCCCGCACAGCGCATTAGGGATCAGAAATGCCAGCTGCAGATTTCCAAGCAACTGGTAACACAGCGCAATCGACCACATAAATACCGGCGGTTTATCGGGATAAAACTCGCCGCCACGGGCAGGAAATAACCATTGACCGCTGGCCACCATCTCCCGCGCAACTTCCACAAACCGTGGTTCATCCGCAGGCCATGGGGAACGCAACCCAACCCCGAGCATCACCATAATGAGGGTGAGCACAAACAAAGCCCAAAAAGTACGGCGATAATCGTCCGACTCAAAATAACGTTTCAACAAGGTCATGCTTGGGTCTCTTTTTCTTCCGCAAGAATATCTGCCATGGTAGGTTGCACGCGACGACGATAGAGATATGTGCCAATCAAGCTGGATGCCACCAGCAAAATACAGCTAAACAGCAAGGTAAAATGATCTGAGAAGCCGATGCCGGCACCAGCGCTGGCGAAAATGAAAGTTTGTGGTAAGTAACCGATAAAACTGCCGAGGAAAAAACCGCTCGATGGGGTATGGGTTGAACCTGCTAACAGGTTAGTCACCAGATTACTGCCCACTGGCAAAAAGCGAATGATCACCACTTTGAGCCACGTCTTATGGCAAATAAACTGCTCGAACTTCTTGGTTTTTTTACCAAAATGACGATTCACTAACCCTTTGACGGTAAAGCGCGCCACATAAAAAGTAACGCTACAGCCAACAATCGCGGCCAGTGCCGCCATCAAGGTGCCGAGCGCTGAACCTAAGGTGTAACCGTACACCAGCGCCACCAGCTGCCGTGGTCCACCCACCGCCATAAATAGCACTGCGCAACCAAACACCATGGCATCACCACTGATGCCATCTTGATTGATTAACTCTGCTACCCAATGTTTATCGGTGAGATGCTCAAACCATCCTGTTTCTACCAGCAGTGCCAGCAGCACAAAGATCAGGACAGTAAACAGGGATTTGCCAAATTGTTTACTTGTCAGCAGCGAGACTAGTTTCAATCTGTTTGATCTCCGCAATTTTGGCTCGACGGATTAACCACATAACACCGAGGATATCGACAATGCCGACCCAAGCACGGTTCCAAGCAGTATATTTAGATACGCCTACCTGACGATCACGATGGTTAACCACCGAAATTTGCACTTCACCGCCCATTCGACGAACCAATGCCGGAATATAGCGATGCATGTGATTAAAGTACGGCATCTTGATAAAGGTTTCTCGTGGGAACAGCTTTAATCCACAACCGGTGTCAGGTACACCATCGTGCAACATTGCGTTACGTACTTTGTTGGCAAAGCGCGATTGGAACCGTTTCCATGCGGTATCTTTGCGGTTTTTACGATAACCCGCGATACAGAAATCTTTTGCTGTAATTCCTTTCGCCAGTGCAATCATGGCAGGAATATCTGCCGGATCATTCTGACCATCGGCATCTAGGGTAACAATCCACTCACCGGCGGCTTGTCGTACTCCCGTCCAGACTGCAGTACTCTGCCCAGTGCTCTGTTTATGGATGACGGCTTTTGCCGCACAACCTAATGCATTTGCGGTGTTCACCACTTCGGCCGCGGTACCATCAGTACTACCATCATCGACCACAATCACTTCGAACGGCGTAAGCGCATTAAGTGCTTGATGAATTTCGGTAATCAGTGGACCTATGTTACCCGTTTCATCTTTGGCAGGAATTACTACAGAAATCAAAAAGTTGCTCCTAAAGATCCTAAAGATCCTAAATTGCTCGCCGCAAAAACCTCGCCACACTAGTGGCGAAGTCTTATCAAAAGCTTAAGTAAGCAGAATTAAACAGCAGATTCAGCTAATTGGCGCTCACTATACTACAAAATTGTTAACAGAGTTTTATGACAAACAACAGCTATTTTGGTTCTGTTAACTTAGCAATAGCTTATTCTTGCACCCACGTACCATCGGCCAGAGGACGAACCCACGGCTGACTAAACCAGTAGTAACCTGACTGGGATTTGCTCGGCGCGGTGCAATTGTAACGAGAACGCCCTGCGGGCAAAGGTTTTTGCGCTTGAATTGTGAAGGTGTCGGCATCAACCCAAATGGGTAACTGCTTGCCCTGCCCATGCACAAAACAGGTAAGTTGCGATTTTTGAATATCATCCATGACGATTTTAAGGCTTAAAACGGGTTGCGTGTCGCTCAGATCAAGTTGTGGATTGGTGGGTGTTTGGGCGATCACCGGCATATTCAACGAATTCAGTTTGGCCTTGAGCGTTTCCATGTTGGCATAGGCGCCTGCCACCGGAAAACGCGGAATGGCGGTTAAATCTGAATATTGCCCCGCCGCTCCGCTTTGTTGGCCTACGCCGATATAGCCCATCTGCTGCAACAACTGCTGCAAATCAGTATTGTATTCGCCATAGGGATACGCCAAGGTTTTAACGCTTTGACCAGTATGCTGTTTAATCGCCGCCTCAGTACGTTCTAGATTATCGCGGATCCGCGCCAACCATTGCTCACGGTTTTCATTGGGCAAACGGCGGATCAGATGCTCATGCCCCCATGAATGATTTGCGATCGTTGCGCCAGCATCCGCCAACGCCTGCAACTGGTTCCAATCCATCATCTCGCCAAAGCCTTTCTCAATCGGCTCGATCGCGACAAACAAGGTGAACGGAAAGCCATATTTACGCAAAATAGGCGCCGCGTTTTCCGCAATGTTGCGGTAACCATCGTCAAAGGTGATGGCGACAGTTTTCGCGGGCAACGCTTTGCCTTGCTTAATGGCAGCGATAACCTCGGCCAACGGCACCACATTGAACTTTTGCTGCGCCAGATATTGCATCTGCTCATTAAACTGAGCCGGTGACACACTGGTGACCGCGGGTGAAGTTTCAGACACATGGTGATATTGTAGAATAACCGCAGCACTGGCCACTTTCACCGGCATTAGCGCCACCACAAACAGTGCCAAACACAACCTAATCAACATGTTAATTTATCTCCAAAATCCATGAATAAGCGCAGTTTTGTCTCAACTCAGCAACGTCATAAAAAGTTACTCGCACTCGCGCTGCCGATGATTTTGTCGAATATCACCGTGCCATTGTTAGGCTTAGTAGACACGGCGGTGATTGGGCATCTGAGTGACGCAGCCTACTTGGGCGGCGTGGCGGTTGGTGCGACGATTATAACATTGATGTTGTGGTTAATGGGATTCCTACGCATGTCCACCACAGCTTTAGTTGCACAAAGTGTGGGGCGGCGTGACAACGCCGCGCAGCTGCAAATATTGCTGCAATCAAGCCTCATCGCCTTAGTCATTGCGGCGCTATTTTTACTGCTACAGTGGCCCATTTGGCAGTTGGCAATGCAGTTTAATGATGCCAGCAGCGACGTACGTCAGTCCGGTCATGCTTATTTTAACATCCGTATTTGGGGTGCGCCCTTTGCGCTGTTGAATATGGTGCTGCTGGGGTGGTTGATGGGGCGGCAACAACCTAAGGCAGCCATGTGGCAATTAATCATCGCCAACAGTGTCAATATCGGGCTCGATCTGTTGTTTGTGATGGGCTTCGGCTGGGGTGTGCAAGGAGTAGCGTTTGCCTCTGTGCTTGCCGATATTATCAGTACATTGGTGGCACTGTTTTTTATCAAGCAGCTGTTGCCACAACTAGGCGAACTGCCGCTTAAGCCACTCATTCGCGCGCTCAGATTGGTCGATTTCAGCAAACTATTACGCCTGAATCGCGACATTTTTATTCGCAGTTTATTTTTACAATTAACCTTTGCGTTTATCACCTTTGCCGGTGCCAGCCTCGGTGATAACACAGTCGCCGCTAACGCAGTCATGCTCAATCTGCTACTGCTGATCTCCTATGCGCTAGATGGCATCGCCTATTACGCCGAAGCCGAAGTTGGCCGCGCCACCGGTGAACACAGTTACCCAGAGTTACATGCCACGGTATCGTTGGCATTTATCTGGTCGGCAGTGGTCGCCGTGATGTTTTCTCTCGGATTTTGGCTGTGGGGCACGCAATTGATTGGTTTGATGACCTCAATTGAGGGCGTGATTACCGCAGCAAGCGCCCTGCTACCCTGGTTGATTGCCCTGCCGATCTTGTCGTTTGGCTGCTACCTGTTCGATGGAGTGTTTATTGGTGCCGCCAAAGGTCGCATCATGCGTAACAGCATGATGGTCGCCAGTGTTGGGGTATTTTTACCCTTATGGTGGCTCACTCAAGCTTGGCACAATCAGGGATTATGGCTGGCGCTGTCAGGCTTTATGCTGGCGCGTAGCGTAAGTCTCGGCGGCTATTACTGGTGGCGACGTCAGCAGTTTTTAGCGCCTTAAGCTAATTTCAGTCGACAAAAAAGGCGCTCACGCGCCTTTTTTTTATCTGCCTTTTCAATCAGTTTGATTGAGCAATAGAGACAGAGCTTATTGGAACGAGTGCTCGCCATGCTGATGGTCGGTAGCATCTTTCACTGCAGTCAGTTCGCCAGCAAAACGCTCCAGCATCTGCTTTTCAATACCATCTTTTAGGGTCACATCAACCATTGAACAACCGTTACAGCCACCGCCGAATTGCAACACGGCAACACCGTCGTCAGTCAGTTCGACCAACATGATGTGACCACCGTGGCTGGCCAACTGCGGGTTGATTTCAGATTGGATCATGTATTCGATGCGATCACGCAGCGGCGCATCATCATCCACTTTACGCATTTTGGCATTTGGTGCTTTCAACGTCAGTTGAGAACCCAGTTGATCCGTGGTCAGATCGATACTGGCTTCTTCCAAAAATGGTGCGCTTTTCTCGTCAACCATGGCATTAAAGCCATTAAATTCAATTTCGATATCGTCAGCTTCAACTGCATCGGGTGGGCAGTAAGATACGCCACACTCAGCCTGTGGAGTACCTGGGCTGATAACAAATACGCGGATGTTAGTGCCTTCTGGCTGGTCAGCCAGCAGCTTCACAAAGTGAGCCTGAGCTGCTTCAGAAATACTGATCATGAAAACCTGCTCCATCAGGATAAACCTGAGTGATTTAGTAAGAATTGCTCACTATGATACTCCTGATAAACGCCGCTTTGTAGTCCCATTAACATACGAAACTGCATAGCGTCTTGAAAAAATCGCCCAGTGCCCGGCTGATTAGGATTTATCCTGCAGTGATGGAGCCTCTGCGCGAGCTAAACACCACACCTGCACACTAGGTGCCGAGGCACGCAGCACCCGCGCAATGGCATCAACCGTACTGCCCGTCGTCACCACATCATCCACCAAGGCTATTCGCTGATAGGGCAAAGGGCGGGTTAAGGCAAACGCATCCGCTAAATTTTGCCGCCGTTGTTTACCAGAGAGTTGTGCCTGCGCAGGAGTATGTTTGACACGGATTAACAGTTGGTCATCCATCGCAATACCGAGCCGTGATGATAATGCATGAGCGATTAGCCACGCCTGATTGTAACCACGACTGCTTAGTCGCTGTCGATGTAACGGCACCGGCAGCAACACTTGTGGCAAGCTGAGTAGCTGCTGCTGACAAAGCGACTCGATGCGTTGCGCTAACGCCTCAATCAATGCTGGCATGGCGGCAAACTGTGCTTGGTATTTGATCGCGGGGATCAGCCGCCCGAGCATAGTGTGATAACTCGCTGGCGCAACGACAGGAATGGGGCGCGACTTGATGCAGCCACCACAATACTCTGCAGCTACTTGCATCACTTTACCGCAACCAAGACAGATATCGGTATCATAAAGGCAGCTGGTTAAACACGGCTGACAGATGCCACGCTGCTGAGCAATCATTTGCGAGTCGATAGTGGGTGACGCTGGCTTTGTCAGAATGGTCTGATGACACAGTAAGCAGCGGTTGGGTAAAATGTTCGCCAATCGGGCCCAGCGAACCGCAAAATAACGGCTAACCATAACTCATCCTTGAGCGTAGTAATGACTTCGACATCCCTGTTCTATCATGCCGTGGGTAACGGCCAACCTTTGGTGTTACTGCATGGTTGGGGCGTTAACAGCAGCATCTTTCTGCCCTTGCTTGAGCATTTGCATCAGTATAGTTGTCTCGCCATTGATCTGCCGGGCTTTGGTGATAGCAATGCTGTTGAAGGCGATTTTGAAGAGTGGGTTGATGCCATCGCCGCACATATTCCGTCGCAGTCGTTGGTACTAGGCTGGTCGCTCGGCGGATTATTGGCAACGCGTATCGCGCAACGCTATCCAGACTTGGTCTCAGGGTTGATTACTGTTGCCTCTTCGCCCTGCTTTCTTGCTGAGCCAGAGCAACAATGGCCGGGGATCGCTGCGCCTGTGTTACAGCAATTTGAACAACAGCTCCTCCAAGATCTGCCAAAAACCGTAGAACGCTTTTTAGCCCTGCAGGCGATGGGCAGCGAAACAGCTCGCGACGACATCAAACGTATCCGAGAGTTAGTGCTCGCGAGACCGCAACCTCAAGCAAGCGCGCTGGAACAAGGATTAGCGATGTTAGGTTCGGTCGATCTGCGAGATTCACTCAAACAGGTGAACAGCCCTTGGTTAAGAATATGGGGCAAACTTGATGGTTTGGTGCCACGTCGAGTCGTACCACTACTCAACACAGAGATGAACCAAGGCGTTGACGCAACAGACGTGATCATCAACAAAGCCTCACATGCGCCGTTTATCTCGCACACGGATGAATTTTTACGCCATTTTCAGCAGTGGAGCATGCAAAAGGGTTTTATTTAAGCCGCTGTTTGACTAGAATTTAGTCAACTCAGTGAGGTTTCAGCATGCAAGTTATCTCTAACTATCCGCAAATTCCGATCGCGACCAGTAATCCCGCGACCGATGTTGCGCGCGCTGAAAACTTACAACGTCCGCCGGTGATTCCACCACAGCAAGCCACCAGCAACCATGAAGAGCGCGCGCTTAATTCGCAAAATGAACGCGCTAACGTACTTGCCCAGCAACAAGCACGACAGGCGGATACCATTCATGAGCGGCAACAATCCAATCAGCAACAGCAGCAGGAACAAGGTGGTCAGCAACAGCGCCAACACCAAAGTAAGGCGCAGATGCTGCAATTACTGTCGCCCTCTAAACCGGCATTTGATAGACGCGACATTCGCAATCGCGTTGCGGCAGACTTTAGCAGTAAAGGCAAAGCCAATGAGGCCACCAATGGCAGCGATGCTACTGCCGCGCGGCCAACTCAGCAGCAAGGTATTTATCGCCAATTTGGGCAGCATATTTCTCAGTTTTATCATGCCCGCAGCGAGCCGCTGCGAGAAGCTGGATTGTCGACCACCGCCTAACCTTTGTGATGCTGCCAGCGACCGTGGTCGGATAATGAAGGAATAACGAACAGATAATACCCATAAGAAAAAAGCCGGCGATGCCGGCTTTTTAGTTTATTTCTTCAGTTTGGCAAACGCCTCAGCAAATGCATTTCCCATTGCCGCATTGACCTGTTTCGGCTTTTCCGGGCGCTTTTGCGGTTTCGCTTGGCCTTGATTTGGTTTATGCGGTTTCGCGGCTTTATCATTCCGTGCTGGCGCGGCTGTTTTTTCAGCAGGCTGTTCATCCAAGCGCATCGTCAAACCGATACGGCGGCGCTCAACGTCAACTTCCATCACCTTCACTTTGACCACATCGCCCGCTTTCACCACTGAGTGCGGGTCACTGACAAATTTATCGGTCAATGACGAGATATGCACTAAGCCGTCTTGATGTACACCGATATCTACAAAGGCACCAAAGTTGGTCACGTTGGTGACTACGCCTTCCAGAATCATCTCTGGGCGTAGGTCTTTGATCTCTTCAACGCCTTCTTTAAAGGTCGCCGTTTTAAATTCACCGCGCGGATCTCTTCCCGGCTTATCCAACTCTTTCAAAATATCGCTGATGGTGGGCAGGCCAAATTCAGCGGTAGTAAATTCGCTCGGATTGATCGCATTAAGCACGCTTGAGTTGCCAATCAACTCGGCCACTGGGCTATTTTTCGCATCGGCGATCTGCTCCACCAGCTTATAAGCTTCAGGGTGCACGGCAGAGGCATCTAACGGGTTTTGACCATCGCGAATACGCAAAAAGCCAGCAGCTTGCTCAAAGGCTTTTGGCCCTAAGCGCGGTACGCCGAGCAACTCTTTGCGGCTATTAAAGCGGCCGTTTGCATCACGAAAATCGACAATGTTTTTTGCCAGCGTGCGGTTTAGCCCAGCCACTTGACTAAGCAAGGGTACTGACGCCATGTTGACATCCACACCTACGCTGTTAACACAGTCTTCCACCACGGCTTCGAGTGACGATGACAGCTGACTTTGGCTCACGTCATGCTGATATTGCCCCACCCCAATCGATTTCGGCTCGATTTTTACCAGCTCGGCCAGCGGATCTTGCAGACGTCGGGCGATAGATACTGCGCCACGCAACGACACATCGAGATCTGGAAATTCATTGGCAGCCAATTCAGATGCAGAGTACACCGATGCCCCCGCTTCGCTCACCACTACTTTGGTCAAGCTCGGCACTTCAGCTTTCACTTCGGCAATCACTTCGGCGGCTAAACGATCCGTTTCGCGCGACGCGGTACCGTTACCAATCGCAATCAGCTCAATGCTGTGCATTTTGACCAGATTAGCCAAAGTACGCACAGATTTATCCCACTGATTTTGCGGTGCATGCGGGAAAATGGTGGTGTGGGCCACCAGCTTGCCGGTATCGTTCACCAATGCCACTTTAACCCCAGTGCGTAAGCCGGGGTCGAGCCCCATGGTGGCTTTGGCGCCTGCAGGAGCTGCCATCAGCAAATCGCCCAAATTACGGGCAAACACTTTAATGGCTTCACTTTCCGCCACTTCACGCATCTGGCCGATAAATTCAGTTTCCATCTGCAGCGCAATCTTGATTCGCCAAGTCGCTGTTACGACCGTGCGCAACCAGCTATCAATAGCGCTATCACTCAGCGACAGACGTTGATGGTCCGCGATGATCTGTTCGCAATAACTACCACTGCCGTCATTGTTAGGATCGGCATTGATGTTGAGCGCTAACACGCCTTCATTGCGACCACGCAACATAGCTAACGCGCGATGAGAAGGCACGCTGGCCAGCGGTTCTGTATGTTCAAAATAATCGCGGAACTTGGCACCGTCCTTCTCTTTACCTGAGACCAACTTGCTTTCAATGACGGCGTTATCGGC
The DNA here is from genome assembly GCF_017354945.1 of Shewanella avicenniae. Taxonomy (NCBI): domain Bacteria; kingdom Pseudomonadati; phylum Pseudomonadota; class Gammaproteobacteria; order Alteromonadales; family Shewanellaceae; genus Shewanella; species Shewanella avicenniae. The sequence continues at coordinate 51,361 of NZ_CP071503.1, read as the reverse complement.
AATATAACGGCGCACCTTCGCCAGTAGCTCGGCATCTTCGGCAAAGCGCTCCATCAGAATATAGCGCGCGCCATCTAATACGACTTTGGCATCAGCGAAGCTGGCTTCAGGGTTCAAGAAAGCCTCGGCTTCTAGCTCAGGCATCACCGAGTCGTCGCCCGCGGCAGCAAACAATTTGTCTGCCAACGGCTCGATGCCCGCTTCGATGGCGATTTGGCCTTTGGTACGGCGCTTTGGTTTATAAGGCAGATAGAGATCTTCGAGGCGAGTTTTGGTGTCGGCATCGTTTAATGCGCGTTGTAACTCGGGGGTCAATTTCCCCTGCGCCTCAATCGAGGTGATGATCACCTGACGACGCTCATTAAGTTCGCGCAGATAGCCCAAGCGACTATAAAGAGTACGCAGTTGGGTATCATCTAAGCCGCCGGTGACTTCTTTACGGTAACGCGCGATAAACGGCACGGTTGCGCCTTCATCTAACAGCGTGATAGTTGCGGCTACTTGCTGCTCACGAACCTGCAGCTCTTGAGCGATTATTTCAGCAATATTGTGCATAGTGCGAATCGTCTGAGTATGGAGTTATCGAAATTTGCGCCAACAATAACATAAGGCTTAGCAAAGTTTCATGGGCGATAAGTCGCAATCGCTGCTTTGTTCAGCCGCTGTACTTATTGCAGGCAATAAAAAACCGGCGCCTAAGCACCGGTTTTTCGGAGAAGAAGGTTAGGATTAACCTTTAGGATAAACGTGTGCAACACCTTTGTGGCAGTCCACACAAGTCTTACGTTTGTCTTCTTCTTTCTTGAAGTTCATTTCATGCATTTTCTTCGCAATCGTCTTCATGCTTTCTGGCTGATTGGTGTAAATGCGAGTATGGCAATGTTGGCAGTTGTCAGAATCATTGCTGCGGAAATATTTCAATGCATGATCAGCTTGTTCTTTACGGTTTTCATCCAACCATGCTTGAGTGTTGAAACCATCGATAGTCAGGAAACCGTACAGGTCTTTAGACACGATGATTTTCTTCACTAAATACTTCACAGGGTTGTGCGGTAAGTGACAGTCCTGACATTGTACAGTCACACCAGCACGACCGTTGCCGTGAGCAGAAGCCATCACTTCGTCACGCAGTGAATGGTTGCTGTGGCAAGACATACAGAATGCATCTGAACTTGTCGCATGAAGGGTTTGCTGAGTAGCAAAGTAACCTACCACACCAACTACAATACCGATCACCAACAGTGACAGGATGGAAAATTTCGCGCTAGGTTTGAATAGTGCACGCCAATTCATCACTCTTCTCCAAAATATTTTTTATTAATCACTATCTGAAATAGGGACCCCTTTTAAGGCTTTCGATTATAAACCAACTTTTGTACGTTAAATGGGACTTAAAAATCGAAAATGAGAGCTATCTCTAACTCTGCTTTAAAATAGAGCGAATATTGCTAACAGAATGCTACGACTGGGTTTTTCTGACGAAATGTGACACAAGTTGGACAACAATTCTTTGTTTGCCGCATTGATCACCGACAAGTAATTAAGCTTTTTAGTAAATTTTAATATACCTATTATTGCTGACTTATTCGCCAAACAGCTCAGACTCAATTCAATATTACAGTTTTTGAATATTTATAAGCTTTTGTGAAAACGATCAGTTTTAAGTGATTGCTAACTGCACATTGCGTCATATATTGTATAAATGCTTGGCAAGGCAAATCTCGATTACCCAGAGTAATTTGCTCCACCAAACAGCAGCGCAGGCTCTATCTTTGGAAATGTTTATTAATATGCATAGCATGACTCGTCACATTCAGACACTGTTGCTATTGCTCGCATTTGTCGGGCAAGGGCTGCTGTCGAATGGCCATGTGATGATCGCACCTGCAAACGCCCAAGAGATGGATCAAATGATGATGACACATCATCAAATGAACCCTGTCACCGTCCACACCAACTTTGACATGTCTGATTGCTGCGATGGCGAGCAGGCAACCAAAAGTGTGCTTCCCGATGCGCCAACTCATCATTGTTGCGATGGCAAAGGAATGTGTAAAGGCAACTGTCAATGCTTAGTGGTGTCGGTTGCAGGATACCTGATGTCTGCACAAACGCCGTCGAGTCATCCGTTACCCGAAGGCGCAATTGCGACTCCTGCACCTCATTTTTCCTCTATCGCTGCCAATCCAGCATTTAAACCACCAATAGCCTAATCTCCACGGCACACGTGTGCCCAAAATCTGCTGAAACACTCTATAAAACCCAAAATATTTAGGTTAGCTGCGCCTATTTGATGTGCTATTGCTAACCATGTTGGAGACATAACAATGAAATCTATCGTATCTATTGCGTTTGCAGCCCTGTTAGCAATGGCATTCTCATTCAACAGCTTTGCTGCTGATAAACAACAAGCAGAGCATCAACACGCTGCTGCGGCCGAAACCTACAGTTGCCCAATGCACCCTGAAGTGACTGGCAAAAAAGGTGACAGTTGCCCTAAATGCGGCATGACTTTAGTGAAAGCTGAGCCAGCGGTCTACCACTGTCCAATGCACCCAGAGGTGAAAGGTCACAAAGGCGATAGCTGCCCTAAATGTGGCATGAACTTGCAACCAGCTAAAGAAATGAGTCATGGCGAGATGAAACATGCCAATATGAGTGAAATGCAGCACAAGGACATGAACCACGCTCACCAACAGTAATTAGGCGCTTAGGTGAAGTAGCATTAGAGGACATGAGGTCATGAGTCGTAAACCCCAAACCCAAAAAATGACGTGTTTGTTTGTCATGGCGATGACGGCTGCACTGCAGCCGTCTGCGCCTCTCCTCGCCGCAACAGCCGCGCAAACTGAGGTTGCCACCGCAGTAAGCGCCCATGTACATGGCGAATATTATTGTCCAATGCATCCGCAAGAACGCAGCGACAAACCGGGTCGCTGCCCGATCTGTGGCATGTTTTTAGTGAAAGATGATGCGCCGGAAGCATCGCAGCCCGACGCCACGCCACCAGCGGCGAGCGTCGATAAAGACACGAACGCAGCGCAAGACGAAGGCAAGACCTATAGCTGCCCAATGCACCCAGAAGTCGTAAGCCATGAGCCGGGCCGTTGCCCTATCTGCGGCATGTTCCTTGTTGAACAAGCCCCAAATGTCGCGCAACAACAGCTGGAACATGCCGGCCACAAGCATGATGCCAGCATGGAACAACCCAGCGCGGCGGCGAGTACATCCGCAATCAACAGCGATGCCGAACATGAGCACAAACTGGTAGCGCAATCCGATAGTGGTGGCTCTGGCACCATTAAGTATGTCTGCCCGATGCACCCGCAAATAGTCAGCGATACTCCCGGTACCTGCCCAATCTGTGGTATGAACTTGGAAAAAGTTGAACTCGGCGGCCATCAAGATGAGGTGCAGGTGAATGTTTCAGGTGCGATGCAGCAAGCATTAGCATTGAAAGTCGCCAAAGCCCACCATCAAACCATGTGGCGCTATGTGGATACCGTTGGTGAAATCGATTATGACCAAAGCCAAATTACCCATATTCACTCGCGGGTAAGCGGTTGGGTGGAAAAACTGACGGTGACCTCTGCCGGCGATAAGATCAAACAAGGCCAACTGCTGTATGAGATCTATTCGCCCGAGCTGGTCAACGCACAAGATGACTACTTGCTCGCTGCCGATAGCTTAAAACAGCGCGGTAGTAACAGCCGTAACAGCGAGTTACTGCGTAAAGCACAAACCCGCTTAGAACTGCTCGGCATTAGCCGCGATCAAATCAAGCTGTTGGAGCAAACCGGAAAAACCCGTTACCGCGTGCCGTTTTATGCAGAAACTGATGGCTATGTTACCAGTCTAAATATTCGCGATGGCATGTATCTACAACCGGCCACAGAAGTCTTGTCGATGGTCGATCTAGACAAAGTTTGGGTGATTGCCGATGTGTTTGAGAACGAGCAAAGTTGGCTAGAAGTTGGTCAACCAGCGCAAGTCAGTATTCCAGCCATGGGAATTAAAGATCTCGAAGGCAAGATTGATTACATCTACCCCGAACTCGATCCAGTAACTCGCAGCTTACGGGTACGGGTGGTGTTAGATAACCCAAGCATTAAACTGCGCCCGAACACGCTAGCCAAAGTGTCTATCTTTGGTGGCGCAAATAAAGATGCCTTAGTCGTTCCACAAGAAGCGCTTATCCAGACAGGTAAAGACAACCGCGTTGTGGTGAAAACCAGTGACCAAGGCTTTGTCGCTAAACCTGTCACCACTGGCATGATGAGCCGTGGCCAAGTGGAAATTCTCACTGGGCTTAACGCCGGTGATGAAGTGGTGATCTCCGGCCAGTTCTTGCTCGATTCTGAAGCCAGCCTCAAAGGCAGTTTGATGCGGATGAGCGCGGCACAACCACAGGAGGCCACCGATGCTAAAAACCATCATTGATGCCTCTATTCGTCAGCGCGTGATGGTGTTGGTGCTGGCGGTAATTGTGATGGCGATGGGGATTCACGCCTTAAAGCAAACCCCGTTGGATGCGCTGCCAGATCTGTCAGATGTGCAGGTCATCATCAAAACCGAATATCCCGGCCAAGCGCCAAAATTGGTTGAAGAGCAGATCACCTACCCGCTTTCAACGGCGATGCTGGCAGTACCCGGCGCTAAAACCGTACGCGGATTTTCGATGTTTGGTGATTCCTATGTCTATGTCATTTTTGAAGATGGCACCGATATCTACTGGGCGCGCTCGCGGGTGTTGGAATATCTGAGTCAAATTGGTAATCGTTTGCCTGACGGAGTACAACCTTCGTTAGGCCCCGATGCCTCCGGTGTCGGGTGGGTTTACGAGTATTCGCTCGTCGACCGCAGCGGCAAACTGGATTTGTCGCAGCTGAAAAGCTTACAAGATTGGTATTTGAAACTGGAGCTGCAGAGCGTCGCAGGCGTGTCTGAAGTCGCTACCATTGGCGGTATGGAGCAGACCTATCAGGTGATTCTCGATCCTGACAAAATGGCGCTCTATAAAATGGATATCGCCACCATTCGCAACGCGATTAATAAGGCCAATAACGAAGCCGGTGGCTCTGTGGTTGAGATGGCGGAAGCGGAATATATGGTGCGCGCCAAAGGTTACCGCCAAACCCTAAAAGACTTTGAAGAGATCCCGCTCGGGGTGGCAAGTCCCGCCGGCACACCACTGATGCTGAAAGATATTGCCTACATTCGTAAAGGCCCCGCCGCACGCCGTGGCATTGTTGAGCTCGATGGCCAAGGGGAAACCGTTGGCGGCATTATCGTCATGCGTTATGGCGAAAACGCGTTGGCCACCATCGAAGCCGTGAAAGCCAAACTGCAAGAACTGCAAGTTGGCCTACCTGATGGCGTTGAAGTCGTGCCGACCTATGATCGCTCCACCTTGATTGAAAACTCAGTTGAAAACTTAGTGCACAAAGTGATTGAAGAGATGGTGGTAGTTAGCGTCGTCTGTTTGCTATTCCTGATGCACGCGCGCTCAACACTGGTTGCCGTTATCACCCTCCCGATGTCGATTTTGATGGCGTTTATCGTGATGAATCATATGGGGGTGAATGCCAACATTATGAGTCTGGGCGGCATTGCGATTGCCATCGGCGCAGTGGTCGATGGCGCGATTGTGATGATCGAGAATATGCACAAACATCTCGAGCATTTTGAGCATGAGCATCAACGACGCCCCGATTTAACCGAACACTGGCGCATTGTGTCTGAGTCCTCGAAAGAGGTAGGCCCTGCGCTGTTCTTCTCTTTACTGATTATCACCCTCAGCTTTGTGCCAGTGTTCGCCTTAGAAGACCAAGAGGGACGCCTGTTCACCCCGCTGGCCTACACCAAAACTTTTGCCATGGGCGCCGCAGCCATTTTATCGGTCACTCTAGTGCCGATTTTGATGGGGCTGTTTATTCGCGGAAAAATACCGTCAGAAACTAGCAACCCGATCAGCCGCGTATTGATTGCCGGCTATAAGCCATTACTGTCTTTGGTGTTGCGCTTTCCTAAAATCACTTTAGTACTAGCCATTATCACCTTGGTAAGTGCTTGGTACCCCGCCACTCGTATGGGTAGCGAATTTATGCCCGATTTAGAGGAAGGTGACTTGCTCTACATGCCAACCACCCTGCCCGGAATCAGTGCCGGTAAAGCCGCACAACTGCTGCAACAAACTGACCGCTTGATTAAAACCGTACCGGAAGTCAAAAGGGTGTTCGGTAAAGTTGGCCGCGCTGAAACCGCCACCGACCCGGCGCCTCTGACCATGCTGGAAACCACCATCATGCTCAAGCCTAAAGAAGAATGGCGTGAAGGGGTAAAACTGGATGACATCATTGAGCAACTGCAACAAACGGTGAAAGTGCCGGGATTGACCAACGCTTGGGTACAACCGATCAAAACCCGCATCGATATGCTTTCAACTGGGATTAAAACCCCGGTAGGCATCAAGATTACCGGTTCTGATATCAATGAACTGCAAAGCATCGGAGCGCAGATTGAAGCGATTTTGATGCAACAACCGCATACACGCTCAGCCTATGCCGAACGGGTTGGTGGCGGTCGTTATATCGATATCACCCCAAAATTGAACGTGGCATCTCGCTACGGCATGACCCTTAGCGATATTCAAGATGTGGTGCGTTATGCCATTGGCGGTATGAATGTGGGCGAGTCAGTACAAGGCGCCGAACGTTACCCGATCAACCTGCGCTATCCGCGCGAGCTGCGCGATAACATCGAAAAACTGCGGGATCTGCCAGTGATCACTAAGTCTGGCCATTACTTACCACTGCGTAATCTGGCTGATATTGAGATTACCGATGGGGCACCGATGCTCAAAAGTGAAAACGGTCGATTAATCTCGTGGGTGTTTGTTGACATTAAAGGCACCTCAATTGGCGAGTACATCAACACGGTGAAACCGATTTTGGCCGCAAATGTGAAGCTGCCACCGCGCTATAGCTTCAGCTTTGCTGGGCAATACGAATATATGCAGCGGGTGACCGAAAAACTTGAGCAGGTGGTACCAATGGCGTTGGCGGTAATCTTCATTCTGTTGATGATGACCTTTGGCTCAGCCCAGCAAGCCGCCATCATTATGCTGTCGCTGCCATTTGCACTGGTGGGCAGTATGTGGGTGCTTTACGGACTGGGGTTCAACTTTTCTGCCGCGGTGGCGGTGGGGACGATCGCCCTCGCCGGTGTTGCCGCCGAGTTTGGCGTGGTGATGTTGGTGTATCTCAATAACGCCATTAAGCATCGCCAAGACGAGGATATGTACCACTCCGTGAGCGACTTAAAAGCGGCTTTAATTGAAGGTGCGGTCATGCGCATTCGCCCCAAAGCGATGACGGTGGCCACCATTTTCTTCGGCTTACTGCCCATCATGTGGGGCGCAGGTTCAGGCAACGAAGTGATGCAGAAAATCGCGGCACCTATGGTCGGCGGGATGATCACAGCGCCAGTACTGTCTCTATTTGTTCTACCTGCAATCTACTTACTGCTGTACCGCCGACAATTAAAAAATGGCTAATGTGGCGAGTAAAAACAAAAGGATGCCCTTGGGCATCCTTTTTAATTGGTCACTGAGAACAAAAAATCGGTTCGAAAACCGTGCTTATTCAGCGCTGCCGGTTTCTGATTTTTTCTCACGCGCCAGCAGCTCTTTAGCGGCATCCAGCGGTGATTTACCTTGATACAACACTTGGTAAATCTGTTCAGTAATTGGCATTTCAACGCCCAAGCGGCTCGCCAAGGTAAACACCTCTTTGGTGTTACGGTAACCTTCAACCACTTGGCCAATTTGTGTCTGGGCGGTATCAACATCTAAGCCCTGACCCAACGCCATTCCAAACCGGCGGTTGCGTGATTGGTTATCGGTACATGTGAGCACCAAGTCACCTAATCCCGCCATGCCCATAAAGGTGGAGTCTTTCGCGCCAAGCGCTACACCTAAACGTGTAAGTTCAACCAGACCACGGGTGATCAACGCGGTACGCGCATTAGCGCCGAAGCCGATCCCATCAGACATACCCGCGCCAATGGCAATCACGTTTTTCACCGCGCCACCCAGTTGCAGACCAATAAAATCGTCGTTGGCATAAACCCGCAGCCGTTTAGGGCTGTGCAGCAACTCAGCTAAATCAGCAGTAAAGGCTTCGTCAGTACCCGCGACAGAAATCGCTGTCGGTAAACCGGCGGCAAGCTCTTTAGCAAAGGTAGGGCCAGACAACACAGCCAACGGATATTGATCGCCAATCACCTCTTGGGCAACGTCTTTCAATAAGCGGCCAGTATGTGGCTCAAGTCCTTTGGTCGCCCACACAATGCGGGCATCGGCACGTAGCAACGGCTTGGCTTGTGCTAAAACGTCAGCAAATACATGGCTTGGGACAACTACCAACAGATTACGTGAAGCAGTCACGGCTTTTGCCAAGTCTGCTTCCATAATTAGCTCGTCCGGAAATGCAATGCCCGGTAAGAACTCTTCGTTGCTACGCGCTTCAGCTAAACGCGCAACATGGTCGGCTTCGTGGCCCCAAAGCACAGTACGATGGCCATTGCTTGCCAAAGAAATGGCAAGCGCGGTGCCATAAGACCCCGCGCCTAGTACCGTAATTTCGGCTTCAGTGCTCATTGATAATTAAGCTTCTGTGCTTGCTGCAGCAGCTTCAGCTTGACGAGACTGTACGTATTGCGCAAACAGTGCGTCAAAGTTTACTGGTGCCAAGTTCAGTTGTGGGAAGGTACCGCGAGATACCAAGCTTGCGATTGTTTCACGCGCATATGGGAACAGTACGTTCGGGCAATATGCACCGATTGAATGCGCCATTTGTGGCTCAGTCAGACCAGAAATAGTGAAGATACCCGCTTGTTGTACTTCACACAGGAACGCAGTTTCTTCGCCCAAGGTCGCCGTCACGGTCAGGGTCAGGATCACTTCGTAAACATCGTCACCCAGTTTTGAACTGCGAGTGTCCAGATCCAACTTAACTTCTGGCGTCCATTCTTTTTGGAAGATCGCAGGGCTATTTGGCGTTTCAAAAGAGATATCTTTTACATAAACGCGTTGAATGTTGAATTGTGGGCCTTGTGGTTGTTCGTTGTTGATCGCTTCAGCCATGTTGCTATACCTATTCTTATCGATGCCCCAAACTGGGCTAATTTTTGTGAAGGGCATCTGTTACGCGGAATACCGGTCATCATCCCAAATTAAACTGAACAGTTGTATGGTCGCGGTTATTTTTTGCGACTAACAGGCATATTCGCAGCCTGCCATTCCCCCATACCGCCTTTGAGGCTGTAAACCTGTTCAAAACCATCTTTGACGAGGATTTGCCCCGCTTGAGATGAGGTCATCCCTGCGTTGCATACCAATATGATGGGTTTAGATTTATGCTTTTCAAGCTTTGAGCGGCTATTTTTAATCTCCGCCATCGGAATATGTTGCGCGTTAACGATGTGGCCCTTACGGAATTCTTCCGGACCACGCACATCAACTACCACAGCGTCATGTTTGTTAATTAACAAGGTTGCTTGCTGAGTGTCGATGTTTTTTACCTTTGAAAACGCCATCTTGAACGTTGTCACGATCAACGCGATAAATAAAGCAACCCAAGCCACACACATGATGGTGTGTGCTTGAAAAAACTCAATATATTCTTGCATGGTTACTGCCTGTGTTGAGCGAGCCTCAAATAATAAGCGCTGAGTATACCCATCCGCCAAGCAGAATGCAGCAGTTAAAACCCCGCTTTTATACCGCGATCAAACCGCTATTTACGATGAATTCCATCACATCAATCGGTTCAGCGCCGCTTTTTCGGCCTTGGCAGCTGTAGTAATATTCAACCAGATAAAAATTTTTCATTTACTTTTAGGTATCAATTATGAAGGCAATTAAAGGTCCTTTGGCGTTATTGATCCTCGACGGATGGGGTTATCGCGCAGACACCAGCAACAACGCTGTGTTTCATGCCAAAACCCCAGTGCTCGACGGTCTCGCAGAAAAATATGCCCACAGCCTAATTTCAGGTTCTGGGCTCGACGTTGGTTTGCCCGATGGGCAGATGGGTAACTCAGAAGTTGGCCATATCAACATCGGCTCCGGCCGCATCGTTTATCAAGAGCTGACCCGCATCGGAAAAGCGATTGATGATGGTGAATTTTTTGATAACCCAGCGCTAGTCAATGCTGTCGATGCTGCAATTGCTGCTGACGGCGCGGTGCATATCATGGGCTTGCTATCAGCCGGCGGCGTACACAGCCACGAAAGCCATATCGCCGCCATGTGCCAAATGGCCGCTAAACGCGGGGCAAAAGCGGTATATCTACACGCCTTTTTGGATGGACGTGACACCCCACCGCGTAGCGCCAAGAGCAGCTTAGAGCAGTTCGATAAACTGTTTGCTGATCTCGGAGTTGGGAAAATTGCATCCGTGGTTGGCCGTTATTATGCGATGGATCGTGATAACCGTTGGGATCGCGTATCACAAGCCTATGAGTTAATCACTGAAGGCAAAGGCAAATTCAACGCAGCAAACGCCGTTACCGCACTAGAAAATGCCTACGCCCGCAATGAAAATGATGAGTTTGTTGCCGCCACCACCATTGGTGATACTGTTGAGCTCAACGACAACGATGCGCTGATTTTCATGAATTTCCGCGCTGATCGGGCTCGTCAAATTACTCGCGCATTCGTCAACGCCAACTTTGATGGCTTTGTCCGCCACAAAACACCTAAGCTGAATTTTGTGATGCTGACAGAATACGCCGCTGACATCAAAGTGCCGGTCGCCTTCCCGAAAGAAGAACTCGTGAACACCTTCGGTGAAACGCTGCAGCAATTAGGCATGCGTCAGTTACGTATTTCTGAAACGGAAAAATACGCCCACGTGACCTTCTTCTTCAACGGTGGAGTTGAAACGCCATTTACCGGTGAAGACCGCATTCTGATCAATTCACCTAAAGTCGCGACCTACGACTTGCAACCTGAGATGAGCTCAGCAGAACTGACCGATAAGTTAGTTGAAGCCATTGAATCATCTCAATATGATGTCATCATCTGTAACTATCCTAACGGCGATATGGTTGGCCACACTGGCAGCTTTGATGCTGCAGTAAAAGCCTGTGAAGCAGTGGATAGCTGCTTAGGGCGCGTGGTCGCTGCGCTAGACAAGGTCGGTGGTGAATGCATTATTACCGCTGATCACGGCAACGCCGAACAGATGATGGATGAAACAACAGGGCAACCTCATACCGCGCATACCAGTGAGCTGGTGCCATTTATCTATGTTGGCCGTAAGGCTGAGATCGATAACGGCGGTCGTTTGAGTGATATCGCCCCATCCATGTTGACCCTGTTAGGACAGGACATTCCGGCCGAAATGACCGGCAAGGCTATCATTCACGTTAAAGAGTAACCACGCATCCGTGATTATTAACGCTATCGTGAAAGCCAGCATTATTGCTGGCTTTCTTTTGTCTACATGCCAAAGCTTCGCAGCTGATCTCGACAAACGTCAATCGGAGCTGAAAGCTATTCAACAGCAAATTGCTTCTGAGCAGCAGGATCTGCGCAGCAATAGCCAGCAACGCGATAAACTGTTGCAACTGCTTAAACGTGATGAGCAAGCCATCGCCAGCGCAGCTAAACAACTGAACCAAACTGAAAACAATCTCGATAGCGCCAAAAGCCGCATTAAAGAACTCACCAAACAACAGGATAGCTTAGTCAGCCAACAGCAAGCACAGCAACAAGTCTTGGCCAAGCAGTTGAAGAGCGCCTTTCTGGCTGGCAATCATGACTACAGTAAAATGCTGCTTAATCAGCAAGATCCCGCCACCGTCGAACGGCTGCTTACCTATTATGGCTACTTAAATAAAGCGCGCATTAGCGCCATAGAGTCGCTTAAAAAGACCCGCAGCGAACTACAGCAAGTGCAGCAACAAGCTCAAGTCGAAACAGAGCGTCTAAATTCGCTCGCGATTGACCAGCGTTCACAGTCTCAACAACTCGCCGCCGAACAGCAGCAACGGCAAAATACCGTGGCACAACTGCAAAAAGTAATCGACCAAAAAGCGTTGGGGTTAGAACAGCTGCAGATCGAAGAAGCATCGCTGAAACGTGTCATCGAGCAAGCGATGAAAGCGATGTCAGAAAGTCCTTCCATGGAAGGTTTAGCCAAGAGCAGTAGCCGTTTAGACTGGCCCACCAAGGGAAGTATTCGCCACGCCTATGGCAGTGCTCGCTCGGGTAACGTGCGCTGGAAAGGGGTGGTCATTGATGCCCGCGAAGGCCAAGCAATCAACGCACCGGCCGCTGGCAAAGTGATTTACGCTGACTGGCTTAAAGGCTTTGGTTTGTTGATGGTGATCGACCATGGCCAAGGGTTTATGAGTTTGTATGGTTACTCTCAAGCACTACTAAAAGAAGTGGGAGACAGCGTCAACGCGGGAGAAGAGATCGCACTGGTCGGACGCTCTGGCGGACAAACACAGTCAGGCCTGTATTTTGAAATTCGCCACAAAGGTGAAGCAGAAAACCCTGCAAAATATTGCCAATAACACAGCGACAACTTGACACTGACAGGGCAATAACTGGTATAACTGGATACGAAGGATCGTAACTCATTTATAAATCAGCCATTCAGTCATGCTGATTAGTAACCATAACAATTAATACAAAAAATAATAGTGCGCCGACTCATACTGGGACTGTTCCTTGCCCTGTGTTGCAACCCATGTAATGCAGGACAACTAGCGATCATTATTGATGACATTGGCTATCGTCACACTGACGAGGATGCACTGTCGCTGCCATCAGGCATTACACTTTCGGTACTACCGCACACCCCTCTTGGACAAAAACTCGCCGAACAAGGCCATCATAAGGGTCATGAAATAATGGTTCATCTGCCCATGCAAGCGCTTAACGGCAAAGCGATGGGCCCGGGTGGACTCAATAATCAGATGGATGAGCAAGATTTCAAACTGGCAGTTGAAGAAGCGCTCAGCAGCGTGCCCTATGCCAAGGGCAGCAACAATCATATGGGCAGTTTACTGACTCAGTTAGACAAGCCGATGCAATGGTTGATGGAAGTATTACGCAGTGAGAACTTATATTTTGTCGACAGCATGACCACCCGCTACTCCAAGGCGAGTAAAGAAGCGAACACCTTTAACGTGCCATTGTTGCGGCGGCAGGTTTTCCTTGATAACCAGTTAGACCAAGCCACCTTAGCCAAACAACTCGAACAAGCGATGACTCTAGCGAAACAGGATGGCCAAGCGGTACTGATCGCACATCCCTATCCCGAGACCATTGCCTTCCTAAAACGGCAGCTAAAAGAGCGATTAAAACGGCGAGGCGTTGAATTGGTCAAAGCATCAGAGCTGCTCTCGTTCCAGTTTGCTAAAGAGCAATCGAAGAAAGACAGCAGCAACGAGCAGCTTTAAATAATGCTTAGCACATTGTCAGATTTGGGTAGAGTCGCCAACAGCTCAGTACGGTTAACCACTACATCTGCCAAGGTATACTGCGCCAACACGTTAAGATAAGCCTCAACCGCATTGGCTAAAACGCCTTTTAAGCGGCATGCTGGCAACATACGACAATAAGGGTTGCTGCAATCGATAGGCTCGAGCGAGTGCTCTAATTCACGCACCAACTGCCCCATATTGATATCTTCAGCCCGCTTAGCTAAACGAAAACCACCCGCTTTACCGCGCACAGTGTGCAAATAACCTAGCTTACCTAGGTGATGCACAATCTTAGACACGTGGTTCGGCGACAAGTCAAAAACCTCGGTGATCTCAGCAATGCGAAACAAGGTGTCCCGCTCAGGGTTTAACGCCAAATACATTAGCGTGCGAATACCAAAATCTGTATACCGAGTTAATTGCATCAGCGAGCCTTATCGTGAAGTCAGTTGTTCCAAGGACGTAATGATCGAGAAAGCCTCTTCATTACTCGATCCACAAACGTCTTTCGTAGCAGTGAACTCAAGACATACTGCTGGACGTTCAGGTAAGCCAAATAACTTGCAGAGATTATTATCATCAAGCTGTATGCAGCGTACACCTGCAGGCTTGCCGTTTGGCATCCCTGGAATCGCACTACTGATCGAAGGTGCCACACAACAGGCACCGCATCCCATACGGCATTGCAACGATATTTTCTCCGATGATGGATTATAACGAATATAACAGAATGAATTGATATTCTAATCACAGAGCCATGATATCACTCACGTAATCAGCTGAACTAAAAAGAACCGTATCGAAATATGACAAAAACAAAAAGGCCTCGTCGTAAGACGAGGCCTTGATGTGTTGGCGGAGCGGACGGGACTCGAACCCGCGACCCCCGGCGTGACAGGCCGGTATTCTAACCAACTGAACTACCGCTCCAACTCTGTTTCCCACAACGTGGTACTAAGCTGATTGATTTCGCTTTTTCAAGCGAAAATCTAATTGGGCGTCTGGCGATGACCTACTCTCACATGGGGAAACCCCACACTACCATCGGCGCGATTGTGTTTCACTTCTGAGTTCGGGATGGGATCAGGTGGGACCACAATGCTATTGTCACCAGACAAATTCTTTTCTGCTCTCGCCTTTCTGGCAAAAACAAGTAATTCGGAAAGCTGCTTTTTTGTAGTTCGTTTGAAATGGTGGTCGCTACTGGGTTCGAACCAGTGACCCCCTCCTTGTAAGGGAGGTGCTCTCCCAGCTGAGCTAAGCGACCCCTTTTCAAATTCTTTTAAGCTGTGTTCTCATACTTCAAATCAAGTATTTCTTTATTCATCAAGGTTACCAAAACCCATCGGGGTTGTATGGTTAAGCCGCACGAGTCATTAGTACAGGTTAGCTAAACGCCTCACAACGCTTACACACCCTGCCTATCTACGTCCTGGTCTTGAACGGCTCTTTAGTAGACTTAAAGTCTAAGGGATGACTCATCTTGAGGCTCGCTTCCCGCTTAGATGCTTTCAGCGGTTATCGATTCCGAACGTAGCTACCGGGCAATGCCATTGGCATGACAACCCGAACACCAGCGGTTCGTCCACTCCGGTCCTCTCGTACTAGGAGCAGCCCCTCTCAATCATCCAACGCCCACGGCAGATAGGGACCGAACTGTCTCACGACGTTCTGAACCCAGCTCGCGTACCACTTTAAATGGCGAACAGCCATACCCTTGGGACCGACTTCAGCCCCAGGATGTGATGAGCCGACATCGAGGTGCCAAACACCGCCGTCGATATGAACTCTTGGGCGGTATCAGCCTGTTATCCCCGGAGTACCTTTTATCCGTTGAGCGATGGCCCTTCCATTCAGAACCACCGGATCACTATGACCTACTTTCGTACCTGCTCGACGTGTCTGTCTCGCAGTTAAGCTGGCTTGTGCCATTACACTAACCGTACGATGTCCGACCGTACTTAGCCAACCTTCGTGCTCCTCCGTTACTCTTTAGGAGGAGACCGCCCCAGTCAAACTACCCACCAGGCACTGTCCCTAACCCCGATTAGGGGCCAAGGTTAGAACACCAACACTGCAAGGGTGGTATTTCAAGGTCGACTCCATCAGGACTAGCGTCCTAACTTCATAGTCTCCCACCTATCCTACACATGCAGGGTCAATGTTCAGTGCCAAGCTATAGTAAAGGTTCACGGGGTCTTTCCGTCTAGCCGCGGGTATACGGCATCTTCACCGCAATTTCAACTTCACTGAGTCTCGGCTGGAGACAGCCTGGCCATCATTACGCCATTCGTGCAGGTCGGAACTTACCCGACAAGGAATTTCGCTACCTTAGGACCGTTATAGTTACGGCCGCCGTTTACCGGGGCTTCGATCATGAGCTTCTCCGAAGATAACCCAATCAATTAACCTTCCGGCACCGGGCAGGCGTCACACCGTATACTTCCTCTTGCGAGTTCGCACAGTGCTGTGTTTTTGATAAACAGTTGCAGCCAGCTGGTATCTGCGACTCCCGTCAGCTTAGAGAGCAAGTCTCATCACCAACAGGAGCGTACCTTCTCCCGAAGTTACGGTACCATTTTGCCTAGTTCCTTCAGCCGAGTTCTCTCAAGCGCCTTGGTATTCTCTACCCGACCACCTGTGTCGGTTTGGGGTACGATTCCTACTAACCTGAAGCTTAGAAGATTTTCCTGGAAGCTTGGCATCAACCACTTCATCACCTTAGTGACTCGTCATCAGCTCTCAGTGTAAATGTGCCCGGATTTGCCTAAGCACAACACCTACTACCTTAAACGCGGACTACCAACGCCGCGCTGGCCTAGCCTTCTCCGTCTCTCCATCGCAGTTAGCAGAAGTACGGGAATATTAACCCGTTTCCCATCGACTACGCCTTTCAGCCTCGCCTTAGGGGTCGACTCACCCTGCCCCGATTAACGTTGGACAGGAACCCTTGGTCTTTCGGCGTGGAGGTTTTTCACCCCCATTATCGTTACTCATGTCAACATTCGCACTTCTGATACCTCCAGTGTGGGTTACCCCTTCACCTTCAACGGCTTACAGAACGCTCCTCTACCGCACATACAAAGTATGTACCCGTAGCTTCGGTGTATTGCTTAGCCCCGTTACATCTTCCGCGCAGGCCGACTCGACTAGTGAGCTATTACGCTTTCTTTAAATGATGGCTGCTTCTAAGCCAACATCCTAGCTGTCTAAGCCTTCCCACATCGTTTCCCACTTAGCAATAACTTTGGGACCTTAGCTGACGGTCTGGGTTGTTTCCCTTTTGACGACGGACGTTAGCACCCGCCGTCTGTCTCCCGAGTAGTACTCATTGGTATTCGGAGTTTGCAAAGGGTTGGTAAGTCGGGATGACCCCCTAGCCTTAACAGTGCTCTACCCCCAATGGTATTCGCTCGAGGCGCTACCTAAATAGCTTTCGAGGAGAACCAGATATCTCCCGGTTTGATTGGCCTTTCACCCCCAGCCACAGGTCATCACCGTCTTTTTCAACAGACGTGTGTTCGGTCCTCCAGTTGATGTTACTCAACCTTCAACCTGCCCATGGCTAGATCACCGGGTTTCGGGTCTACACCTAGCAACTAAACGCGCAGTTAACACTCGGTTTCCCTACGGCTCCGCTATTCGCTTAACCTTGCTACTAAATGTAAGTCGTTGACCCATTATACAAAAGGTACGCAGTCACGGTCTCAAGAACCGCTTCCACTGCTTGTACGTATACGGTTTCAGGTTCTATTTCACTCCCCTCACAGGGGTTCTTTTCGCCTTTCCCTCACGGTACTGGTTCGCTATCGGTCAGTCAGGAGTATTTAGCCTTGGAGGATGGTCCCCCCATCTTCAGACAACATGTCACGTGTGCCGCCTTACTCGTTTTCACTTAAGGTTAGTTTTCGTGTACGGGACTGTCACCCTGTACCGTTGCGCTTTCCAACGCATTCCACTAACACCCCAAAAGCTTAAGGGCTGGTCCCCGTTCGCTCGCCGCTACTAGGGGAATCTCGGTTGATTTCTTTTCCTCGGGGTACTTAGATGTTTCAGTTCTCCCGGTTTGCCTCATTAAGCTATGTATTCACTTAATGATACTTACTTATGTAAGTGGGTTGCCCCATTCGGAAATCTCAGACTCAAGCGGCTTTTACTGCCTCATCTGAGCTTATCGCAAGTTAATACGTCCTTCATCGCCTCTGACTGCCAAGGCATCCACCGTATACGCTTAGTCGCTTAACCATACAACCCGGATGAGTTTCCTCGACCGAATCGCATGCACGACCCATATGGTTTGTTTTCGCCTTGATTGTGTCCTTTCGAACACATGAATATCCAAAACACTTGATTGAAGTATTTTGAGAACTCAATTTCGATTAAATATCGCTATTTAATCTCTACTATCAGCTTTCCAAATTGTTAAAGAGCAGGCTTAAAAAAGCCAAAGATAAATTCGAAACTTATCTTTGGCATTTCCGTTACCACGGAGCAAGTGTTCATCTTGAAAGATGGTGGAGCTATGCGGGATCGAACCGCAGACCTCCTGCGTGCAAGGCAGGCGCTCTCCCAGCTGAGCTATAGCCCCATTTTCAAGATTATTGGTGGGTCTGAGTGGACTCGAACCACCGACCTCTCGCTTATCAGGCGAACGCTCTAACCACCTGAGCTACAGACCCCTTACAGATTTCTCTGTTTTCTTGCTCTACATTTCATCAAGCAATCTGTGTGAACACTCATCAAATCGTATATCGCTTAGGTAAGGAGGTGATCCAGCCCCAGGTTCCCCTAGGGCTACCTTGTTACGACTTCACCCCAGTCATGAATCACACCGTGGTAAACGCCCCCCCGAAGGTTAAGCTATCTACTTCTGGTGCAACCCACTCCCATGGTGTGACGGGCGGTGTGTACAAGGCCCGGGAACGTATTCACCGCAACATTCTGATTTGCGATTACTAGCGATTCCGACTTCACGGAGTCGAGTTGCAGACTCCGATCCGGACTACGACCAGCTTTAAGAGATTGGCTCCACCTCGCGGCTTCGCATCCCTCTGTACTGACCATTGTAGCACGTGTGTAGCCCTACTCGTAAGGGCCATGATGACTTGACGTCGTCCCCACCTTCCTCCGGTTTATCACCGGCAGTCTCCCTAAAGTTCCCGGCATTACCCGCTGGCAAGTAAGGATAAGGGTTGCGCTCGTTGCGGGACTTAACCCAACATTTCACAACACGAGCTGACGACAGCCATGCAGCACCTGTCTCACAGTTCCCGAAGGCACTGAGGTATCTCTACCAGATTCTGTGGATGTCAAGAGTAGGTAAGGTTCTTCGCGTTGCATCGAATTAAACCACATGCTCCACCGCTTGTGCGGGCCCCCGTCAATTCATTTGAGTTTTAACCTTGCGGCCGTACTCCCCAGGCGGTCTACTTAATGCGTTAGCTTGAGAGCCCAGTGTTCAAGACACCAAACTCCGAGTAGACATCGTTTACAGCGTGGACTACCAGGGTATCTAATCCTGTTTGCTCCCCACGCTTTCGTGCATGAGCGTCAGTCTTTGTCCAGGGGGCCGCCTTCGCCACCGGTATTCCTCCAGATCTCTACGCATTTCACCGCTACACCTGGAATTCTACCCCCCTCTACAAGACTCTAGCTTGCCAGTTCGAAATGCAATTCCCAGGTTGAGCCCGGGGCTTTCACATCTCGCTTAACAAACCGCCTGCGCACGCTTTACGCCCAGTAATTCCGATTAACGCTCGCACCCTCCGTATTACCGCGGCTGCTGGCACGGAGTTAGCCGGTGCTTCTTCTGCGAGTAACGTCACAGCTAGCAGGTATTAACTACTAACCTTTCCTCCTCGCTGAAAGTGCTTTACAACCCGAAGGCCTTCTTCACACACGCGGCATGGCTGCATCAGGGTTTCCCCCATTGTGCAATATTCCCCACTGCTGCCTCCCGTAGGAGTCTGGACCGTGTCTCAGTTCCAGTGTGGCTGATCATCCTCTCAAACCAGCTAGAGATCGTCGCCTTGGTGAGCCTTTACCTCACCAACTAGCTAATCCCATCTGGGCCTATCCATTCGCGGAAGGTCCGAAGAGCCCCTCCTTTCCCCCGTAGGGCGTATGCGGTATTAGCAGTCGTTTCCAACTGTTATCCCCCTCGAATGGGCAAGTTCCCAGACATTACTCACCCGTCCGCCGCTCGCCGGCAGAGTAGCAAGCTACTCCCCGCTGCCGCTCGACTTGCATGTGTTAGGCCTGCCGCCAGCGTTCAATCTGAGCCATGATCAAACTCTTCAATTGAAAGTTTTGACTCTAATGAATTCTGTTCGTATGAACACTCTTCATAAAGTCGATAAATCGTTTGTCGATATATCAACCTGAGAGTGCCCACACAGATTGCTTGATAACTTGTTAAAGAGCAGCCTGAAGAACTCACTTCAGGTCAGGGCTGCGTATTCTACACTTCCCCGAGTCGGCGTCAAGCTTGATTTCAAACTTATTTTCGCCTTGCGATGAGTCATCCTCATCACCACCTCAACCGCCTTTGCTTTCGCGCTGTGCCGTCTCAGTGGGTGCGCATTATAGGGACATCAGAAATCCGCGCAAGTGGCTTTTTACGCTTTTTTGGCTTTTTTAGTTTGTTTGCTGACTATTTGAGCCAACTTGTTTATTTTTCACCATATAATGGGCAAAACATCAGCAAAGGAGCTCTTTATGAGTCAAAAGTTACGTGCTTATAAGGGCATGACACCAAAATTGGGCAAGGATGTGTACGTTGATGAAGCTGCAGTGCTTATCGGGGACATTCGTTTAGATGATGATGCCAATGTTTGGCCAATGGTCGCTGCGCGTGGTGATGTGAATTACATCAGTATCGGTAAGCGCACCAGTATTCAAGATGGCACTGTGTTGCATGTCACCCGTCGCAGCGAGTCAAATCCTGACGGCTACCCACTGATCATTGGTGACGATGTTACTGTGGGCCACAAGGCAATGTTGCACGGTTGCCAGATTGGCAATTGCGTTTTAGTCGGAATGGGCGCGGTTATTTTAGATAATGTGGTGGTAGAAGATAATGTGATTATCGCAGCCGGTTCTGTGGTGCCACCGAACAAACGTTTAGAAAGCGGCTATTTGTATGTGGGTAATCCAGCGAAACAAGCACGGCCATTACGCGAAAGTGAATTGGCTTTTTTACCTAAATCTGCGGACAACTATGTACGCTTAAAGAATGAATATCTCGCTGAGCTTTGACCCGGTCAGGCGACCTAGTGCAATTCTAGCTCGCCAGCTTGATTAAACTGCTCTTTCGCAAGCATCGCTTCGATCTCATCTTCAATGTCGAAGCGATATTGCTCAAAGCAATCGAGCAACTGATTTAGTGGAACAGGGCTGCCATTGAGTCGGGATAAATACTCCAGACTCACGACACATCTTAGCTTCATCCCCCCATCCATCACTGAACAGACAATTGCCTGGCGCGCACTGTCGAGCATAGCGTCATCATTAAAAATCAATTGTTGATTCATGCCGATGTCTCAAGTTGTTGTCTGAGCAGGCTAAGTACAGGGGCAACGTCAGGCATCACCCCACGCCAAAGGTTAAAGCTGTGCGCCGCTTGCCCCACCAGCATACCCAAGCCATCAATCGAGGCCTTTGCACCTTGCTCAAGCGACCATTGGTTAAATAAGGTGATCGCTTTGCCATACATCATGTCGTAGCAAACTGTGTGCTCCGCAATAATGTGCGCGGGAACCTCGGGGAGCTGACCATGTAAACTCGCGGAAGTGGAGTTGATGATGACATCATAGCCTTGTGCCAAAGCCGCTGCTGTTACTGCTTGGCAACGGTGTGGAGCAACCGCAGCCAATTGTTCGGCTTTTACCAGTGTGCGGTTGTAAATGTCGATACTCGCAACGCCAGCTTCCAATAATGGCAACAAACATCCTTTTGCAGCACCGCCAGCACCAATTAACAACACCCGCTTGTCCTCAAGAACTGTATACGCCAGTAGGTCGCTTACCAAGCCAAGCCCATCGGTGTTATCGCCTTGCAGTTGACCATTCTCCAGCTTGATGAGGGTATTGACTGCGCCGGCTAATTTGGCGCGCTCGCTTAACGTATCGCACATGGCGAAAGCTTGCTCTTTGAATGGCACGGTCACATTCGCACCTTTTGCTCGCACATCGGCAAAAAAACTACGGGCAGTTTGCTCAAACGCTTCAACAGGCGCGAGGATTCGTTCATAACTCAGCTGCTGCCCTGTTTGCTTGGCAAACGCTTGATGAATATCTGGGGATTTACTGTGTGCGATAGGATTGCCAAATACAGCGTATCTATCTGCTTGTTGCGGTTCAGCCATAAGAGAATCTGTCGCGTAGGTTGTGAGTGGAATATTTAGCCTCAGTGTAAATGGCCACCAGCAACGAGGCAATGTTAACAAGGCAACGATACGCTGCATCAAATCGGCATTGCCCGTTATAATGGCGGTAACGCAACTCAAAATAATCGGTATGAACTTTATTAAACGTTTACTCGGTAAACAAGCTGCTGCAGAGCGCGATCCGACACAATCAAATGCATATGACTTAATTGGCGGCGAAGCGACCATTCGCAACATCGCGCATTTGTTCTATCAAGAGATGCGCAGCAACCCAGCAACACAGGCGTTGCTCGCTATCCATCCGCAAACTCTGGATGAATCAGAACAGAAGTTGTTTGAGTTTTTAAGTGGCTGGTTGGGCGGACCGCAACTGTTTACCCAACGCCGTGGCGCGCCAATGTTACGGGCAAGGCACTTGTCATTTGCTATCGACGAACAGATGCGGGATCAATGGTTGCTGTGTATGAACGCTGCGTTAACGCAAGCAGTAAAAAACGCGGAACATCGCCGCGTTATTTACCAAGCAATTAGCCAACTTGCTGACCATATGCGTAACCAATAGCGCCGGATTACGCTATCAGGTAAGTCAGACTAATCAGCTAACCAGTCGCGCGGTTTGAGGAAGTCTTCATAGAGCTCAGCTTCAGGCGTCCCCGCTTCTGGCGCATAGCCATATTGCCAACGCACCAACGGCGGCATCGACATCAGGATTGACTCGGTGCGTCCGCCGGTTTGTAGCCCGAACAAGGTGCCGCGATCATAAACCAAGTTAAATTCCACATAGCGACCACGACGATAAAGCTGGAACTCTCGTTCGCGCGCGCCATATTCGGTATGTTTACGACGTTCGACAATCGGGCTATAACCCGCAATAAAGCCATTTGCAACGGCTTGCATAAAGTCGAAACAGCGCTCAAACCCACCTTGATTGAGATCATCAAAAAATAGACCACCCACACCTCGGGTTTCATTGCGATGTGGCAGGTAGAAATAGTCATCACACCATTTTTTGTAACGTGGATAGACATCGTCACCAAACGGCTCACACAACGCCTTTGCTTGACGATGCCACTGTTGTACATCTTCCAAAAACGGATAGTAAGGCGTGAGATCGAAGCCACCACCAAACCACCACACCGGATCGGCGCCCTCTTTGTGGGCAATAAAGAAACGCACATTGGCATGTGTGGTCGGCACATAAGGATTGAGTGGGTGGATCACCAGTGACACGCCCATGGCTTCAAAACTACGCCCCGCCAATTCAGGCCGATGAGCAGTTGCCGAGGCAGGCATTTGCTCACCCGTCACATGACTGAAGTTAACCCCTGCTTGCTCGAACACCGCGCCATTGGTCAACACTCGACTACGACCACCACCACCTTGGTCACGTAGCCAGCTGTCTTCAACAAATGTGGTGCTGCCATCCAACTGCTCTAACGCTTGGCAGATTTTATTCTGCAACTGAAGTAAAAAAGCTTTTACTGCACTGGAATCCGGAACCATGGGTTCTCCTGTCTACTTATCCCTGACGTAATACGTTACCGCTGCGAATATCAATGATGGTCGATGGCTGGCGTTGTTCGCCCAACTCCCCCACCACCACAGCATCTAAAGTGTCACCAAACATCTGTTGGATGGTATCGCTGTCTAACGCGGGATCTTCTCCCGCTGGATTGGCGCTGGTCGAAATCAATGGTTTACCCACCGTTTGACACAAAGTTTTGACTACCGGATGAGCGGATACTCGCACCGCGACAGTATCAAATTTACCGCGCACTAAGGTGGAAAGGCTTTGCTTGGCGGGGAAGATAAAAGTAAATGGCCCTGGCCAATACTGATGCGCGTGCGCAAGCTGCGCTTCAGTAATATTGGTTAAGTCCAGATACGGCCGTAGTTGCTCGAAGGTATCGGCCACCATGATCAGCCCTTTTTCCCAAGGACGTTGCTTGATATCAAGAATGCGTTGAACGGCAGCAAGGTTATCTGGGTCGCAGCCCAAACCAAAAACCGCTTCTGTGGGATAGGCGATTACACCGCCTTTAGCGACCAACTCAGCAACATCGGTCGCAGCGATCTGCAACATGCTCAATCCTTAACGATAAGGTGTTTAATAATGTAAGTGGCGGAATTATAACGCAGCGATAATGACTGACCAGTAAAACTTGAGCAAGATCACACCGGTCGTTTGTAGTTACAGCTTTTGCTTGGGCACTCCAATCGCTTGCCAGAGGCAGTTTTGCGCTCAACCAAAATCCTGAAGCCGCATTGAGGGCACGTCTCAGCATGAGGCGGGTAATTCACCACAAAACGACATTTGGGATAACCACTGCAAGCAAAGAAGGTTTTGCCATAGCGATTAGTTTTGGTTTCGAGAAAGCCGGTCTGACATTGCGGACATTGCACCTGCTGTTCGATGACATCTTGGGTGTGTTTTTCGATATGACGGCATTCTGGATAGTTGGTGCAACCGATAAAAATACCAAAGCGACCCGATTTCACAGCTAACTCAGCACCACAATCAGGACATTCAGAGCCGGGAATAGGCTGAGATTCAATCGATTCATGCTGAACAAGCGGACGACTATAATCACATTGCGGATAGTTGCAGCAGCCAAGGAAGCTCCCATGCTTACTATGGCGAATATTCAGCTCTGCACCACACTTGGGGCACAGTTCGAATTCTTTCTCCAGTGCATGCGCTTTCGCATTAAATAGCTGTTGATCTATCTTTGCCATAACTCGCCTTTCACTGCTGACGTTCTCTACAGCCCGCGGCTACAGAGTTTTACTAAAAACTTTGGCTGCAGTTTAACATAGCCAAGCGCCTTGTTTTGTGTATTAAAAAAGAGGCTCTTTTAGCCCCTTTCTTATTCATTCTGATGTTGCGCTTATGAGTGTAATCGCCCGTCGGGCTGCTCAAAGATCAGATCTTCCATCTGCGAATAGGCAGATTCGTTGCCGGGGGCATTAAACAGCACCATCAAAATGACCCACTTTAAGTCTTCCAACACAATTGCGGGCTCATCCAACTCCATCACTCGGTCAATCACCATCTCCCGAGTTTCAAAGCTG
Organism: Shewanella avicenniae; assembly: GCF_017354945.1. Classification (NCBI taxonomy): domain Bacteria; kingdom Pseudomonadati; phylum Pseudomonadota; class Gammaproteobacteria; order Alteromonadales; family Shewanellaceae; genus Shewanella; species Shewanella avicenniae. The sequence continues at coordinate 26,400 of NZ_CP071503.1, read as the reverse complement.
AGCACGTTAACTTGCTCCAGGAAGAACAGAAATCCACGACACTCCACATCAAGCTTATCCATTTCGGCAGCCGTATAGATACGGAACGCGTTTTTGTTGCTGGCGGTAAGGTAAGGCGATTCACTTTCTTGCAGGGCAGCAAGTCGCTCTAACCAGTTTAAGGCTTTTAAAATTTCAGACTGATGGAAACCAGCGCGAGTAAGCTCTTTGGTCAATTCATCTTCATCAACCATTAGCTCTACTTCACTATGGACGTAGTTTTCAAATAAATACATGAGGATATCGAACATGGCTAGCTCCTCTTAAGTCTAACGTAACCACCAGGTACAGCCGCTACAAACCCTTGTAGTTCAAGCTCAAGCAACTGTTCCAACACCAGATCTACCGCTATACCACTGTTTGCAACCACTACATCTACTGCTGTGGTTTCATACCCTACACTAGCTAACAGTGTTTTAAATGGCAACTCGGAGCTGTCTTCTTTGGTTAAATGGGGCTCAATCGGCAAAGATTCAAGGTGCGCCCGCAATAAAGGCGGCAGCTCTTCCACTATATCGGCCAGCGTGTCGACAAGTTTTGCACCATTTTTAATCAAATCATGACACCCTTGGTGGTCGCCCGCTAAGATACTGCCCGGTAAAGCAAAAACTTCTCGGCCTTGCTCACTGGCGAGTCTTGCGGTGATCAATGAACCACTTTTTCGGCGCGCTTCTATCACAAGCGTTCCCAGCGATAAGCCACTGATAATGCGGTTCCGCTTGGGAAAATTGCCGGCATAGGGTTTAACATCAGGCCAGAACTCGCTGATCAAGCAGCCAGACTGCATCACGTCGTCATAGAGCTTGCGATGACGCTTGGGATAAATCTGTTCCACGCCGGTACCCAGCACACCGAGCGTTCGCCCACCAGCCATCAAGCAACCTTGATGCGCGGCACCATCAATACCGGCCGCCATCCCGCTGACCACCACCAGCCCCAACTCTGCCAGTTGTCGGCCAAAATCATAGGCATGTTGCAGTCCATTGCGACTGGCATCACGACTGCCAACTAGCGCGATTGATGGTGCGACTAAGCTATCGATTTCGCCTTTACAAAATAACACGGTCGGCGCGTCATCAAGCTCAGCTAATAAGGGTGGGTAAAATGGGGAATGCGGTGTCACGATGAAGTGATGTTGAGAAGCGGCCTGCCAAGCTAAGGCTTGCTCGACTTTTTGTTCAGCCGCAGCGATATCGGACGCTTGCAGTCTAGACGACACCGATTGCGGTTCACATGCTAATCGGTGTCGTAATTGCTGCACATCCATGTGCTGAAGTAATTGCCAAATCCGCAGCGGGCCAAGCCCGGATACCGCACTGACAACTAACCAATCGACCAAATAGTCTTCGGTCATTCTCCTTTTAAAATAGCGTTTGGCTTAAACAGTTGGTCACCGACGCGCATTGGGCGTTGATCTACCAAGATGATGCCCAGCGCAGTTTTATCAAACACCTTAAACACCATCATTTGGCCACGATACAGTTTGGGTAATTGAATATCTTCACCCATTGCCGCTTTCAACTTGTCATATGCCGACTGATCAGCGGGTGCAACCGGAATACCATCGTTATCAAACACCACGGTCGCGCCAGGCTTGTACACGGTGAACACCTGACCCGGTTTTACGCCAGCGTTAGCGCCACGGTCAATATAGGCGACATCGAGCTTACCCATTTCGCGGATATTGCCATTAGCTGCCAACAGTGTTGCGCCCTCAGCTTCACCGGCCATTGGCATAAAATAGGCTGGTATCAAGGAGTCATCTTCAATCGACATCACCCGATAACCCGCTTTGGTTTCTTGGAAACTTCTGAAAAGCAGTACCCGCGACACATCACCACTTTCGATAACTCGGCCAGTGGCGGACAGAATAATTTCTTGCCCTAACGACTCACCGGTGGCGTCATCTTCAAACTTGCGCCCTTCTGCATAAAACGCCAGTTTAGTGCCTTCGGCAACATTGCCTTGCACATAAACCACATCACCATCTACATGATGATAAGAGGGGTTTTCACCACCTAAGACTTTAGGTTGCTCAGCTAACCACGCTTCATCCACCACACGGTTTTGCACTAGATAAGGTTGAATAACGGCGAGATCAATCGCGGGAACCGCATCGCCTTTGGGTTTGACCTGTCCTGTTGGACCGGATTTTTTAAAGGGTTTTGTGACTAATCTTGGCTCACCATCGATAAACACCAATGTGAGTCTATCCCCTGGATAAATAAGATGCGGGTTTGCAATTTGTGGGTTTGCTCCCCACAATTTTGGCCAGCGCCAAGGATCTTTGAGAAACATTGCCGAGATATCCCACAGCGTATCACCCTTCTTTACAACGTATGAGTCTGGGTGACCAGCTTTTAACGTGAGCACATCTGCATATGTTCCACCGCAGACAATTGCAAGCAACGCAAGTAGAGTAAACCTTTTCATGGGCCCGTCCATGTAGTCAACACATTAGGAAAAATGCGCTTTTTCTGTTATTGATCCCCGCTAACGATTAAAATTATGTCATTAGCACCAAAGAGTATAACCAAGTCCCTTGGTTTTAGCACGATTGTTAAGAGTTATATATGGCTTTGTTAAACGTATTACGCTATCCAGATGAAAGACTTAGAACAATTGCCAAGCCGGTCACTGAATTCGGTGCCGCTTTGCAAACCCAAATCGACGATATGTTCGAAACCATGTATGAAGAAAAAGGCATTGGTTTAGCGGCAACACAAGTCGATTTTCATCAGCAATTGATTGTGATGGACTTACAGGATGAGGTTGAACGCCCAAAAGTGTTTATCAATCCGACCATCATTAATAAAAGCGGTGACTTTTGTAACGAGGAAGGCTGTCTGTCGGTTCCCGGTGTTTATGCCAAAGTTGATCGCTGTGAATTTGTGACCGTTAAAGCGCTTGATCGCGACGGTAACGAGTTCACCGTAGCAGCTGATGGTTTGTTTGCAATCTGCATTCAACACGAGATGGATCACCTTCAAGGCAAACTCTTTGTTGACTATCTCTCACCATTAAAGCGCCAACGCATTCGCCAAAAGCTTGAAAAAGCCGCGCGTGCTGACGCTAAAAGCAGCTAATCGCCTCTAATTCAGGAACACGTTTTGAATTCGCTGAAAATTATTTTTGCCGGTACACCGGATTTTGCCGCACGCCATCTACAAGCGCTTATTGAAAGCGAACATGAAGTGATTGCGGTTTACACCCAGCCTGACCGCCCAGCGGGTCGCGGCCATAAGTTAACCCCGAGCCCAGTGAAAGTGCTGGCGCAGGAAAGCCAAATCCCGGTATACCAGCCGAAATCGTTACGCGACGAATCAGCTCAGCAGGTCTTGGCCGCATTAGACGCTGACATTATGGTGGTTGTGGCCTACGGGCTGATTTTGCCTCAAGTCGTGCTCGATACACCTAAACTTGGCTGTATCAATGTGCATGGTTCGATTTTGCCCAAATGGCGTGGCGCGGCACCAATTCAACGTGCGCTTTGGGCGGGCGATGCGGAAACGGGCGTGACCATCATGCAGATGAACGCCGGCCTCGACACGGGCGACATGTTGTTGATCAGCAAGTTACCAATTGAACCGACTGATACATCCGCCACCCTGTATAACAAGCTGGCTGAATTAGGGCCCATTTCATTGATCGAGGCGTTGAGCGGTTTAGCAGCAGGCACGCTCACTGCTATTCCTCAAGATGATAGTTTGGCGACCTATGCGGAAAAGCTCTCCAAAGAGGAAGCGCAACTAGATTGGCAGAAGTCAGCGGCAGCGCTATCGCGAGAAATTCGCGCATTTAATCCTTGGCCTGTTAGTTATTTCACGCTCAATGAACAAAACATTAAAGTCTGGCAAGCGCATGCGGAAGCGACCACCAGCGCTCATCCCGCTGGCACTATTTTAACGGCCAACAAGCAAGGGCTAACGATTGCCACCGCCGAAGGCCAACTGGTGATCACCGAGATGCAACTGCCGGGCAAGAAAGCGATGCCAGTGGCTGACATTCTGAATGCCAGAGGCGAATGGTTTGCCGAAGGTACGCAACTGGATAGCAAACTATGAGATTGAATATCCGCGCCCTCGCCGCCCAAGTTGTTTTCCAAGTGTTAGAAAACGGTGCTTCATTGTCCACGGTATTGCCGCAACATCAGGCACAGCTTAGTAACGGTAAAGATCGCGCCTTACTGGCCGAATTAAGCTACGGCGTGATGCGGGTATTACCGCAACTGGATAACTCTGTTAGCCAACGGCTGCAAAAGCCATTTAAAAACAAACAACGTCTATTACACCATCTGCTGTTGATTGGTTGTTATCAACTGTATTTCACTCGAATTCCGGCACACGCGGCGATTTCAGAAACCGTTGAAGCCTGTCGCCAACTTGGCTTTGAAAACCTCGTCAAAGTGATTAACGGCGTGTTGCGTAACATTCAACGCGCGGAAGAACCGTTAGAAACCAGCAATGAAACGCTAAAATACTGCTTCCCTGGCTGGATGGTGAAAAAACTCCAAGCCGCATATCCCGATAGTTGGCAACAGATTATTGAGCAAAGCCAGCAACGGCCACCAATGTGGCTACGCAACAACCAACGCCAGCAATCACGTGATAGCTATCTAGCGCAGTTAAACGCACTTGAAATCTCCGCAACAGCAGGGCTTACCGCCGATGCTATTTTGTTAGCGCAGCCAACCGATGTTGCTGTACTGCCCGGTTTTGCTGGTGGTAGCGTGTCGGTGCAAGACCAAGCGGCTCAATGGGCAGCCACCTTGCTGGAACCGAAGAATGGTGACTTGATTCTCGATGCCTGTGCGGCACCGGGAGGAAAGAGCTGCCATATTCTCGAATCTGCCGATGTGCGTTTAGTCGCGCTGGACAATGATGCAAAAAGATTGGAACGTGTTACTGAGAACTGCCAACGCTTGGGGTTAGATGCCACCATATTGTGTGCGGATGCCGCTAACATTGATGCGAGTTGGCAAGGTGAAAAATTTGATCGCATTTTATTAGATGCGCCCTGTTCCGCGACCGGCGTAATCCGCCGCCATCCCGATATCAAATGGCTCCGTAAAGCCAACGACATTGATGCGCTGCAATCTATCCAAGCCCAGATTCTAGACCATTGCTGGCAATGGTTGAAACCGGGCGGCACCCTGCTCTATGCAACTTGTTCCATTCTGCCACAAGAAAACAGCCAGCAGATTGATGCATTTGTCGCGCGCACGCCAGATGCATCATTAGTCGCCATCACAGCTTCACAACAAAACAGCACGACAGGCTGGCAAATCTTGCCCGGACAGGACAATATGGACGGGTTTTACTACGCCAAATTGGTTAAAGCTATCGCTTAGGAGCTTTTCGCGGCATGAAAATCATCATCCTCGGTGCAGGGCAAGTCGGCGGCACACTGGCTGAAAACCTTGTCGGAGAAAATAACGACATTACCATTATCGACAACGACCGTGCTCGCCTGCGTGCACTGCAGGATAAGTTCGATTTACGGGTCGTCGTTGGCCACGGCGCACATCCTGGTGTGCTGCAAGAGGCTGGCGCTGAGGATGCCGACATGTTGGTTGCAGTGACCAACAGCGATGAATGCAACATGTCCGCCTGTCAAATTGCTTATACCCTGTTTGGCACCCCAACCAAGATTGCGCGTATCCGTTCTGAGCAATATCTCGCCATTCAAGACAAGTTATTTATCGACAGCGAAACCAAAAATAGCGAAGCCAAATTGCGTGGCGGTTTTGTTATCGATGAACTGATCGCACCCGAGCAGTTAGTGATTACTTACATTCAACGGCTCATCGAATATCCTGGCGCTTTACAAGTCCGTGACTTTGCCGATGGCAAGGTCAGTTTGGTTGCGGTTAGGGCTTACTACGGTGGTCCTTTGGTGGGTAATGCGCTGGCGGCGCTCCGCGAACACATGCCAAATATTGATACCCGGGTTGCGGCAATTTTCCGTCAAGGTCGTGCGATCATGCCGCGCGGTACCACCATCATTGAAGCAGATGATGAAGTTTTCTTTGTTGCCGATAGTCGCCACATTCGTGCGGTAATGAGTGAGATGCAAAAGCTCGATAACTCCTATCGCAACGTGATGATTGCCGGTGGTGGTAACATCGGCTTAGGCTTGGCCAAAAAACTAGAACGTAATCATTCCGTCAAGTTAATCGAACATCGCCGAGAACGTGCTGAAGCGCTGTCTGAAGCGTTAGAAAATACCACAGTGTTTTGTGGTGACGCCTCTGATCAAGAGTTGCTATTAGAAGAACACATCGACCAGACCGACGTATTTATCGCCGTAACAAACGATGATGAAGCCAACATTATGTCGGCACTGCTGGCTAAACGCTTAGGTGCCAAAAAGGTGATGGTGCTGATCCAACGCGAAGCCTATGTGGATATTGTGCAAGAAGCCAATATCGACATTGCTATTTCTCCGCAGCAAGCCACCATATCTGCACTGCTAACCCACATTCGCCAAGGCGATATCTGTAACGTTTACTCTCTGCGCCGCGGCGCTGCCGAAGCCATTGAAGCAATTGCACACGGTGATGCGGGTACAAGTAAGGTGGTTGGACGTCAGGTAGGTGAAATCAAATTGCCGCCCGGCACCACTATAGGTGCGATCGTACGGAACGAGGAAGTACTGATGGCTCATGACCGTACCGTGATCGAACAAGGTGACCACGTCATTTTATTCTTAGTGAACAAGAAGTTTGTTGGAGAAGTTGAAAAACTGTTCCAACCTAGCGCCTTCTTCTTCTAAGTTGTTGTTGCCATGCTGAATTTCAAACCGCTGCTGTTTATTCTCGGGCTTTTTTTGTCGATGCTGACTGGATTTATGTTTATTCCGTTGGCATTGGCATTGGTCTATGGCGAAGAAACAGCAATGGCCTTTCTCATTTCAGCCATGGTCACCGGTATTGTCGCCAGTATTTGCGTCCATCGCGGCCAGAGTAAACATCTGCACCTTAATATTCGCGATATGTTTTTGCTGACCAGCCTGACGTGGTTTATCGTCAGTATTTTCGCGGCAATGCCATTCACTTTGTATCACGGTATTGGTTATACCGATGCCTTTTTCGAAACCATGTCAGGGGTTACCACGACCGGTTCCACCGTGTTATCTGGCCTAGATAAGATGGACCATTCGATTTTGGTGTGGCGCTCATTACTGCAATGGCTCGGCGGTATTGGCTTTATTGTGATGGCGGTAGCCGTACTACCATTTTTGAACGTTGGCGGGATGCGGCTGTTCCGCACCGAGTCCTCCGATTGGTCAGATAAGTCAATTCCCCGCACTCAAAGTCTCGCCAAGTATCTGTTTTTGGTTTACATCGGCCTAACCATCGCCTGTGCAGTTGCATACCATCTGGCGGGCATGGATTGGTTTGCTGCTGTAAACCACTCGATGACCACACTGTCTACCGGCGGCTATTCGACCTCTGACAGTTCGATGGCCGCATTCTCTGAGAACTGCCACTGGGTAGGGGTTGTGTTTATGGCTGCGGGTGGTTTGCCATTACTGGTGTTCGTGCAGACCATTCAACAACGCACCTTAAAGGTTTGGAATGATGCCCAAATCCGCGGTTATGTGTTGTTTCTCGCTGTTGTCTCTATCGGTCTAGCGTATTGGCTATTTGACACCCGCGATATTCAGTTTATTGATGCGCTACGACTCGCCAGTTTTAACGTGGTTTCCGTTGTCACTACAACCGGCTATGGCCTCACGGATTATGGCAGTTGGGGCGCATTGGCAAATATCGCCTTTCTGTTCTTGATGTTTGTTGGCGGTTGCTCCGGTTCAACGTCCGGCGGGATTAAAATCTTCCGGTTTCAAATTGCCGTGGCCATTATGCGCGAGCAGTTGAAGCAACAATTTCACCCGCGCGGTATCTTCCGCGAACGCTATAACAACCGGCCAATCAACGAAGAAATTGTGCGCTCGTTAGTAACCTTCATGATGTTGTTTGCATTGGTAATTGTGCTGCTGACCTTGGTATTGGTACTGTGTGGACTCGATCCGCTCACAAGCTTATCAGGTGCGATTACTGCAGTGACCAACGTAGGCCCCGGTTTAGGTGACACCATTGGTCCCGCGGGCAACTTTTCCACGCTACCTAACGTGGCCAAATGGGCATTGGCGATCGGCATGCTGCTGGGGCGGTTAGAGATTCTAACGGTAGCAGTACTATTTCACCCCAGCTTCTGGCGTTATTAACGCTTATTCAGCGCTTGGTGACCCCTTCACTAAGCTGGCGATATGTTTGCCATAATCAGCGACATCATTCCAGTCGGTGTAATCGATAACGGTTTTAGGATCGGTTGGCCCGTCAGTCATCTTCATAATCAGACGGATCATTTGCGAGTCTAACCACCCCCAAGATGGGTAGTCGACCTTACCCGCGATAATTTTCAAATCCTTAGGTTTCCAGGCGGATAACTTCACAAACTTCTGCAGGTATTTGTTATTTTCCAGAATGCGTTTTTCCGGCTTACGAGCCACCACGTTGACCGAATAGAAGCTCACGCCTTTTTCCGCTAACTGCAGTTGGTGCTGCTCGCAAAACTCAAACACGGTTTTGTCATATGTTCCGTACAACACACAGGCACCAAACACCACGGCATCCCACTCGTCCCAATCAACCCCTTCTTTGCTCGCTTCTCTAATGTCCATCATCTCGCAACGACATTGTTCAGCCGCTATTGAACGCATCAAATGACGACTAATTCTGGCGGTATGGCCGCCACGGGAAAAATACAAGATCAGCACAGATTTCATTGACGTTGACTCTATTATTTTTTGATTAAGTGACTACAAATATTGCCGTATTCCAAGCAACGGATCTACGATAATGCCCAAAGAAGACAATCAGTTGCATTTCCTAATTAGTAAAAATGCGATCTAGGTTGCAGACTGCTTCATTGCGGATTTATTAGTATTTGATTAGAATTATCTAATCAAAATGGGATGGATGTCACAAATGACAAAAGAAATTAACGTCGGTGCCATGCTGACGAACGCGGAAGTCGCGGCTAAATGGCTCAAAGCAGTAGCAAATCCTTACCGACTGATGATCTTATGTCTGCTATTGGATAACGAACTGAGTGTGACCGAACTGAACGAAACAGTTCCTTTGAGCCAGTCTGCCTTATCTCAACACTTGGCAGTACTACGTACCGAAGATTTAGTGGCTACCCGTAAAAGCTCTCAAATCGTTTATTACTCGTTAAAGAACGAACAAGTGACTGAAGTTATCTCAATCCTGCATCGCAAGTTCTGCTCTGTTTAACGCCGTTTAAACAGCTATTTCGCTAAGAATTCATTGGCAAACTGACGTACACACTCCCAGTCAGTGAATTCGTATGTCTGTTTTACATCGGTTGGCCCGTTAGTAAGCCACATGATGAAGCGGATAATGTTCCGGTCCCAGAAGCCATACTGTGGATACGCAATCCGTCCAGCAAACACTCCAATTAATCGGGGCTGCCACAACGATAGTCTTAAAAACTTATGCATGTAGCTGTTGGTCGCTGGGGAGTTTTTGTTGGGTTTGCGTGCCACTGCGTTAACGCAGAAAAAGCCATTCGGTTTTGCATCAATTAACGCTTTGTAACGATTCACAAACTGGAACAGGTTCGGACGGAATTTGCCATAGCGAATACTGGCGCCAATTAAGATCTTGTCTGCCCAAAGCAGTTGAGACTCTGACGCCTGTTCGATGGAGCAAAGCTGTGCGTTATGAGCGGCAAATGGTGCCAGCATTGCCTCACAGATGCGACGTGTCTGACCATCTACCGTTGAATACAGTAACAAAATATTGGCCATTAGTTCTTCCAGAAACTCGGAATAAATAACACTAACAAGGTGAACACTTCCAAACGACCAAACAACATAGCGACCACCAGCACATACTTTTCAGCATCGGAAATAGCCGCATAGTTAGCGGCAACATCACCTAAGCCTGGGCCAAGATTATTAAGGCATGCCGCAGTTGCACTAAATGAGGTGATAGCATCCATCCCCATTGCCATCAGAATGAGCATGCACACCACAAACACCAAGGCATAAGCGGAAAAGAACCCCCATACCGCATCAATTACCCGATCTGGCAGCGCTTTACTGCCGATGCGAATAGAAAACATGGCCCTGGGGTGAATGAGTCGTTTCAATTCACGATAGCCCTGCAGGATCAGCAGCACCATCCTGATCACCTTAATCCCCCCCGCAGTGGAACCACCACAGCCACCGATAAAGCTGGAAAAGATTAGCAGTATTGGCAGGAACAATGGCCATTCATGAAAGCTTTCAGTACCAAAACCTGCGGTTGTTGATACAGATACTGCTTGGAACAAGGCATAGTCCAGAGTTTCTTCAGGCGAATCATAGATGCCAGTATGCAGTAAGGTAGCAAAACACACGGCTGTTAAGGCAAATTGCACAATCAGCAACGCTCGAAATTCCGCGTCACGAAAATAGGTTTTAAGGTTAATACCACGACGCGAAAATGCCGCGAAATGCAGGCTAAAATTCACGGCAGCCACCAGCAAAAAAAACACACAAATCAGGTTAATCGCAGGGCTTTGGTAGTAACCAATACTGGCATCATGGGTAGAAAACCCACCAATAGCGATGGTTGAAAACGAGTGACAAATCGCATCAAACACTGGCATTCCAGCAAAGTGATAGGCGGCGGCGCAAGCAATGGTTAATAACAGATAGATGTACCAGAGGGTTTTGGCGGTTTCGGCAATACGAGGGGTCATCTTGCTATCTTTTACTGGCCCAGGAATTTCAGCCCGATATAGCTGCATTCCCCCAATTCCCAGGACTGGCAAAATCGCTACGGCAAGCACGATGATCCCCATCCCCCCTAGCCACTGCAATTGATGCCGGTAAAACAGTATTGCTTTCGGGAGTTGGTCTAATCCGACAATCACGGTGGCGCCAGTCGTCGTCAGCGCCGAAAAAGATTCAAATACGCTGTCAGCTAGGCCTAATTCGGGGTTATCTACCAGCAGGAATGGCAAGGTACCAATCGCCCCCAACACAGTCCAAAAGAGCACCACAATCAGAAAGCCTTCACGGGTGCGCAGATCATGCTTATATTGGCGATTGGGGTACCACAAGAATAAGCCGATAATAATACTGATAAAAAATGCTTGGACAAAAGCTCTACCGCCGCCATCGCTATAAATCATCGACACCGCAACTGGTGGCAGCATAGTAATCGAAAACAGTCCAACTAACAGGCCAGTGATACGAGTAATCGTTCGATAGTGCATTTTGCTCCTAACCGTCTTGGTTACCGTTGAGTTGAATCTGAATTAGCTCGCACAATATAAACGCCCATGGGGTTTATCGCCTTTAACTGCTCGCATAACGCATTTATACAGGATAGAGGAAGTTGAATCTTCAGCGACACCTGCTCGGAAAAATGCTTATCCTCAATCACTAATTGCTGGCGTTGGCAAAAATGTTCAACTGATCCAAGTTCACTGTAGCTGCATTCAAGGGTGATGACTTCACTTGGCTGACGCAGCTCAAGCAGCGCTTGAGCAATAGCCAGCTTCACGCCACTTGAATACGCGCGCACGAGGCCACCCACCCCCAACTTAGTTCCGCCAAAATAACGCACCGATATTGCACCGCAAAAACCAATATTGGCACCCAGCAACACATTTAGCATTGGCCGTCCTGCACTACCTGATGGCTCACCGTCATCACTAAATCCGACAGAAGCATTATCACCCGGCATCGAGGCAATAAAGGCTTGGCAGTAATGGTTCGCGCCCGGGTATTGTTGTTTTACCAGCAGTAGCTGTGCTCGAAACTCATCAGGACTATTCGCATTAAAGAGTAAGGTAATAAATTTGCTGCCTTTAATCTCTTCCATGACTTCAACGGGGCGCTGTAAAACAAAATAGTGCTGACTCAAGCTTATAACCTTTAGATATCTCAATCTGGCTATTATGCCTTGATGTCACTAAACACTGCTACAGCCAGTGTCCATCAAGTATTAGACCAAGGTATATCCCACTATATCTAGCTCAAAATAGTTACATATCCAACTGATATTCATAAAGAAACTTCAACACCAACTGCAAGCAACTGACAAAATTAAAACAACTGTTTAAATTGGTTATTGTAATTTGCTTAATAAACTTCCACACTAAAATCTCATCGTACCAGTTGCTAAAGTGGCCAAAGGGCGCACTCAAATGGAAGGTTGACCATGCTCTATCAAAGTTCAACGGTAAAAGTGACACAGCAAAACGGTATTGCGCATCTGCTGTTTGATCGTGAAGACAGCGCGATTAATAAGTTTGATCGGCAAACCCTTAATGACTTTAATCAAGCGCTTGATAGCATCGTCAATGCAGATCCGCAGCTGCAAGGGCTTGTGCTCAGTTCTGCTAAAGACAGTTTTATTGTTGGTGCGGATATTACCGAGTTTTTAACGCTTTTTGCCGAGGAAGATGCGCAACTCTATCAATGGCTACTAAGCGCAAACGCTATTTTCAATAAACTCGAAGATCTGCCTTTTCCAACAGTCGCTGCCGTAAATAGCTTCGCGCTCGGTGGCGGCTGTGAAACCGTACTTGCCACCGATTTCCGCGTTGCGAGTGATGACCTGCGCATTGGCCTTCCTGAAACCAAGCTGGGCATTATTCCCGGATTCGGTGGCACGGTGAGATTGCCTCGGCTCATTGGCGTTGATAATGCGCTTGAGTTGATTACGTCAGCAAAAGAGTGTCGCAGTACTGAGGCGCTGTCATTAGGCTTAGTCGATGCTGTAGTCAATAAAGAACAGCTTGTTGAAAGCGCCAATGCGCTACTCGCGTTGGCAATAAATGAGGAGATTGATTGGCAGGCGCGGCGGCAGCAAAAGCAGCAACCGCTCAGTTTGAGTAAGTTAGAGCAGATGATGTCGTTTAATGTCGCCAAAGGGCTCGTTTACGCCAAAGCCGGTAAGCACTATCCGGCACCGATGGCTGCACTAACGGCGATAGAGAAAAGTGCTGCAGATACTCGCGAACACGCGTTAGTAAATGAACATCATGCGTTTATGAGTTTAGCCAAAACAGCAACCGCAAAATCCCTCATCCAATTATTCTTGAACGATCAGTACGTCAAGTCACTCGCCAAAAGAAATGTAAGTTTGGCGCGCCCAACAGGCAACGCCGCCGTGATTGGCGCAGGCATTATGGGAGGGGGCATTGCTTACCAAAGTGCGGTGAAGCATGTGCCAGTAGTAATGAAAGATATAAATGCCAATGCGATTCAGCTGGGACTCAACGAGGCAAGCAAGCTGCTACAAAAACAGATTGAACGTGGACGCTTAACACCAGAGAAAATGGCGCAGGTGCTCAACAGCATTCAACCCACCTTGAATTACGATGCCATTGAAATGAGCGATATTGTGGTTGAAGCTGTGGTTGAAAACCCCAAAGTTAAAGCGCTTGTACTTGCTGATGTTGAAAAGCATGTGAGCGACAATGCGGTCATTACCTCTAACACATCCACAATCTCTATCAATCAGCTGTCGCTTGCTTTAAAGCATCCTGAACGATTCTGCGGCATGCATTTTTTTAATCCTGTTCATCGGATGCCGTTAGTTGAAGTGATCAAATCAAGTGTCACTAGCGACGAGACTGTCGCGACTGTAGTGGGATATGCCACACAAATGGGCAAAACCGCAATTGTGGTTAATGACTGCCCAGGCTTTTTCGTTAACCGGGTGCTATTCCCATATTTCGCCGGGTTCTGCCAGCTGGTTGCAGACGGCGCAGACTATACCGTTATCGACAAAGTGATGGAAAAAGTGTTTGGTTGGCCGATGGGGCCGGCATACTTGTTAGATGTAGTAGGAATCGACACCGCCCATCATGCCCAGCAAGTTATGGCTGAGGGGTTTCCTGAACGAATGGCGGTGACTTATCAAGATGCCATTCACAAGCTTTTTACGGCCAGTTGTTTTGGCCAAAAGACCGGTTCAGGTTTCTACAGCTACAGTAAAGACAAGCGTGGTAAGTCAGTTAAAACACCATGTGCCGAACTTGCTAATTTGACAGATAGTCCCGCTGCGCAATTTTCAGAAGATGAGATTATTGCACGGATGATGATCCCGATGATTAACGAAACACTCTTATGCCTTGATGAAGGCATAGTGCAGTCCGCTGCCGAGGCCGATTTGGCGTTAATTTATGGCCTAGGATTTCCGCCATTTAGAGGTGGTGTATTTAGCTATCTTGAGCAAATGGGATTGCCGAAGTATATCGATTGGGCGGCAAACTTTAGTCATCTTGGGCCACTTTACCAAGTACCAAGTTCTGTTCGCCTACGAATCGAACGTGGCGAACACTTTTACCAACACGCTTAAGGAGACGTAGAAAATGGAACATGCAGTTATCGTTGATTGTTTACGTACTCCAATGGGACGCTCCAAAGCCGGAGTTTTTCGTCATGTTCGAGCAGAAGACCTATCAGCCCATTTAATGAAAGCACTGTTAGCCCGTCATCCTCAAGTCGATCCCACTGATATAGAGGATGTTATTTGGGGCTGTGTGCAGCAAACATTAGAGCAAGGTTTTAACATCGGTCGCAACGCAGCACTATTAGCTGGATTGCCAAAATCTGTAGCTGCGGTGACCGTAAATCGGCTATGTGGCTCATCCATGGAAGCACTGCATCAAGCAGCCAAATCGATAATGTGTGGCATGGGTGAGATCTTTATTGTGGGTGGTGTTGAGCATATGGGACATGTGCCCATGTCTCATGGTGTCGACTTTCATACTGGCTTAGGTAAGACGGTGGCTAAAGCCTCAGGCATGATGGGACTAACCGCAGAGTTGTTAGGCAAACTGCATGGTATCTCTCGCGAGATGCAAGACCAGTTTGCCTTGCGCTCGCATCAACGCGCTTATGCTGCGATGACTGCAGGAAGCTTTGATAATGAAATAGCCCCGGTTGTTGGCCACGATGACCAGGGTAATTTGATTTTGTGTAAGCAAGATCAAGTCATTCGTGCTGATGCAAGTCTTGAGGCATTGAGCCAATTGAAACCGGTTTTTGATCCTGTTAATGGCACCGTAACTGCAGGCTCGTCGTCCGCACTGTCTGATGGTGCTTCGGCCATGTTGGTGATGGCTGAATCTAAGGCTCGCACTCTCGGTTTGCCAATCATGGCTCGCGTTAAATCTATGGCTGTTGCTGGTTGTGATCCTGCCACCATGGGTTACGGGCCAGTACCAGCCAGCCAAAAAGCGCTCGCTCGAGCCAAGTTGACGATCGATGATATCGACTTAGTTGAGTTGAATGAAGCATTCGCAGCCCAAGCACTACCCTGTGTAAAGGATTTGGGATTGCTAGAACAGCTGGAAACTAAAGTCAATTTGAATGGCGGTGCAATAGCGTTGGGGCACCCACTTGGTTGTTCAGGAACCCGTATTTCAACGACCTTGTTACACCTCATGCAACAACGAGATGCTAGTCTTGGCTTGGCAACCATGTGCATTGGTTTTGGCCAAGGCATAAGTACCGTCTTTGAAAGAGTTGACTAGCACTTTACTTCGCAATTTTTTGCCTTTTATTCAAAGGGACTTTCTTACAAGAGTCCCTTTTTGTTTCACGTGAAACATTACATAAATTGGCAGCTGCATTCTTTAACGCAGAGGGATAAAATACGACGGCTAAACCAATCCGTAAACGAGAAGTAAACGATGTCATCTTCAACTGAATTCGAAAACGCCAATGTTACCTTAGACGCATTAGGACTTCGGTGTCCTGAGCCAATCATGATGATCAGAAAGCAAGTACGTCACATGAATGAGGGAGAAACATTATTAGTTATTGCGGATGATCCAGCGACTACTCGCGACATTCCCGGCTTCTGCCAGTTTATGGACCACACCTTAGTAAGCTTTCAAACAGATGCGTTGCCTTTTCAATATTTGATCAAGAAAGGCCTTTAATAGCCAGCGGGGGAAAAACTATCCTACGAATGCACGTCGTTCGAAAGGACGTTCTTAGAACGCCAACGGCTGGCTTTAAGCCTCATATTAATCCGTCAGACCAACACCAAACCGTCGTTATTTGATTTTGACATTGTGCTAAAAAGTTAGCCGTTGTCCCTATTGCTAAAAATTGCCACCAATGAATTGTTGATAAGTCTGCGAAGGCGTAACTGTCAAATCAACTAGTTAAATTTGTTCTTAACTTGGTTCGACTAAGGCAAGAGAGTACTACGGCAAGTTTTGCTGCCATCAATACACTGGCAATGACGGCAAATAACACAAACCAATGTCTAACTATGCAGCTCGGATTGAATTTGGTCTGTAGCTTCGAGCGGAAAAATTAATAAATCTTATAAGATTTAATATCGTCGATCCGATCGGTAGCAGAATTCGAGTCGTAAAAAATCGAAAAATATTTTAAATTCTGTGGCGGAAGTTAGCCACAGACGACTCAGATTTTACGTAGCAGCGCATTTTCATGTTTCACGTGAAACATCAATACATGAATTATAACAAAAACAATCAGTTAAATGATCATTCACCATACCAACAGCTTGCATAAACGCATAACAGATAGTCGGCCCACAAAAATTAAAGCCTTTTTTCTTTAACGCCTTTGACATAGCCAATGATGCAGACGTTTGCGCTGGCACCTCACTTAATTGCTTAAAGTGATTAACCTGTGGCTCTCCACCAACAAAACTCCATAAGAATTCACTAAAATTCTCACCCTGTTGCTCCATGGCTAAATAGGCTTTGGCGTTGCCAACAATGGATCGAATTTTAGCGCGATTTCGAATAATGCCACTGTTCAGCATCAACGCATCTACACGAGCATCATCAAATTTGGCAATCTCACTCGGGATGAAGTTAGCAAAAGCATCATAGTAATTTTGCTGTCGTTTAAGAATGGTGATCCAACTAAGCCCGGCTTGCTGGCCATCAAGACACAATTTGGCAAACAGCTCCAGTGGTTCATAAACCGGTCTTCCCCACACCTCATCATGATACTGTTGATACACAGTATCGGTTGAAACCCAACCACAACGAGTCAGTGAATCCATAGCAATCTCCAGCAAAATGGCGTCTTGCGGCAAAATTAACCTACATAACCAGTGACCTACAAGGTATAATCGAAAACATTTTCTATCAATGGCTGATACAGTAGACATGACGAGTAAGTATGACGTTAAAACCTTCCAAGGTTTTATCCTGACGTTACAGGATTACTGGGCACAGCAAGGCTGTGCGATTGTCCAACCGCTGGACATGGAAGTGGGTGCGGGAACATTCCATCCACAGACTTTTTTGCGTTCACTCGGCCCAGAGCCAATGAGCAGCGCTTATGTTCAGCCTTCACGCCGCCCTACCGATGGTCGCTATGGCGAAAACCCAAACCGTTTGCAGCACTACTACCAATTTCAAGTAGTACTCAAGCCTTCTCCAGATAATATCCAAGAGCTCTATCTAGGCTCACTCAAAGCGCTGGGCATCGACCCAACCGTGCACGATATTCGCTTTGTGGAAGACAACTGGGAATCGCCAACATTGGGCGCTTGGGGTCTTGGTTGGGAAGTATGGTTGAACGGCATGGAAGTCACCCAGTTTACCTATTTCCAACAAGTTGGTGGCTTGGAATGTAGCCCTGTAACCGGTGAAATCACTTACGGCTTAGAACGTCTAGCAATGTATATTCAAGGCGTTGATAGTGTTTACGATTTGGTATGGACCGATGGCCCATTGGGCAAAATCACTTATGGTGATGTATTCCATCAAAACGAAGTGGAACAATCTACCTACAACTTTGAACACGCCGATGTTGAGTTCCTGTTTGGTATGTTCGAACAGTGCGAAAAGGCCTGTAACCACTTATTAGGTTTAGAAAAACCGTTACCACTGCCCGCTTATGAACAAGTGATGAAAGCCTCTCATGCATTCAACTTGTTAGATGCACGCCACGCCATTTCCGTGACCGAGCGCCAACGTTATATCCTACGCGTACGCACCATGGCCAAAGGTGTGGCGGAAGCCTACTATCAAGCGCGTGAAGCTCTTGGCTTCCCAATGTGTAAGTGAGGACTAGCAGTATGAAATTTGAAAACTTACTAATTGAGATTGGTACTGAAGAGCTACCGCCAAAAGCGCTACGTACCTTGGCCGAGTCGTTCCTGGCCAATTTTACTGAAGAGTTAAACAAGGCGGAACTCGCTTACACTGCAGCTAAATGGTTTGCGGCTCCGCGTCGTCTCGCAATTGCAGTAGAACAATTGGCAACTGCACAGCAAGATAAAGTGGTAGAGAAACGTGGTCCGTCCGTTCAAGCAGCATTTGATGCCGATGGTAATCCGACCAAAGCGGCTCAGGGCTGGGCTCGGGGTAATGGTATTGAAGTCGCCGAGGCTGAACGTCTGGCAACAGACAAAGGTGAATGGCTGGTGTATCACGCCAAAGTGACTGGCGTCGCCACCACCAGCTTGATTCCAGCGATGGTACAAACCGCGCTGGACAAACTGCCCATTCCAAAACGTATGCGTTGGGGTGCAAACACCGCCCAGTTTATTCGTCCAGTACACACAATTACGATGTTGCTTGGCGACACGATAGTTGAAGGCAGCATTTTGGGCATCGCCTCAGCCCGCACCGTACGCGGTCACCGTTTTATGGGTGAAGCCAGCTTTGAACTCGCCCATGCCGACGATTACCAACAAACCCTGCTGGAACGCGGCAAAGTGATTGTGGATTACGAACAACGTAAAGCCATTATTAAAGCCGATGCAGAAGCGGCAGCAGCCAAATTAGGCGGTACAGCTGATATCAACGAAGCGCTGCTTGAAGAAGTGGCATCTTTGGTTGAATGGCCAGTAGTTCTGACAGCGTCATTTGAAGACAAATTCTTGAAAGTACCGGCAGAAGCGCTGGTTTACACCATGAAAGGTGACCAAAAATACTTCCCAGTATTTGATGCTGCAGGCAAATTGATGCCTCACTTCATCTTCGTTGCCAATATCGAATCGAAAGATCCACAGCAGATTATTGCCGGTAACGAAAAAGTGGTTCGCCCTCGCCTTGCCGATGCTGAATTTTTCTTTAATACCGATAAAAAACAAACGCTTGAATCTCGTATCGCGAGTTTAGCTACCGTGGTATTCCAGCAGCAACTCGGCACATTGAAAGACCGTGTTGAGCGCATTGCACAGGTTGCTGGTTATATCGCGCGCAGCTTAGGCACTGATGGTGTTGATGCAGCACGTGCGGGGTTGTTGTCTAAGACTGACTTGATGACCAACATGGTGATGGAATTCACCGACACTCAAGGCACCATGGGCATGCATTACGCCCGTCTTGATGGTGAAACTGAAGCAGTAGCCGTTGCCTTGGAAGAACAGTACAAACCACGTTTCTCAGGCGACAGCGTACCAACAGCTATCACCTCATGCGCAGTAGCGCTGGCCGAAAAGCTGGACACCTTGACCGGTATTTTCGGTATCGGCCAAGCACCTAAAGGCGCGGCAGACCCATTTGCGCTGCGTCGTGCAGCGATTGGTACGTTGCGTATCATCGTTGAGAACAAGTTGGCTTTAGATCTGCGTGATATCGTGGCACAAGCCATTGCTGCTCATGGCAGCAACCTGAGCAATGCCAATACCGCTGATGACGTGGTCGAGTTCTTGATGGCGCGCTTCCGTGCTTGGTATCAAGATAAAGGTATCGCCACCGACGTAATCCTGTCGGTACTGGCGCGTTACCCAACCAAGCCAGCTGACTTTGACGCGCGCATCAACGCCGTGAGCCACTTCCGTACGCTAGAACCCGCATTGGCACTAGCCGCAGCGAATAAACGTGTATCGAACATTCTGGCCAAAGTTGACGGCGAATTGCCAAGCGACATCAACCCAGCACTGCTGCAAGAATCCGCTGAAATCGCACTCAATGATGCATTAAACGCATTAGCACCACAGTTGGCGCCATTGTTTGATCAAGGTGAGTATCAATCCGCCTTGACCTTACTGGCAAGTCTACGTGAATCGGTAGATAACTTCTTCGAACATGTGATGGTAATGGCTGACGATGCAGCGCTGCGTAACAACCGTTTAGCACTACTGAACAAGCTGCAAGGGTTGTTCCTCAAGGTTGCGGATATCTCATTGCTGCAATAATCTTTGCTGCAAATATTAAAAACGCGCTACCGATGATTCGGAGCGCGTTTTTTATGTCGATTCAACAGATTACAGTGCACGATTCAGACATTAAAAAAGGAAGGCTAAGCCCTCCTTTTTTGTATTTTTTTAAACGCTTGGATAATGTTATACGTCCAAGTTGGCGACGTTTAACGCATTAGATTCGATAAAGTCGCGACGAGGTTCTACTGCATCACCCATCAGGGTATTAAACAGCTGATCAGCGCCGATAGCGTCTTCAATGGTGACCTGCAGCATACGACGTGCTTCAGGGTCCATGGTAGTTTCCCACAGCTGCTCTGGGTTCATCTCACCCAACCCTTTGTAGCGTTGAATGTAAACACCACGTTTAGACTCAGCCACCAGCCATTCCAACGCTTCAGCAAAGGTGACCACGTCTTTCTTGCGCTCGCCACGTTGTACGAAACCACCCTCTTCAATCAAACCATCCAACTGTTCGCCAAGAGATGCGATCTTGTTGTAATCGTTAGAATGGAAGAAGTCATAGCTAAACAGGTAATGGGTATCGATACCATGCTTACGTACCGTCAGTTGTGGCAAATACACACCACGCTCTGGCTCTAATGTTGGCGCCAGCTTATACAGCACACCGTGGGTTTCGCGAGCTTCCAAATCTTCCAGTAATGCCTTACACCAGCTGACCATATCAGTTTCATTGGCCAGCATTTCAGCGGTTACGCGAGGATGATAAATCATGCGATCGGTCACGTTAGTAGGGAAACGTTTTTCCAAACGTTCCACCACACTTTCAACTTCACGATATTGCAGCACGAGTTTTTCCATCGCAGCACCAGAAATGGCTGGCGCATCTTTTGATGGGTAGATACAACCACCGTCCAACGCCTGGTTGGTCAGATACTCGGTTAATGCTGGCTCATCTTTCAAATATTGCTCTTGCTTACCCTTTTTCACTTTAAACAATGGTGGCTGCGCAATGTAGATATAACCACGCTCAATCAGTTCGGGCATTTGACGGAAGAAGAAGGTCAACAGCAGGGTACGAATGTGCGAGCCGTCGACGTCAGCATCGGTCATGATGATGATGTTATGGTAACGGGTCTTGTCTGGGTCATATTCGTCACGGCCAATACCACAGCCCAGAGCAGTGATCAGCGCGGCGACTTCTTGCGAAGACAGCATCTTGTCAAAGCGCGCTTTTTCTACGTTGAGAATTTTACCTTTCAGCGGCAGAATCGCTTGATTCTTGCGGTTACGGCCTTGTTTAGCACTACCGCCCGCTGAGTCCCCTTCCACAATGTAGATTTCAGACAGACCTGGGTCTTTCTCTTGGCAATCTGCCAATTTACCTGGCAAACCACCTAAATCTAATGCGCCTTTACGGCGAGTCATTTCACGGGCTTTACGCGCTGCTTCACGGGCACGTGCTGCATCGATGATTTTGGATACAATCAAGCGTGCTTCGTTCGGATTTTCCAGCAGGTAATCGTTCAGTTTTTCCGCCATGGTTTGTTCCACAGCCGCTTTCACTTCACTGGATACCAGTTTGTCTTTGGTTTGCGAGCTGAATTTTGGATCCGGTACTTTCACCGAAATCACCGCAGTCAAACCTTCACGGGCATCATCACCGGTGGCGCTGGTTTTGTTCTTCTTATTGTAACCTTCAGCTTCCATATAGTTGTTGAGGTTACGGGTCAACGCGGCGCGGAAACCAGCTAAGTGGGTACCGCCGTCACGTTGCGGAATGTTGTTGGTAAAACACAAAATATTTTCTTGGAAACCATCGTTCCACTGCATTGCCACTTCAACGGTAATGCCATCTTCCCGTTCTTGTGAAAAGTGGAAAATATCTTTGTTTACTGGCGTTTTGTTGACGTTGAGGTAGTTAACAAAAGCCTTGATACCACCTTCATAGTGGAAAAATTCATCTTTCTGATCGCGCTCATCAACTAAGCGAATACCCACGCCTGAGTTCAGGAATGACAATTCTCGAACGCGCTTTGCTAAAATTTCGTAATGGAATTCAACATCAGTGAAGGTTTCTTTGCTTGGCCAAAAGCGGATTTCAGTACCGGTTTTATCAGAGTCACCAATCGCTGCAATCGGCGCTTTAGGCTCCCCGTGAATGTAGTACTGCTCATATTTGTGGCCGTCACGGCAAATGGTCAGTTTCAGTTTTTCTGACAAGGCGTTTACAACCGACACACCCACACCGTGCAAACCACCCGACACTTTATAAGAGTTGTCGTCGAACTTACCGCCAGCGTGCAACACTGTCATGATCACTTGCGCGGCAGATACCCCTTCTTCTGGGTGCAATGCAACTGGGATCCCGCGGCCATCGTCTTTAACGGATACAGAGCCATCGAGGTGAATAGTGATTGTGATATCGCTGCAATAACCCGCCAATGCTTCATCGATAGAGTTATCTACTACCTCAAATACCATGTGGTGCAAACCGGTACCATCATCGGTATCACCAATGTACATACCTGGTCTTTTCCGTACGGCATCCAGGCCTTTGAGCACCTTAATACTCGAAGAATCATAACTGTTGTTTGACATATTATTCTCTCGTTGGCTATTCAATGACCTTCACTTCCCCCCGCTCCACGCGGAACGTCCTGTCAGGTGGGAAGTTCAAAGAATCCGATATCGCGGCAGGGTCAATGGCGGTCACAAACACTTGCGCTTGGGTGTCCACCAGCTCCTGCAGCAGTAATTTTCTATGTTGTTTATCTAGCTCTGACGGTAAGTCATCCACCAGATAGATGCTGTTTTTGTTTAACTGCTGTTTTAGCAATTTTCCCTGTGCAATGCGTAGCGCACAGACCAACAGCTTCAATTGACCACGGGACAAAGCATCTTGCGCTGGTAGATTGCCAACGCGTAAACGTAAATCTGCTTTATGTGGCCCACTGACCGTAAAACCTGTGGCTAAATCACGCTCATATTGCATCGGCAAGAGCTCGGCAAAATCGGTTTTACTGTCCCAGCCTTGGGTGAAGGAAACCTTCACTTCCACCTGCGGTAAAAACCCTCCGATTATACCCTTAAGTTGCTCATTTAACGAGTCCACATAGTGTTTTCGTATATCAGTCACCACAGTGGCATAGCGTAAAAAATCTTTATCCCAAAACGCAATTTGCTGATAGCTGGCTTTATCTCTAAGCAATTGATTACGTTGTTTTAATATACGTCTAACATTCATCCAATTGAGGTAAAAGTTCGGATCAGAATGAAATGCGCCCCAATCAATAAATTGCCGTCTCGCTTTAGGGCCTTCAAACAGCAGCGCGAAACTCTCTGGGGTGATCAATTGGATGGGTAAAGCTTCGGCCAATAGCGATAGTTTTTTAATGCGCTCGCCATCCATACGCACTTCTGTATCGCCACTGCGAAAGCGCCTAAGCCCCAGCTTGTGCTGCTGCTCATCATGACTGACTAACCGGGAAAAGAGTTGCAAACACTCTTCACCTTCTTGGATAACCCGCTGTGATAGATGACTGCGAAAGGATCGCCCTAAACCAAGAAAATGAATGGCTTCAAGCAGACTCGTCTTACCGCTGCCGTTGTGGCCATAAATGAGATTCAGCCCATTGCCGAGAGACAATTGGGCTGAATGGATATTGCGGAAGTGCGCAACCTGCAGCTGCTGAATAATCATTAAGGCAGCAAAAACCTACAGACGCATAGGCATAACCACGTACATAGAATCTTCTTCGACGTGGTTTTCAATCAGTGCACTGGAGTTTCCATCTGACAAGGTAATACGTACATCATCAGACTTGAGGCTGTTAAGAACGTCGAGCAGATAGGACACGTTAAAGCCGATTTCTAGAGCTGGACCACTGTACTCAACATCAACAATCTCTTCAGCTTCTTCCTGCTCTGGGTTGTTAGCATTGATCTTCAAAATTGAATCAGACAGTTGAATCCGTACACCGCGGAATTTTTCATTCGATAGAATAGATGCACGCAGCAAAGATTGTTTCAACGAATTGCGGCTGGCAATCACCACTTTATCTCCACCTTTTGGCAAAACGCGGCGATAATCAGGGAAGCGTCCATCAACCAACTTACTGGTCAGTACAGCACTTTGCGTAGTGGCTCGAATGGCATTTTCACCAATCGCTAAGGTAATCGTTTGGTCGTCACTGTCTAACAGACGTGACATTTCCATCACCCCTTTACGCGGCACAATCACTTGGTTTTCGGCCAACTGCGCTTCGATAGAACGATGACTCAGTGCCAAACGATGACCGTCTGTGGCTACCGCTCGTAAAACGCTACCTTCGGTTTCAAATAACAAGCCATTGAGGTAATAACGCACATCTTGGTTCGCCATCGAAAACTGCGTCGCTTCAATCAGTGATTTGAGCAATCCTTGGCTAATCGTAAATTCGATATTTGGCGCGAAGCTTTCAACATTCGGATATTCTTCCGCTGGCAGGGTCGCCAACGAAAAACGGCTGCGACCACAACGCAGTAACCACTTGTTTTCTTGTTGTTCAATATTGACTTCGCTGTGCTCAGGCAAAGACTTCACAATATCGAGTAACTTCTTCGCGGGAACCGTGGTTCGCCCCTCTTGGATCTCACCACTAATTGGCGCCGAGCCTACCAGTTCCACTTCTAAATCAGTACCAGTTAGCTTAAGTGAGTGACCACTTACTTCCACAAGAACATTAGAGAGAATGGGGAGATTGTGACGTCTTTCAACAGCACCTGAAACTAGTTGCAATGGTTTAAGCAACTCATCCCTTTCTATAGAAAATTTCATTGTGTAGATCCCTGATTTAAGAAGATAGAGTTCTGATCAAGTTCGCGTAATCTTCTTTGATGTCGTGGCTTTCTTCACGCAGCTGCGCAATCTTTCTGCAAGCATGAAGCACGGTTGTATGGTCTCGACCGCCAAATGCATCGCCAATCTCTGGCAAACTTTGGTTAGTCAATTCCTTAGACAACGCCATTGCCATTTGCCGTGGACGGGCAACACTGCGGGAGCGGCGCTTAGATAGCATATCTGCCATCTTAATCTTGTAGTATTCAGCCACTGTTTTCTGAATGTTGTCTATAGTGACTAATTTTTCTTGCAGAGCCAAGAGGTCACGTAACGCTTCGCGCACAAAATCGATAGTAATTGGTCTACCGGTAAAATTGGCGTTGGCAATCACGCGGTTTAACGCCCCTTCCAACTCACGTACGTTTGAGCGTAAACGTTTCGCAATAAAGAAAGCCACTTCATCTGGCAGAGTAATGCCGTTTTCTAATGCTTTACGCATCAAAATCGCCACGCGAGTTTCTAACTCTGGCGGTTCGATAGCAATTGTTAAACCCCAGCCAAAACGCGATTTGAGGCGATCTTCCACCCCGTCGATCTCTTTCGGATAACGATCTGATGTCAAGATGATCTGATGGTTACCTTCCAATAACGCGTTAAAGGTATGAAAGAACTCTTCTTGAGAACGATCTTTATTGGCAAAGAACTGAATATCATCGATAAACAAGGCGTCAACGCTTCGGTAATAACGTTTAAACTCTTCAATGGCGTTGTTTTGCAGCGCTTTTACCATGTCTTGTACGAAGCGCTCAGAATGCATGTAAACCACTTTGGCATTGGGCTTGTTTTTCAAAATGCCGTTGCCAACTGCGTGCAATAAGTGGGTTTTACCTAAACCGGTACCACCATAAAGAAACAACGGGTTGTAGGCGCCGCCAGGGTTTTCAGAGACCTGCAATGCAGCAGCCTTACCTAATTGGTTCGATTTACCTTCAACAAAGTTATCGAATTGATAAGTTGGGTTGATATTGCTGCGATAGCCATGCTCCACCACTGGCTCTTCTGCTGTGAATGCGTTTGCCGCAGGCACTGCTGCTTTAGCCGCAACACCTTTGTTCACTGGTGCAGGCGCAACAACCGGCTTAGCCACCGGACGACTACCAATATCAAAACGCAATTTTGGCGCATCATTCCCCAGTTGTTCGGTGAAGAACTGATTGATCAAGTTGAGGTATTTATCCCGAACCCAATCCAGCACGAAGCGATTTGGCGCATACAATACTAGCGTTTCACCATCCATCTCAGCCTGCAGTGGACGGATCCACATACTGAAATGCTGCGCTGAAAGCTCATCCTGCAGCCTGCCAATGCATTGTTGCCAAAGAGAAACTGTCAC